>JBAXTZ010000030.1:0-44432 GCA_037129925.1 Bacillota bacterium
CAACCATTCGCTCGATATTTGAACATATTTTACACTGAGGCAAAAGATATAGCAAATTAGTGCAGTCAGCTTTTGAGTAGCAGCAATTTCCGCGCCCGGTTCAGTAAATTCCGTACTGCCTGCGGCGTTATCCGCATCTGCCGGGCGGCTTGCGTCAGCGTCTTTCCTTCCAGCATCAACCGCGCCGCTTCTCGCGTCCGTGGCGGTAAGGTTGACAGATCGATTTCACGCGGCTGATCGGTGCTGCCAACTTGATAGTTCTGATTTTCCGTCAATATTGCTTCATTTTTAACGGCTGCGTTGGCGCGCTACCGTTTTTGTTTGGTCCGGATCAGCGTCAAAAAGTGCTGGCGCAGCCGCAACATCAGGAAGGTGCTAAATTTCACGTTCCGGCTCTCGTCAAAATCATTGACCGCCTGACAACAACACAGCCAGGCTTCTTGTTCGGCATCCTCGATGTAATAGTAGCGGCGGGCGGTTTTCTTGATCAACGGTAAATATTGTTCGTGTGGGGTATTGATCGGTTTCACCTTCTTTCAAAAATAATCCGTTCTCTACGACGGGTTTTTCTTTAATTTTTAAACGAGTATGGTATGAGGATTAGGTCAAGAAAGTTGCCTGGTGTCAGGCAGGTTTATTGACTTAGCCGGACAATTTTCTTTACTATAGCGGTCAAAATATTTCACATTTATACACATATTATACACAACTTATATTGTAGTTATCAACAAGTTATCCACAGATAACGCCAAAAAGAAAACCGCTCATGCGTTTGATTGCATGGCGGTCATCGCTGTTCGATCATTCGTCCAGCGCTTTGCGGCGGACATTGTGAAAATGCAGCGCGTAGGTCGGCGCATAGCGGCCGTTGGACTGGTAAAAAATCAGCTGTTTGCTGTGCAGCCGTTCGCGGATTTCAAAGAACGTCGGCCGGGAAATATTCAGCGCTTTCAAAATCGTACTCTCCGGCATTGTCACCGGACGCCAGTAGCGTTTGTTCATCTCGTTAAGCAAAAACAGCAGCATTTTCACTTCATTGCCGGTCAATTCCGCCATCTGGTCGGCGACAAACTCAATATAGCTGTAAATTTCCATTGCGCTGTCCCGCCCCGTGCATTATTTTCCCGCCGCCATTTCTAGCTGATACTCGGTCATGCCGTCCACATCTGCCCAAGTCATAAATCCCAACGCCCGCAATTCGGCACACGCCGTTGAATATTCCGCCGCAGTCAGCGCCAGATAGTCTGCGGTTTTGGCATCATCCAGCCTTACCAAACCACTTGCCGCCGCGTGTCCGAGAATGAAAACATATACCGCCGTCGCAATGTGACTGACATGCAAACCGTCAATTGCCCCGATAAACCGGCCGCATTTTTCAAACTTGTTCATCGCGGACTACGAAGCGCGCGTTCGCGTCTTGATATAATCGCGGTACGCCGCTTTGTCCTTGAGAAACTTGATAGCCGCCTCGCGGTCGATCATGTATTTCCGGCCGACCATCATCACCGGAAAATCCGCTGATTTGCACAGCTTGCGCACGAACTTGTCACCCAACCCGGTAATTTTACAAAACTGCTCGACTGTCACAAACATCTCCACACTCTCCTTCTCTAAATTTTCTTTTATAGATGTTATGCGTCTAATATAGCGCAACTTCTTCGCACAGTCAATCATTTTTTAGTTGCATTTCGTTTTATTTAGCATAAAATAGAGGTGAGGTGATTTTATGCTAGGTGGAAAAATAAAACAATTGCGTCTGCACAAAACATTAACGCAGGCGGAAATGGCGGAAAAGATCGGTATCGCCCAGACCAATATCGCATCTTGGGAAAACGACCGCACGATGCCCAGCCACGAAAATATTATAAAAATTTGCACGCTGTTTGGCGTTTCCATAGATTCACTATTTGATTTTCACGTTGACGCGGCGGATATCTGGTCGGATTTTATTAAATTGAAAGACGAACACAAGAAAATGGTGTACACCATGATTAAGGCGTTCACGAGGCTGGAAGCAGATGAGAAAACGGACGAACGGTGATGGCTCGATAACCAAAAAACGCGACAAATACATGGTTCAGCTGACGGTCGGCTATGATCAGGACGGCCGGCAAATCAGAAAGACGCGCACCGCCGATAGTTTGACGGATGCGCGGCTGATGTTGCGCGAACTGCAGGATCGCTACGCGAACAGCATCGACATTGACGACACGATCACGCTTGGCGAATGGGCGGCAAAGTGTCTGGAAGTCTATATCAAACCACGGGTACGCGCCAACACTTACGCCGGTTATCTGTCGATAGCCCGCAATTATATGTTCAAGCACGCCTGCGGCCGGATTAAGCTCGGAAAATTCAAGCAGATTCAGCTGCAAGAACTGGTCAACAATGTTACCGGTTCACCGAAACTAAAAAAGTCGATTACCCAGCTCTACAAACAGATTTTTAATATCGCGGTCGAAAACGGCGTGCTGGCGGTAACGCCAATTCGCAAAATCGCGCTGCCGCAAATCAAACGCCGCGAGTTTGTCGAATATTCGCAGGAACAGCTGGACGACATCCTCAACAATCTCAAACCGCATCCGCTGTTTTATATCGGCTTCGTTATCATGCTGGCCAGCGGCATCCGCCGCTCGGAACTGCTCGGCTTGACATGGAACGACTACAACCGCGCCAAAGGCACAATCTCCATCAACAAGGCAGTCATCCGTGCGCCGGGCGGCCCGCAAATCGCCGACTGCAAATCGGAAAAATCCAACCGGATTTTACATCTGCCGCAGATAATCCTCGACGAACTGGACGAATACCGCCGCGAAGCGGTAGTATTGTCGAAATTCATTATCCACAACAACGGTAAAATCTATGAGCCAGCCGATTTCAGCGTTGCGCTCCGGCGCCGCGCCAATTGCCACCTGCGGCTGCACGACCTGCGCCACGCTTTCGCCACCCGTCTGCTCCGCAACGGCGTCAATATCAAAATCATCCAAGAGCTGCTCGGTCACAGCGACATCCGGCTGACCCTAGACACCTACAGTCATGTTCTCGACGAAGAGAAAAAAGCGGCGATGGATATTGCGGGACTGGTGTTTAAGAGGTGAAAGAAATGATTGACCCAAACAATAGCCCACAAGCAACCGTCGAACCTTTAATCCTGTTGGCGGCATTACGCTATGCGCTCGGACGTAAGAGCTATATCGTCGGCGCCGTTGCTGATGCCATCGAACAGAACCTCGATGTGTTCAACAAGTTTCAACTAAAGAAAATGCACGAAGAAATTGCTGAAGAACTAAAAGACGGTGGCGGCGGGCATAGCTGGGACATCGAAACTTGGCAAGCGCTGATGCGGCGGATTGAAGAAGTTAGCGCTGAGAAATTCGATATTAATATCTGTTGAAATGTCCGATCACAGCGGACGGTTGAAATGTACGCTATTTTCGTACACTTTCAGTCGTACGGTAATATCGTACAACTGAAAAAAACGTCACAAAAATTACGAAGGGGGGGACAATTTGTCCCCCCTTTCGCGCTCTGATAAACATTTGCTAATTTATTTATGAATAGCCTAGTCGAACTTGAACATCGAAAAGATAAAAACTCCGTTAATGTACTTTGACGCTCGAAAGTATAATAAGAAAATCCTTATTATACTCAAGGGTTAAAAACTGCACATAACGGAGTTAAATTTTGCCTGCTTCACTCAAACATCTGGAGATAGTCCTTAAACGAGAAAATCCGATTACGCTGGTTGCCGGTTACCTCATACAAAATCCCCTCGCTTATCAGCGCCGTGATCAGCGCTGTCGCAGCGCGCGTCGACAATCCGGTTGTTTCAGCCACGGTTTTTATACTAACTGCCGGTGTCGCGAATAGCTGATCCAGCAGTTGCAATGCCGCCTCGCTGCGTTTACCAAGATTTTTCTTGATCCGGCCTTCTAGCTGCAGCTTCAAATCCAGCAGCTTCTTCAAAGTCGCAACCGACTTGGCGGCGGTTTGACTCACTCCCACAAGAAAGAACTTCAGCCATTGCGCCAAATCATTTTTGGTCCGCGCAAAAGTTAGATTATCATAATACAGCGAGCGATTATTTTCAAAATAATCCGACAAGTACAACAACGGTCGATCCATTATACCGCGGCTTACAAGGTATAGCGTAATCATCAACCTGCCAATCCGGCCATTGCCATCGAGAAACGGATGCACCGTCTCAAACTGATAGTGTGCTATCGCAATTTTTATCAAATCGGGAACATTAGCAGTATCGTCGTGCAAGAATTGCTCAATATCTGAAAGCAACTCCGCTACCAAATTGTGCGTCGGCGGCACAAAAACGGCATCTTTAATTGTTGCACCACCAATCCAATTTTGACTGCTACGAAATTCACCCGGCAACTTATGCTTACCGCGAACACTATCCAGTAAAATCGCGTGCGTCTCACGCAACAACCGCATCGAAAGCGGCAATTCCTGCAATCGCTCAATCGCGTAGTTCATCGCCCGAACATAATTATTAACCTCGTTCCAGTCATCCCGTTTTTCCGGAGTTACGTCGATTTCCGGCAACGAAGCATCGTCCATCCCAGTACGCGTTCCTTCAATCCGGCTGGACACAACCGCCTCTTTAAGTACGTGCATACGAATAAACATGTCCACATCCGGCACAAACCTAGACAATGCGTTCAATTCACCCAACAACAGCGATGCCTGTTCCAGCATCGTGTTAATCACCGGGTCCGACCAAGTCCAGGATTGATTGATTTTCGCTGGCACAAAACTCTTGAACTCATAGCCCTGTTCGTAGGATCCTGAAATAAATTTGTTAATATCCACTTTAACCCCACAAAGTATAATAAGATATTCTTTATTATACTTTACCCCATCCAAAGTAAAATAACAATATAAATTCATCCGCCATACTATCACAGCGAAATTCAACTCTCTCAAAAAAAAGACGAGCCGCGTCACAAGAATTTGTCTGCTACTTGTCTGCTACCCGTCTGCTACGCGACGAAAAAACTATGCCAAATTGTGCGAGTACATGCGTAAAAAAAGCGAGTACGAAAACCTGATAACCCGCATAAAATAAGGCTCTACAAAAATTAGACGTGACGACGCCAAAAACGCACGGGTCAGACTACGAACCAAGAGGTCGGAGGTTCGAATCCTCCCGGGCAGGCCAATGAATTGTTAATACTATACAGAAGTATTGAATTTCTGTATAGTCTTTTTTGTCATAGAAACATTTCAATTTTGCCAACATTTTCCAATTCCAGCCAGCTCCAGCAGGATTTAGCTGTTTTTTGCAGAATAGTATCAACAAGAAAATACCATGGAGAATAATTATATGTCATTACTCTTAAAACTATCAGTAATTATCTGCACAATGACGTTAACTGTTGTTTGTTTAAGCTCGATAGTAGCCGCTGGCAGTCCAACGCTAAAATTTCACGCCGATGGTACATTCAAAATTATTCAATTTACCGACATTCACATGGAACCGGACAAAGGCGCTGATTATTTAAAACAGTATAGTGATTATATTGGCTTGATTCTGGACAGCGAACAACCGGATTTGGTCGTTTTCACTGGGGACTATATCTGGACTAAAATGTCGCTAAGCGACCATTTTGACAATACGCTCAACCCGGTGATTAGTCGCAAAATTCCTTGGGCGGTTGTGCTCGGAAATCATGATTTTGAATCGAGATTTACCGGTCCGGAGCTTATGAATTATTTGCAAAACCGTCCTTATTCCCTGGTCAAACCCGGACCGGATGAATTGGGTGGCAGCGGCAACTACACCCTGGAAATCAAAGCCGCTCAGACCAGCAAAATCGCTTCCTTGATTTACCTGTTGGACTCACGTTCCCAACCGCTGACATATATCGACTACAAATCCAGAAATATTGAACGACAGGTCTCCAACAGCCATGCCGCACCGAATTACAAGTTGCTTGTGAAAAAATTCGGCGCTGATGCCGATGAAATATTCTATGCGATTAAAGAATTTGATAAAAAACAAATTGCCGATGCACTGACCACTTCAGCGGACGTTAAGTTGAAATCCGGTAAAATAGTAAAAATAACTAAAGACGATTTCCAGCCGCTGGATAACGGCGAATACGACCGGTTGTCACCGGAACAAATCAATTGGTACCGAAGCCAATCGACGAATTACACCAAGAACAACAATAACGCTCCGCTACCGGCGCTAATGTTCTTCCACATTCCCTTGATGGAATACAGTCAACTATGGCAATCCGGTAAAGTTAGCGGCACAAAACTGGAAACTGAATGTTCCCCAAAGCGCAACACTGGTATGTTTGCCGCGCTACTAGAAAAACACGATGTCATGGGCGTTTTTGTCGGTCACGACCACGTTAACGATTACGTCGGCTTTCTCCAAGGAGTGGCGCTAGGCTATGGACGAAAAAGTGGTATCGGTTGTTACGGTCCGGCGCCGCTGGAGCGTGGTGGCCGGGTGTTCGTGTTGCACGAAGGCAAACGCAGCTTTGACACCTGGATCCGCACCGAAACCGGCAGGCAGGATAACTCCATTACAATACCTACTTTTTTTGAATGATGCCAAGCAATAGCTAACCACCCATAGCTTTTACTCGTTCCAGCGCCGACGCCAAAATTAGCGAAACAACTACACCACTGCTAAATTGCAAGACGTTACCAATAAACTGTGGTAAAACAGCGCCGATGCCATAATACAAAAACGACACACCCTGATACAGGACCGCCATGACCAATCCGCCTATGACTACCGCTAGCAATCGACGAGAAAAAAACCGGCTGTTGTAACCAATCCAGCCGGTCAGATAGCCTTCCAATCCATGAATAATAAAACTGACCGGCAACCACAAAATATTGTAACCACTAAGCAACGCCGAAAGCATCGCGCCAAGCGCTCCCGCAACCGCTCCGGCTTGCTTTCCGAAAGTAAGTGCCAGCGCCATAATCACGGCATCGCCCATGTGTGGCAAGCCGTGAAATATTGGGACTTTCAAAGCATAGGTAGCTACAAACACTAATACTGCAAACATCGCGTATTTCGCCAAAACTCTTGTTTCCAATTATTTTCGCTCCCGAATCGGCAACAACAGCTGTATTAAGACTGCCATCGGCCGCCAATTCCTAATTTTTCAAATATCTTTGAACAACACGAAATTATTTAAATGCAAATAACCGAATAATTTAATCTGGCGAGCGATAATTAACACCCCGGGTACGTAGCCGCTTGCCTTCAATGGCGAGCCGTTTCCGGAAATCTTCCCAGTTGCGTCCGGTTTTTGGGCTCCAAACTACTTCAGCTAACGCACACAGTCGGGGGAAAATCATATATTCCAAATGATCGTCAGTCTGGACGTATTCCGTCCACATATTCGCTTGGCCACCGATAACATGTTTGCGTTGCGCTGGTTTTATTTGCCGAGGAACTGGTTCCAATTCATATACTTTCTCTAACGGCAAAAAACCACCCGGAATGGCTTTGGGTTCGGTGGCATTGCGGCCCTGAACGTAATCCAGATAACAATTAGTAGTCGGTGTCATTACAACATCGTGACCCATGTTAGCGGCGGCAATCCCGCCAGCGTTACCACGCCAGCTCATAACTGTGGCATTCGGTGCCAGACCGCCCTCGAGAATTTCATCCCAACCGATTAGGTTGCGGTTATGCTTATTTAAATGTTGTTCAATTTGCCGCACAAACCAGCTTTGCAGTTCATCTTCGTCCTTTAATCCTTCTGCAGCTATCCGATTCTGACACTTCGGACATTCGCGCCAACGGTCTTTCGGACACTCGTCGCCGCCGATATGAATGTATTGGGACGGGAATATAGCCAGCACTTCGTCCAGCACATCGCGTAAAAATTCGAAAACTTTATCGTTTCCAGCGCAATAAACTTCCCGAAAGACTCCTCCCATTGACTCAAATTCATAAGGCCCGCCGGTACAGCCTAACTCGTTATATACACATAACGGCGCGGTGCTGTGTCCGGGTAATTCGATTTCCGGAACTATTGTGACAAACCGCTCGGCGGCATAGCTGACAATTTCCCGGGCATCAGCCTGCGTGTAGAACCCGCCGTATTTGCCGTCCTGGTAATGCGGGGTAACACCGTCCGCCATTCCAAATCCGCTATTGTCCCGCCATGCAGCTTTCGCTGTGAGTTCGGGATATTTTTTTATTTCCAGCCGCCAGGCCTGGTCTTCGGTCAAATGCCAATGAAAAACGTTTAATTTCAAAGATGCCATCGTGTCAATAATTTTCTTAAGTTCAGCCATAGCAAAAAAATGGCGGCAGCAATCCAACATCAGTCCGCGCCAAATAAAGCGTGGTTGGTCTTTAATACTTACTGGTGGAATAATTACGCCGCAAGCGCCTGGTTGCAGCAATTGGGTTAGTGTCTGCGCGGCATAAAAAAATCCCGCCGCTTTAGTTGCCTGCACCAGAATTTTGCGTGACGAAACATCGATGGAGTAGCCTTCATCATTAAATCCGACTGCTCGCGCAAATACTATGGCTTTAGCCGTTTTGCCAACCACTTTTTTTATTTCAACTTTTATACCGATTTGCAAAACGTTTGCGGCAAATAATTTGACAGCAGTTTTTGCCAGCGCACAACTCATAACATTGGTGTCAGCACTTAGTTCAAATCCAGCTCCAGGCTTTCGTCGCAGCGATTTCGGTTTCGGTAGCAACCCAAAAGTCTTAATATCGGTCATTTCACCTCCAGATTTCTATGAAAGATTGTTCATTTCCAGCCGGCAATGTCAGCCACCTTATCTCGAAAGTATCCGCCAAGCACTGCGCCGCCAAGAATGTTCGGATGAGTGCCATCGCCGACATAATGTTCGTCGGACAATAGCGGTTCTGGCACATTACAGGACAGATAATATATTTCCCGGTCACCGCGCGCATTACACTCCATGACCAATTCATTAATCCAGTCCCGGCATAGCGGTCCCGCCCAACCGGGAATCGGTTCGGTGCAGATGATTTTCGCTTGCGGATTGTTCAATCGGATAACAGCGATAAGCTCAGCATAGCCTGTTTTAAACTCGGTAGCAGTGGGTTTTCTATTAACATCGGTAAAATCGTTAGTACCGGTTGCAACTATTACCACATCCGGTTGCCAGCGTGAAAAATCCCAGCGCAATTCATTTTCACATTTATGCGTCTGTGGATAATAGTCTTGCAAGTGCGGCAGACACGGCGGCCACGGCTCATCATAGTTGTGCAACACACCGATGCCGGAAATCGAAGTACAGTGCCAATCTGCGTTCAACAACCGCGCCAAATGCACAGAAAACGCCATGTAACTATCCTGATTAATCCAGTCCGGTCCGGCGTTTACATAGCCACAAACAATCGAGTTTCCAACGAATTCAATCCGTCGTTGTTTGGAGTAATCATGTTCAATCACGCTGGCACCGGCAGCCAAAATTAACCCGCCAAACTCGCTGATCCCCAGACCGCCCTCAGTCCGGCGAAACAACACCAACTCATGCTCGTTATCAGCCAAATTATTTGCTAATTCGGTTATCGGCTGCTTGGGTTGAAACTTTTCAAACGGCGCGCCGTCCACGCTAAATTGCCACCAATTATCCACCGTGTCAGTCAACCTGATACTCAGACTACTGCCGCTGAATCGAACCTTGATATAGGCTGACCCCCAGCCGATACGGGCTGTGCCGGCAACGCTAAAATCCCAACGTCCAAAGTAGTTAATAGCGGAATCATTCACAGCAACTTCATTAAACATACAAATTTCTCCATCAACTTTATGCTCTTTGCTTAGGCTTTGATTTCACAATTCAGCTTTCAGATTTCAGATTTTAACGCAATAACATCCAAAAATTGATGTAGCGCTTCAGCCGTTAATCCCCAGATAATGCGGTCGTTATAGTTATAAAACAGCACTGGATACTTCTGACGAATTTTCCAATCTTCAGAATAATCTGCCAACAAGTCGTAGGGGAAGTTTTTCCCCGGCCGGGTGCCATGTTGAACAGTAGCACGCTGCGGCTGACTTTCTAAAAGCCAGGTTAAGGGAACGGTAAAACACTCGCTAACTTCGTCGGGATCAAACCGCAAACTTTCCAGGTTAGCGTGTAGCTGACCGGCGAAAATATGCACTTCCATTCCTAACGGACTGTAAAAACTGCCGATTTTTCCAAAAACTTCAATTTGTTCCGGCGGCAAACCTAGTTCTTCAGAAGTTTCCCGCACGACAGTATGCTGCATACTGTCATCGCAATCCTCGTAATGACCGCCGGGAAAACAAATATCGCCCGGCTGCCACTTCAAAGCAAACGACCGCACTTGAAACAACACTTCGATACCGTTAGCAGTCTCCAGCAGCGGCACCAGCACCGCAGTGCGGCGCATTGCCGTGCGAAACGGTTTATGGGTTGTGATTTGCTCTTTAATCAGCGCTAAAGTCATGGCTTGATTATTCAAACTTACTCTCTTTCCGGCTGAAACTTTCCGTTCAACCCGTCCGTCAAAATCACTTGACCATCTTTAGTCGAAAATACCGCTTCCACGCCGGGAAATTGTTTAAGCAGTTTTTTCCCCGACTTTACCCCGACGATATACAAAGCTGTTGAAAGAATGTCGCAGTCCAACGAATTGCCGCCGATGACAGTGACAGCCGTCAACGCTCGAGGTTGCTCGCCGGTTTTGGGGTCAAGAATATGCGAATAGCGAATTCCGTTTACCTCGATGTAGCGCTGATAATCACCGCTAGTTTCCATCGTGTCCCAGCCCTCGAGTGCCAAAGAGCCGAGCATTTTTTCCGGACGACGGGGATCTTGAATACCGATTCGCCAAGGTTTTCCGTCAACACGGTTGCCAATAACTCGCACATCACCACCGGCATTTACTAACGCTGAAGTGATGCCGTTGTTTTTCAGTATATCAATTATTCTATCACAAGCATAACCCTTTGCAACACCGCCGAAATCCAGCTTCATGGCTTTTTTTTTCAAAAATACTGTAAGTTGCTGCTCGTCAATAACAATTTCCCGGTAATCAACCAGCGGCAGTAACTGACTAATTTGGCTTGCGCTCGGAACAAAATCAACCTTGTGACCAATTCCCCATAACTCGGTCAGCGGTCCGATGGTCAAATCAAAAGCGTTGTCGAGTTTGGCGCTCAGCTCAGCGCTCCGCTTGATGCAGAGAATTAAATCCTTGGAGACAATTACCGGTTTGATAGCGGCGTTAGAGTTGATTAAGGACACCTCGCTATTTTTATCGAAGCGGTCAAATATTTTATGCAAGCGCTGTACTTCGGTGAATGCCTGGTTTTCGGCGAGTGCGGCGTTATCACCGTAGGCAGTTATCTCAATTATTGTATCCATCAAAAACTGTGTCTGCTTTATAGGCGCCGGCGGCGCGAATAATTTATCCCAGCCCCAAAAACCGAACAGCACGATACAAATCGCCATTAACAGCCAAAGCGTTTTTTTCAACATTGAGAGTGGTTTCCTTTTCATTGAAAATTGAACTCATCCGTAATATACTATTATGCGAAATACTGAACAGAAAGGATAGACATGGACATAAAGAAATTGATTGAGCGAATTAACGAATTGGCTGCGATAAAGAAAACAACCGGTTTGACCGAAGCCGAAGCTGCCGAGCAAGCGTTGCTGCGACGCGAATACCTGGATGGCATCAAAGCTCAAGTGGTAAATCAGTTAGACTGCGTAACCATCGTAGATAGCGAACCTTTGCATTAACGATTGGAGGGGAAATGCCTTTTGATATTTACATACTGTTGCCGCTATTAGCAGCCGGATTTGTCGCGGCATTCGTAGATGCGATGGCCGGCGGCGGCGGTTTAATCAGTCTGCCGGCGTTATTGCTTGCCGGAATGCCGCCGACATTGGCGCTTGGCACTAACAAAATGGCAAGCTCGATTGGCACTGTCGCCAGCGCCGTCACTTTCATTCGCGCCGGAAAATTGAATCTAAGTCTGGTGCTCAAACAAATCCCATTCACTTTTGTGGGCGCGGTACTCGGCGTGTTTGCCGTGCAGCACATCTCCAACGAAATCCTCAAACCGCTAATAATCGTATTATTGATCGCGGTCACCGTGTACACAGTAATGAAAAAAAACTGGGGCGACGAATCTTCTTATGCCGGTTCATCACACCGCGAACTGGCGCTGGCGTTTCTGTTTGCCGGCGGGCTGGGCTTTTACGACGGTTTCTTCGGACCGGGCGCCGGCTCGTTCTTGATATTCTGCTTTCTCTACATGGGTTTTGATTTTGTCGAAGCCTCGGCAAATGCTAAAGCCCTTAACCTTACCAGCAACCTGGCCGCTTTGATAACTTTCGCCTGGTTAAATCAGATCGATTACCGCTACGGTATCCCTATGGGAATAATCATGATTATCGGCGCCCGGCTCGGCGCCAAACTCGCCATCAAAAAAGGCGCTGAGTACATCAAACCGCTGTTCGTGATAATGACGCTATTACTGATAATCAAAGAGCTATGGCAATTTATTTAATGGCGGTTAGCCGCTAACAGCCAACAACAATTCTTCCCGGACTCGCCGCACGCAGTCATCCCAGTCGCCAAAAGTCGGTTGACGAAAGACTTGCATCGTCGGATACCAGAAATTGTCTTCAACATTGACCCCCCAGCGCCACTCGGATTCAAAAAATAGCAACAACCATAATGGTTTACCAAGCGCTCCGGCAAGATGCGCCATTGCGGTATCTACAGTGAGGATAATGTCGCAACTTTCAACCAACAACGCCGTATCGACAAAATCACGCACCGCGTTCATCGGATTTATGGTGTTAGCGCCAAAATTACGGTCTGCAAGGTTTTTATTTAAGTTTACCCAGAGTACATTTTCGATTTCCAACAGCGGTTCAAGGTGTTCAAACGGACAGTCGCGAATTTTGGTGCGTGGCAAATCCGGATTTCCGCTTGAACAAAAGCCGATTTTTAACCGTTTATCGCCGCTCAAATCAGCGGCGATTTTTTTAATTTCCTCAGTCGGTTGCAACCCGGCAATCTCGATGTAGCGGTCGCGTGGATATGCGGCATACGGCAAATTCATCCGGAACGGCAAACTGAGCATCGCCACCGCGTAATCGTAAGAACAAATTTCCTGAGCCTGCACTCCGGGAATATATTCTAGCACGTTGTCAACATTAGGAATGTTTTTAAACAACGGCACCAGCGGCTTTTGCACTACCAGATTGATTGTTCCACCAAACATTTGCTTAACCAGCGGCACAAAGCGCACAAACTGAATAATATCGCCCATCCCTTGCTCGGAATAAATCATCAACGTTTTACCGTGCAACGACTGACCGCTCCACTGCGGCATTATTTTCGAAACATGGATCATACCACTCAATTCCAACCGCGCCTCGTACAGCCGCCGGCCTTCCTCAAATTCGCCCATGAGCAACATCAGCAGACTGTAATTCCAGAGCAACTTAACCTCGTCTGGTGTGCCTTTGGCAACGACCAGCGCCCGGTCAAAAGCTAATTTCGCCGCGTGCAGTTGCAACCGGCTTTGATAAAATTTCGCCATGCCGTTCCAGTTAGCGGCTGAGGCCTTATGCTCAATAGCGGTCCTGATCATTTGCTCAATTTCGTTGTTCGGCAGCGGCCCCGGACGCTCTTCACCCAAGTCCTCACACAGCCACTCGCAATCCGGTTGAATCTGGCATATTTTTCGCGCGGTATCGGCAAATCCACCGGCATCCCGTCCGGCTTTTTGAATTTTGGCTAAATTGCTGAGCGCCGAGATGTCGCTCGGACGCAGTTCCGCCGCCATGTTGAACCACTTGCCAGCGTCGGCATTGTCCTTGCGGCGATGCGCCAGCGCTCCTTTAAGCATAATTTCATCGAAACCAGCAATTTTTCCGGAAACTTTTTTTAATAGATTATCGGCCTCAGCTAGCTGTTCTGGAGTGGCAGTTTCCTGCATGAGAATTGCCCGGCACAACTGATGCTGCTGTAACAAATCTACCGGACACTTGCGCCAGGTTGCTTCAGCATCAACAAACAGTCCAGTATCAAAAAACAACGCACCAGCCTCCCGTAGAAACTGGACATTATCTGCAACAAGCTCCAGCAGTTTTTTGTAAGCCCGGGTGGCTTCCATGACATCATTAACCCGCAAACAACTTACGGCAAAGTTACGCATCGTCTCACTATCATTAGCGCCTTGGGCGATGGCATCGGCAAAACACTTGCGAGCTGTAAGCCAGTCGTTCTTGGTTGCCGCATTAACTCCGTCGGTTTTTAAAACATTAATCTTGGAATATCCGGTCGTGACTACATATTTCATTTGTTCGCTTCTCCCAGTTGATTAGTTTCAATATCTTTGAGCAGTTTTTTGTATAGCGTCTTCTGCACGTCGGTCAATCCATCTGCTTTGTCGTTCAACAAAACATCCATACCGCTCGCCAAACCATAGCGGACCACTCCGGATTGAAATTTGCCAGCTAATTGTTGTTTAACAACGCTATACAGCGTGGCGCCGGTATTCTTGTAGAATGTCGCAATAACCAGTCGCTGTTGTTCAGCAGTAAGTTTTTCAAGCGGATTAGCGCCGCAGGTAATTATTTTTAGCGGCAAACTCTTGCAACTATTAATTAAATCTAATTGCTCCGCATACATACCGTTTGCAAATATAATATCAATTTTGCCGTTAACCGGCGGTTGAGTGACAGGATTAATAGTTTTTACCGAAGCGGATTTTTGGAGCGCTGCCAACTTGTCTTTGGTCAGCGCTACTAATTCGCCGGTGCGGCTGACTTTTCTGATGCCTTGAAAAAAACTTTGTTCAAAGACCGATTCGTTGCTCTTGGCGCTAAAGTCAATAAAGCCAATCGCCCCGGTTTTACTTGCCATTCCCGCCAACATTCCGGCTGCCGACCCGGCGGCCTGAATATCATAATCTGCCTCTTGCAAATTACCCAGAGCTGACTTATAGCTGCTGTCCAAGCGCACAAACCGAGTATTCGGATAAACAGCGGCAATCTGCGCTAACCGGTCACCCAAATCATTATCGAACAAAAATACAATTTTGTAATCGTTAGCCGCCAATAACCGGATGAGATATTCTTCGTTACTACCATCAGCGGCGGTTTCAAACATTTTCGTTTCAACAGCGCTGCCAAAATCACGCGCCACTTCATGCAAACCGCCGTCAGCAGATTGATTGCGGGCGCTGTCATTGGGTCCGCCAAAATTCAATATCAACCCAATCTTGGCTTTTTCAGTCTTTCCGGAATTGACCATGCCACAGCCGGACAATAACGAACAAATCAATATTATAACCAGCGCGTAATTTTTTTTCATATCTAACAACCCTAACCCCTGTATCACCTTCGAAATTATTTTTTCGCCATCAACTTGTTTACAAACGGCGTAATCAACAACATTATGATTGCCACAGCAACTAACGCTAGCGCGCATTTCCAATACAATCCATAATACACGCTCGATGTATATACCACATCTTGAACTTTATCTTTGGGAATTTCAGCCAGACTGGTTAGAAATCCGGAAAAATAGCCACCAACCGAGCTGCACAAGAACCACGACCCCATCAACAACGCGCTGTAACGTTTGGGTGCGAGCGCGCTTACCGCCGACAAGCCCATCGGCAAAATATTGAGCTCACCCAAAGTTAGGATGGCAATGGCCAATATTACCCACCACGCTGAAGCCTTAACCCCGGTCTCGGCGATACCCGAGGCAACCCAGGCTAATAGCCCCGAGCTAATTATGGCAAAACAGAGTGCGATAACTATCTTCGTCGGAATTGATGGGTTCTGGCCATTGTCAGCCAGTTTAGCCCACAACCAGGTAAATACACTGGCAAACACAACTACCGCCAGCGCATTTGGCACTAATGCGAAAAATGATGATGCCATATGGATGCCGAATAATTCCTTGTTAAAATCACGGTCAACAAATAACGTGAGCGAATTATTCATTTGCTTGAACAACGCTTGAAAACAAATCGCCGCGAGAATGATTATCAATATCGCAAATATTGAATTGCGCTCTTTCTTGTCTTTGCAGGTTAACGCCAATACAGAAATTCCCGCAACGATAATCATACTCAAATAAGTAATGACGACTTTGGTCTGAGCCGAGTGCTGAAACAAATAGACCATCGCCACAAACACCGCGATCGTGCCAATTATCGTCCAAGTGAGATTGGTCAATACCAGCGGGCGCTTGAACAAATTCTTCCGTTCAAAACCATCGACAGCATTGTTGTAATATTTGTAGCCAAATTGGAAAATAATCAATCCAACGAGCATTCCAACAGCCGCTAAATAAAATCCGAGCGTCCAGCCATATTTTTCGGCTACATAAGTTACGATAAGCCCGGCGAGCAATGCGCCGACATTAATCCCCATATAAAACAATGTGTAACCGCTGTCGCGATGGGTGTCACCATCTTTATATAGCTTACCGACCATTACCGATACAGTGGACTTCAAAAAACCGGTGCCGATTGCAACCAGCGCCAACCCGGAAAACACGTATACCAATCCACCACCCATTGCCAACAGCAAATTACCCAGCAAAATAAATATCCCGCCAATGGTAACTGAACGCCGCAGACCGAGAACGCGGTCGGCGACAAAACCACCCAAAATTGGTGTCATAAACGTAAAAGCAATATACGTTCCCGACGCCAGCGCTGCTTCTTTATCGGTAACTCCCAGACCGGTTATAAGATAAAGAATCAGAATTGCCGAAATACCGTAGTAACTAAATCGCTCCCACATTTCCGTCAAAAATAGAAAGACTAAACCTTTGGGATACTTCTTATTCATGCGCTCTCCTCTACCGGATTTCCGCTATCAGTTTCCAGCCATTTACGCCACTGATTCCCATTCCCGGAGCATCAGACAGCGTTATTGTCCGATTGGTAAATGTCGCGCCGCCGCTAACCGGATTAGCGCTAGTCAATAATGGAGCATCCAAATCCGTGCGGGTAACGCAACGTTTTCCGGCGGCAAACGCTGCCGCAGCGCCAGCGCCAACCGCCGACTCCATCATACAGCCAACCATTACTTCGATACCAAAAGTTTCGGCAATCGCAGCAATTTTCTGGGCGTTATACAAGCCACCGGCTTTCATCAATTTTATGTTAATCAAATCAGCCGCGCGGGTGTTTAGCACCCGCATCGCATCCCATGGGCTAAATATCGCTTCATCGGCCATAATATCGGTAGCAACGTTGTCGGTGACAAATTTCAGACCCTCAATATCGTGAGCAATAACCGGTTGTTCAACTAATTCAATATCAAACCCGCCGTCTTCAAAAGCCCTGATTGTGCGCACTGCCTCTTTGGGCTGCCAGCCTTGATTAGCATCGCAACGAATTTTGACGCCTGCGCCGACCGCCTTACGAATGGCGCGTACCCGTTCAATATCGATCCGGGAATCAGTACCGACTTTCAGTTTTAATTCTGTAAATCCATCTGCCACATATTCAACCGCATCGAGCGCCATTTCTTCCGGGGAGTTGACACTGACGGTGATGTCAGTATAAGTAGTGTTCGCTGCCCCGCCAAATAATCGGTATAGCGGCAAGTTGAACTGCTGCCCAAACAAGTCATAACAAGCCATATCCAGAGCTGCCTTAGCCGAGGAATTGCGCAGCGCTGATTTATTGATAATTGCCATGATATTTTCCAATTCATCGATGCGCTCGCCAATTAATTTCGGTCCGATAAAAGTTTGAATGGCTTCGATTATCGACCCCCGCGTATCACCGGTGATGACCGCCGTCGGTGCCGCAGTGCCGTAACCAATGGCGCCGTTGTCGGCAACTACTTTGATAATAATATCTTCCATGCTAGTTGCAATTCGCAGCGCCGTCTTAAACGGCTTCTTTAACGGAATACTGACCACCCCAATTTGAATTGACTTGATTCGCATCTGCTCTATTCCTCCAATTATTTCTAAATTGCCAATATACTAGGTTTACTCTGGCGACTCCGGCAACTTTGGCAACTCACAGAAGTTTAGCCAACAGCCCCTGTTTGACCTTAACCGCATCGTGTGGACAAAATTCTTGACAGCAAAAACAGCGGATGCATTTTTGTTTATCAATAATCGCCACGCTCTTTTCAATGAATATCGCCGCCGCCGGACAGATTCTTGCACATTCACCGCACCCCACGCATTTCATATAACTTATTTTCGGACGCGAAGTAAGTATCCAGCGCAACAGAGTAACTAACCAGGGCGGATAAGCCTCATTAGCTGTTTTATAAGATTTTGCCGGTTTGAATTCACAACGAAAGGCGGTAGCGCTGCCAACAACGGTTATCTCTGTGGCCGGACAGACCGCGCCGAGAGTTATGGCGAGCTCATATAGCGGATTGAGTGTATTGGAAAAGCCCATCTTTTCGGTCATAATCGCGTCTACTGCATAAGGATTAACCCCACCCAGCAGCAACCCGGCAAACTTCGGTTTGCCGTTACGTGGTCCGTTTCCTTCCATACCGATAATACCATCGATTATTGAAAACACCGGTCGCTTGTAGCTACAAATATCCATCAACAATTCAGCAAACTGATCTTGATGTTGCATATTAAAATGCCACTTGGCTTTATTCGTTCCGGGAATTATTCCAAACATATTCTTAACCGCGCCGGTAGTTCCCATAAAAGTGTGGGTCTTCATTTTGCCAAGCGAGATAATTTTTTCAAAATTGGTTACCGCTTTGGCGACAAAAAGTTTTTTCACCGACCGCCCCGTGGGTAATTTTACTTCTATTCCTTCCGAAAAATCTAACAATTCTACCTTTAAGTCGTTGCACACCGCTAATATCCCGCACTTCACCGCGGCTTTACGAGTGGATGCCAACCCTGGGGAGTCGCCGACGGAAGGCTCTGCGCCACACTCGCGCACCAACTTGATCATGGCGCGGACAATTTCCGGATGCGTAGTAACTGCCAATTCTTTACTAACCGCATCAACCATATTTACTTTTAGCAACACCTTGTCGTTCGCGTTGATAAACGAGCCTAGACCGCCATGTTCGGCGAATATTTCTCGCAGCGCCCGTTCAACGGTTTCACCATGATAATCTCCGGCAATTGCCGCCGTAACTTTTTCCATAAAAACATCCTTGTTGCATCAAACCATTTGATTATTCACAGTCGTATCATTATAATTCATACATGTAGATTATAAGCCATACCTAATGATTGTTCTACAAAAATTCGGAGGTGCATCTTGGTTAAACGCAATCCAGTTCCACAGGCGAAATGTGATTATTGTAAAAGTATCGCGTTCGAAGTCGACCGCAAAAATACTGCCAGCCGAAAATGGGACGATGTCAAAACAGTTTTTGGCAATGAAAATATTTTACCGATGTGGATCGCGGATATGGACTTTGCATCGCCGCCGCCGGTACAATCGGCCATTCGCCAACGCGCCGAGCATGGCGTGTATGGCTATGCTCACAAGGATGAAGACTTTTTTAATTGCATTGTAGATTGGCAAAACCGCCGCCACGACTGGCAAATAAGTCCGGATTGGATAACCACTACCCCCGGTGTTGTTCCAGCCGAAGCAATAGCAGTGTTAGCCTTAACCCAGCCGGGTGACGAAATCATTATCCAACCACCAATATATCCGCCGTTTTTCTCAGTCGTTCAAAAAAACAACCGCAGCCTAATCGAGAATCCATTAATCTTAAGCGACGGTCAATATCATATGGATTTAGCGGACTTGGAGCGAAAAATCAGCCCGCGCACCAAAATGCTCATCTTCTGTTCGCCGCATAATCCCAGCGGCCGGTGCTGGAAACGCGCTGAATTGGAACAACTGGCAGAAATCATTGTGCGCCATAACCTGATAGTTATTAGTGATGAAATTTTTGCTGATTTGGTTTTCCATGGACAGCAACACATTCCGCTTTGTAGCATCAGTCCGGAAATTGCCGCCCGCACTATTGTCTGCAATGCGCCAAGTAAAACCTTTAACATTGCCGGATTATCAACAGCCTACACAATAATTTCCAACCCAGAGCTACGCGAACAGTTTCGCTATCAGCTCGCCGGACTGGGCTTGAATGAAATCAACAATTTCGGCATCTCAGCGCTGACCGCCGCCTATACCGATGGCGAGCCTTGGCTAACTACACTGTTGTGTTATCTGCAAGGCAACCTTGTAGAACTAGAGCAATTTCTCCACACTCGCATTCCGCAAATCAAACTTATCCGCCCGCAATCGACCTTCCTCGCCTGGTTGGACTGCCGGGCGATTAGTGAAGACCCGGCAGTATTGCAAGATTTTTTCGTCAACAAAGTTCAGCTCGGCTTGAATAACGGCACCGCATTTGGTAGCCAGGGTCGCGGTTTTATGCGCTTGAATTTTGCCTGTTCACGGGAGTTATTACTAGAGGCATTAGAACGGATTGAAAACGCTCTGAAATAAAAAACTGACCCTCATGCCAAGGGTCAGTTCTTCCCGTCAAACACCGGCATTGTCGCACAACCTTCGGCGTTAATTCCATCGCGCTTCAAAACTCTCACAACCGTCAGGATGACAATTTTCATGTCCAGCCAAAACGACTGATGCGCAACGTACCAGACATCCAATTCAAACTTTGCGCTCCAACTCAATGAATTCCGTCCATTAATCTGTGCCCAACCAGTGATACCAGGCTTAACTGCGTGCCGCAACCGCTGATGCTCACTATACAATGGCAAGTATTGAATTAACAGCGGACGCGGACCGACCAGCGCCATATCGCCCTTGAGCACGTTCACAAACTGAAATAACTCGTCAATACTATATTTGCGGATAAATGCACCAACAGGAGTAATTCGCAGATCATCCGGCAGCAAATTACCGTTTTGATCGCAGGCATCAGTCATCGTCCGGAATTTATAAATTGTAAACAGCTTTTCTAAATAACCAGGTCGCTGCCGATTGTAGAACACCGGGCTCCCCATAGTAAGCCGTATCATAATAGCTGAAATCAATAAAATTGGCCAAATGAAAAATAAAACTATCAAGGAAAATATCACATCAAAGATTCGTTTCGTCATAACACCTCGGTAGTTTTTAGTTATTATTTTGGTTGGGCGGGGCAATAATCAACGCAACTGACACGGCTGCTCGACGAACTTGACTGCCAAGCTCGTACTTCTCCAAGCTGGGCAAAGATTGAGAGAACTTGTGGATTTGAATAGAGTTACGAAAGCAAATTCATATATTTCAAGTTTTCTATAATCCACGCTGCCCCTCCTCGCTCTCCATTATTAACATCCATAACCACTTTAACTTCTACAACCACTATAACCACACTTCACATAACCACTACTTAACCACTAATGTGCTTACCCACCCAAATACTTAATCATCAACTCAATAACCCGATCCTGATCTTCGACCGTCATATTTGAACCAGACGGCAGACACAACCCTTTAGAAAATAAATCAACACATATATTTTCGTCTTGGCTGTGCTCAAAAAAATCGCACCCGGCAAACACCGGCTGTAAATGCATCGGCTTCCAAAGCGGACGAGTTTGGACTAATTGTTTCTCAAGTTTTTGTAACAAGTTTAAGTGATTAGTATTTGTTCTTGTTTGAGCTGAGTCGATAGTCAGCGTTGTCAACCAACGGTTAGCGATTCCAAACGCAGCTTCCGGCATAAATGCGACTCCGCGGATATCTTTCAAAGCATTGTAGTAACGGTCATAAATTGCCCGGCGTTGTTGCACCCGTTGATCCAAAACTTTCAACTGACCGCGACCAATAGCCGCTGAAATATTGCTCATTCGATAATTATAGCCGATCTCGCTATGTTGATAATGCAAAGCTTCATCACGAGCCTGTGTTGCCCAATACCGCGCCTTGGCGAGACCCGCCAAATCGTTCGAAAGCAACATTCCGCCGCCGCCGCTGGTGATTATTTTATTACCATTATACGAATAAATACCATACTTACCAATCGAACCGCTCTTGCGATTTTTATAGGTAGCACCCAGTGACTCTGCCGCATCTTCAATAATCGGTACGCCATATTCATTGCAAACAGCAACAAGCTCGTCCATATCTGCGCTCTGCCCATAGAGGTTTACGACAATCACGGGAGTGGGAATTTGCCTTTTTTCACGATATTTATGCAAAGCCCGGCGCAGCGCCTGTGGCGACATATTCCAACTGCCCGGCTCACTATCGATAAACACCGGAATAGCGCCTTCATAAACAATTGGATTGGCGCTGGCCGCAAAAGTGAACGACGAACAGAACACCCGATCGCCGCGCTTGACACCGCACAACTTCAAAGCCATATGTATCGCTGCCGTACCGCTAGAAAGAGCGGCAGCGCCTTTGACTCCGGCATATTCGGCAATTTCTTTTTCGAACGCATCCACATGCGGACCAAGCGGCGCAATCCAGTTGGTATCGAACGCCTCTTTAATAAACTGCTGTTCATAACCTTCATCGCTCATATGCGGGGATGATAGATAGATAAGTTTAGACATAACTGGTTCTCTCCTAATAATTCAATGGGTTCTATTCTCATGATAGCAAATTACGCAATTACCTTATGCAGTTGCAATAATATCCCTATAATACATGCAAACCGGAGTTGATTATTATAGTTATTAAAGCTAAAATATTACCATGAATAAAATACAATCAATAATCGATAAATCCATAAACGGCATCGAATTCAACCTGCTTTTACATTGCCTGCGGGTTTATTTAGAAACTGAATCACCAGTGCAACTATCCGAATATATCGCATGCCAGCGGGGTGCAATTCGTTGGCAGGTGTTTTTTGATTTGTGTGTAATGCACCGGGTCAGTCCGGTCGTAACCAAAACAATAATCGAAAATAACGCTACAGATTTCCCCAAAGAAATCATGGATAAACTAAACCAGCAAAGCACAAAAGACCAACTACAAGCAATGGAACTGGCTGCCGAAACCATACGACTGGTAAGATTGCTGGAGTCGAATGGCATTCGGGTAATCGTCCTTAAGGGCGCGGCGCTGGCAGTCCCATTATACGGTGATGTCGGTATGCGACCGACGCACGATGTTGATTTGTTGATAAATAAGGCTGATGTTCAAGCGGCTTATGCACTAGTCGAAACTTATGGCTACAAATCTGATCATGATCTGCTTTCTCGAAAATTTACTAACAAACAACTAGCGGCAACATTAAAAGCTTCCCATCACGAAAAATTTCAGAAAGAAAGGCTTGTTGTTGAACTCCATTGGCAACTAAAGCCATACCTGAAACAGGACGTAGCTTTTGATAAGCTGTTCCACGACTCCCAGTTGTTATCATTACTCAACATTAAACTACACGTAATCAACACTAATGAATTGTTTGTCTACCTCGCATTGCACGGTGCGATGCACGGTTGGTGCCGTATACGATGGCTATTGGACATCGCGCTTCTAGCTAAGCACCATCCACACCCAAGCGGCGAAATTACAGAATTCGCGAATCAAGCAATTATTCTGATCAATTCGCTACTAAGCTTTCCAACGGAAAAAACACTTATAACACAACCGACATTGCCACAACTCAAATTAACTAATAAAACTGTAGACTATATGGTTAATTACAACGAAGTTCGCTCGCCGCTTTTTTCTTTAAAGCATTTCAAAAGCGAATATTACTTTTATACTGTATTTTTCAATCGAAATAGTCTGCATAGCTTCATGAACGTTTTTTTCTTACCCAGACCCTGTGATTTTGAAATTGTTTCGCTACCAAATAGATTTTTCTGGTTATATTATCCACTAAGACCATTGTTCTGGATTTCACGAGCAATGAAAGGCTGGGTGAAATTCAAAATAAATCGAAATAACTAAGTTTTATAAGCAATTTGTTCAGCGCAAAATAGTTGGTCATAGACCTCCTTGACAATTTTTATTCATATTCTGCATCGCTCGTTTGCGGTGCAGATAGAAATATCATTTATTTCATATGTAATTCCTGATTTCTAATAATTTGTCAACTACATATTTCGCCTTAAATAATTTATCGCAATTATTCTCTTCACTATAAAAGCCTCGAAAATGCCTGGACTGAATAGTCTTCCACTTTAAAATATTAGGCGCCTTAAAGTCTTTATTACAATTGTCACCCACGTACACGTAGTTTTCAAAATTTTCATCGTCCATTTTTCTCATAATTAACTCAAACGGAAATAGAGAGGGTTTCCAACATTCACGTCCGTAGTCATCAGTCACGACTATATGATTAAAATATTTTTCTAAATTAAGCGCCTCAATCTTTTTATGCTGAACGACACTATACCCGTCAGTTATTAATCCTAATTTATAACCACAATCTCTGTAGTAAATTAATTCACTTTCTATTTCGTCAGTTAAAAATATTTCAGGCTGATGATTGCGATAGCAACTAACCAATTCATCAATAATTACTGAAGTTATTGATAGATTAACATCCTTTAATGCGCAGTTAAATATATTATGACGTTGTCCATTAAAATAAAGCGCCAAGAATTTTTCAAACATACCATTGGTATGGTATGTTAGCTCAAGATATTCACTAACAGCTTTGAATCCGCTAATATTATAGTCTTTTTCCGGATAAAGTGTATCATCTAAATCAAAAATTAAATTCTTTATCATCAATTGCTCTTTCTAGTAAAAACCGCTTCATCATAACGCAACATTGTAACTCCATCTTCCCAATCATCCTGAATTGATTTGCTCAAAGGTATTCCTAAATGTGTCTGCAACATCCATAGCGGAAAATCAGCTCCAGCCTCTATCGAAAGCGGCAAACCTCCACCACATCGAGGATTAATTTCGATAAATTTAATCTCATTGTTTCTAGTAATAAATGCTTGGACAGTTAGCACGCCATAAGCACCTGCTATTTTTTCAACAAGAGATCGGGTGGCATCAATAAGGCGACCATTTCTAACAGTGCGCCCTTTGCTTATCTCGCCGCCACGTGTCTCTATCCTTAAGCGAGGAACTATACACAAAACATTTCCATTATCAACAAATACATCCATTGTATACTCTTCGCCTTCAAGAAACTCTTGAAATATAGGACCAACAACATTCTCCAAAGCAAATTGCAAATGTTTATGGCTGGATATTTTAGCCGAACCAATGCTTGAACTTCCCAGTGCCGGCTTTACAAACACCGGCAATCTTTTCAACAGTACTTCTTCTTCAACACTCAAACAAACCGGATAAGAAATACCGTTATTTTGAAAAAATAAGTGCGCTAACTTTTTATCATTAAATATTTCGCTAGTATCTACGGACGATACAAAAACCGTTACACCGATTTTATCGAATTTCCATTTGTTTTCTGCGATCAACAACAGTTCATGGTCAATCAACGGCACCAACAGACCAATTTCGTGAATAATACATATTTCCAATAAACGCTCTATATAACCATTATCCTTAACATAAGGAACTTTCTCAAAAACATCTGCAACGAAGCGCGTTGCGCATAGATCATCACAATCTGCAACTACAACCTTACCCGTTAGGTTTAACTTTTCAATAGCTGACTTAAAACTTTTTAACAACGAAACCCGGCGGCCACTACTAGTAAGTAATACGTTTAATTTCGTTTTATATCCAACGTTAATTTCCTTCATTTTCTCCACACTAACTATATTTGAAACATAAAAATTTGACGTAAACTTAGAAAAACTTTTCTTGAAAACAAACAATGGATTATGTTCATCCGCATCTATTCCGCCACCTAAATGTAAATATTTAATTCCATAAAAATAAAATTTGGTACATGCTGCAAAAATAATTGCACTTGTTGCGCACAATTTGCGTCCCACAGAATTAGATGCCGACAGATGATATTCAGCGTACCTTGCTGAAGGCAAAAATAATGCGCCAGCAATAAACTGATCTTCATATTTTGCCAGCGCTATTTTCGCATCACATTTGTTTAACAATCGCGAAAAATATTCTCTAGCGAAATAGTACTTTTTCTCAGCACCTAATACCAGCATCGTTTCATAATACAGCACTATAAAGGCATCGACAAACAAATCTATATTAACTTGCTCATCGCTCCATAAAATACTCACATTATTCTTATTAGCTTTCCTTATTGCAGTTCTCGCACGCGGTTCAAAATTAATTTCTACATCTGATTCAAGTTCAATAGTAACCGTCTTTCTGTTAAAGGTTGTTAAATCAGTATAAAGCGCACCATTATCCAGCAAAGGTGTGAATTTTACAGTTTCCTTGAAAATACTGTTTTCCAACTTCCAAAGAACAAATCCCTCATGGCAACTTTTCACAAATTTTTCATCAGAACTCGTACAAATAGGTCCACCGTAATTATATTGCGAAGCTATTTCTCGCGCATCAAACAAGTGAAACGGATAATAATAGTATTCACCACACTCTTCAACGATCCAAAACAACACCTGACAATTACCATATCTTTGCCCATCAACAACAACATAATCCGGGTTAGATTCTGGATATTGTAGGTTTGTGGGCAGTTTTTTATATACTTCTCTAGCTTTTTCTAATGATACCAACATTTCTCACTCACCTCTAAAATAATATTCCGTGCCCCCATCGGCGAAATTAATATTTTTTCGGCAAAAAACATTCTTAACGGTTAAAAACATTATCTTCATATCGAGAATAAAGGACTGATTATCAACATACCAAACATCTAACTCGAATTTTTTTTTCCAAGTTATCGCGTTTCTACCGTTAATTTGTGCCCAACCAGTTATCCCTGGTTTAACATCATGCCTTCGCAACTGCTCTTTAGAGTAATACGGCAAATATTCAACAAGCAGTGGTCTAGGACCAACAAAACTCATCTCTCCTTTAATAACATTCCAAAGCTGCGGAAGTTCATCCAAGCTGGCTTTACGCAAAAAATTGCCTAATTTAGTCAAACGTCGTTCATCTGGCAATAAGTTTCCTGATGAATCCTTGGCGTCAGTCATGGTGCGAAACTTATATACTACAAAATTTTCATTTTTGTAACCGGGACGAATTTGCCTAAAAACAATCGGATAACCAACTTTTATTAATATTATTGTTGCTAAGCCAAAAATTAACGGTGAAAAAACAAACATCAATATTAATGATAACCCAATATCAAACAATCGCTTAAAAAAACAACACATAAATTACCTCAAATAAGACTAAATCCATCTTGTCCGTGTTTTATTTGATTATTAATGAAATAATTTCATCACTAAGAATAAAATTATTCTCCAAACAAAATCTGCTACTATCGCGCATAACGCAAAATTGTTCTTTATTACAAACCATTTTCTGAATTAACTTTATGAATTCAGAAACATTGCTACTCTCGCAACAATAACCTATCTTTTCTTTATTAATAATATCAGGTAAATCTGTGTTTACATCAGTGGCAGCTATTAATGGCATATAGTTTTCCAAATACGCCGTCAAACGACAAGGAAAATTAGGTATAGTAAATCGTTTATCCAAAAAAATCAAACCCACATCACTGCATTTGAGCAACTCGTCATAATCTTTCTTAGGCAGCATTTTCAACAACATTACATTAATAGGCTTAGCTCTATTAATATAATTGAAAACTTTACTATATTCAGTACCATCACCAACTATCAGTAAAAAGGCGTTTTCAACATGCTTAAACTCGCCAATAACTTCGAGTAGAAAGTCAATCCCTTGCGGTTTTCCCAAACTACCACCATAAACAAACAAAACTTTATCGCTAGGTATATTATATCGCTCCAGTATTTCTCTATCAACTTGACTCTTGTCGAAACGCTCAATCGGCTCAATGCAGTTTGGAAAAACCTCTAATTTGTCTTTTGCTATTTCTGGGTTGTGCTCCAAAACATATTTCACATTAGCCGGCGACATACAGCCGATTTTGTCTGATAGCCGATATAATTCACGCTCTTTATTTCGAAAAAATCTATGCAATAAACTGTTAATTTTCATCAAACCAATATCCACCGCATTCTGTGGAAATATATCTTTTAGCAACAAATACGACCGACAACTATGTTTTTTCTTAATCTTCTTGATAATCCTATTAAACGTAATCGGCGGGGTTGAATATAAAACTAAATCAAATTTTATCTGTCCAAAATACTTATTAATAGCCCATTCATATTGGTATTCAACCAACAAAGTAGATATACCTTTTTCTACAAGTGATTTCGTCTTAGTAATATTACCTGTTTTGACTTTGAGCAACGTAATGTTTCCGACTTTTTCCACCATCGTAGCGAACCCGGTTCTACGCTCACGCGGAGTAACAACGAAAACGCTATGCTCTTTAGCCAATTCACGAACAAGATCGGTATATATACCCCGCTCGTTAATATCTTCAATGCTAACAATCGTCAAAAACAGAATGTTCATGTTAACACTCCATTCGCCACACAAACTTCTTTACAAAATCCGTATAACCCAAAATAATACGCAGGACTTTCGCACTAACATTAGGCATTGAATAATCCGCGATTAGACGAAATTCACGTTCATTGCGTTCTTGTCTCGACAAAATTTCAACAGCCTGAATTATCCGCTCACTATTCATACCAGTCAATATGCACGGGCACTCTTCCATTCCCTCTGGACGTTCATGAGCATCGCGTATATTCACTGCCGGAAAATTCAAAATAGAAGATTCCTCTGTTATTGTACCACTATCAGACAGCACGATAAAAGCTTGTTTTTGTAATTTTACGAAATCCAAGAAACCAAGCGGTTTCATGAGTTCAATTAATGGATCGAAAATTACGCCCGCTTGTTCAATACGGTTGCGAGTACGCGGATGGGTGGAGACGATGATGCGTTTGCCGTATTCCTTGGCTAGTGCATTTAATGCATTAGTAAATGAAGTGAAATTTGCTTCAGAATCGACGTTTTCTTCGCGGTGGCAACTAACAACAAAGTAGTCGTTAAGTTGTAGTTGTAGTTGTTGTAGTATGTTTGAAGAATCGATTTTGGGCATATAATAATTCAACACTTCAAACATCGGACTGCCGGTTTTTATTATCCGATCCGGCGGCAGGCCCTCGCGCAGTAAATATTCGCGGGCAATAGCACTATACGGCATATTTATATCCGAAGTATGGTCGACTATTCGCCGATTAATTTCTTCCGGCACGCGAAAATCGAAACAACGATTTCCGGCTTCCATGTGAAAAATCGGAATCTTGCGACGTTTGGCTGGAATTACAGCTAAACAACTGTTGGTATCACCCAACACCAGTAATGCATCTGGTTGTTCTTTAGCCAAAACATCATCAACTGAACCGATTAATGCGCCAATAGTCTTTGCCGGCGTGGCCATCGCTGCATTTAAAAAATAATCAGGTCTTCGCAATTCCAAATCGTTGAAAAACACTTCATTCAATTCATAGTCATAGTTTTGACCAGTGTGTACAATGACATGCTCAGTCTCGGCGTCGAGAATCGCCATAACTCGGGACAATCTAATTATTTCCGGTCTAGTCCCTATTACAGTCATTACCTTTAACTTTTTCATATTAACCTCGTGTTTTTAGTGCATGAGTACATATTATAGTTGGAGTAGTCAACATCGCCTTTTCAAATTAAAAAACCGTAATTATTGCTTGTCGATAATCAGTTTTCTAATAAATAAAAACCACTTCTTATTCTTATACAGTTGCAACGCCAACCACCCTTTGAAAGACCGTGGCACTAACGTACAGTAATTACACACCAAATCGCCGCCAAAACGCCTTTTAAATGCGGCAATACTCTTTACTTTTTCATCATTAGTTTCTTGCATACATCCCAGAAAATCGTAATATTCACACCCAACTTTTTGCGCTTCCATCATATCAACATAATGTAGCCGCTTATTTAGCCGCGCCACAATTTTTTTAGACACCAGATTTTCATGCATACTTTTAGAAAAATATAAACCTATCCAATTGTCATCTAGCCAGTAAACGTGAATACAGCACACTTGTCCAGTAAATTCAATATAGGACAATATTAACTGCTTATCCTGTGCAAAAGCACTCGCTCTGGCAAAATCAAATCTCGGGGATCCGCTATTAACTGCCCATTTATCACATAGCTCCAAAAGCTCAATTATTTCCTCAACTGAATTCGGGTGTAGCCAATACACTCTAGCTTGATCTTCACGCTCGGATTTAGCGATCTCGTTGCGATAATTAGTAGAAAACCGTCCATATAGCTCCTCGCTACTTTGCGTTAAATCAACGACAGTTGTCCAATATTTCCAGCAATAGCCATAATTAATTGGCTGAGCGTGGTGAAACAAAAACACAATATCAACAGATATGCTCTCGGGAACAATCCGATCTAGCTGCTGCCGAGTGGCAATCTCATATGGATTAAATACTTCACAAGTCTTTAAAAAAAACGCTGTATCGCATGTATCTTCACAACAACACACTCATATTTATAAAATTACTCACACTATTTCCCAATAAGTATCCGGTAACAAACTATCGAATATCTCATTAGACCAAAACAGTGTTATCATTTCATCTAAGCCAGTATTTTCTATTGAATGTGTATAGCCTGGGGGAATATCCACAACCCTAAGATCGGCGTCGTTAACTTCATAGCAAATTATGGCATTGTCGGAAATATGTCTAAAACGAATAATTCCGGAACCTGAAATCACGCAAAATTTCTCCACCTTAGTATTATGATAATGATTTCCACGAGTAATACCCGATTTTGTTTTCGAAACAAATACCTGACCGAATTGTTCGGACTTTATCAACTCTGCCAACCAACCACGCTCGTCGGATTTGGTATTTAAAGCATAAGAAAAGTTATCTTTCTCTAAATAAGATAAGTACGTCGAATACAAACACTTAGTAAAATAGTTCGATAAATCAGGCATGATTTTTGTTAATCGATTGGCTTGGAACGAATATATCAAATCCGCCAGCTCGCCCACGGTAGTAGTAATTACCGGACTAACCTCGCCCCATTCAACCATGCCTAGCTCTACATCGTTAACTTCACCAATACCCAATGCACTACTTCCGGTTCTACCTAATGCACCATATGCACTATTCTCCGCTCTACCTAGTGCACATCGTTCTACCTCATGCACAAACGCCCGCACCACATCATCAATATATACCAAATTCACCTTGTTACTACGATCCGATATTAATATAGGCAAATCGTGACTAATATTATAACAAAAAGTAGCAACTGCAGAGTTGTAATTAGGTCTGCACCATTTGCCAAAAACGTTCGGCAAACGAAAAATAATCCCCCGCCCGCCGCGCCGCGAGTATTCGGCAACCGCTACTTCGGCACCAAGTTTGCTCGCTCCATAAGGATTTTCCAGTACCGCTTGGATAGAAGAAGACAATAACAAAGGTGGCTTTTTATCGGTTGCCAACAATAATTCAACAAGTTTTGCTGTCAAATCCATGTTGCCAGTTTTAAATTCCTCTACAGACTGAGGCCGGTTAACTCCTGCCAAGTGAATAACAAAGTCGGCTTGCTCAACATAGTCAATCAAATCATCAAAAGACTTATCTATGTCATAACATAAAACATCTTCATCAGCGTAGCCAACTTGCTTCAAGACAACAATTAAATTTCTTCCCACAAAACCGTTAGAGCCGGTAACCAATATTTTCATAAATTCTCCCGCAGTGTTAGTGCATTATGTAGAGCGATGTGTATAATGTATGATGCCGCTCTACCAAATTCACCGATACCCATTATTCCTCATGCACTAGCCCCGTTTTACCTAATGTACTAATACTCGTTCTACCTAATTCACTTATGCACTAAACTCACTTTTCAACTCGTACAAATTAATCAGCAACTCTTTAATCTCTGGCACAGTCAATCGCTGTGTATTATGTGAATTGTAATCAGTTGCTTCGGACACGCATTGCTCGCCTTCGGTAAAGTATTTATCATAATTTAAATCGCGTTGATCACAGGGAACGCGATAATAACCGCCCATATCTTCAGCTACAACCATTTCCTCACGGGTTACTAGCGTTTCATACAGTTTTTCACCATGCCTGGTACCAATAACCTTTACCGGATTAGGTGCATTGAGCACTTCTTTTACGGCTTGCGCCAAATCAGCTATGGTGGACGCTGGTGCCTTCTGTATGAAAATGTCTCCGGGACTGCCATTGTTAAATGCAAACAATACCAAATCAACGGCATCATCGAGCGACATCAAATAACGCGTCATATTCGGGTCAGTAACCGTCAATGGTTTGCCAGCACGAATTTGTTGAATAAATAACGGTATTACCGAACCACGCGATGCCATGACATTGCCGTAACGAGTGCAGCAAATTACAGTGTCTCCACAAGATCCAGCTTGACGCGCTTTGGCTACAGCAACTTTTTCCATCATTGCTTTAGATATGCCCATAGCATTAACCGGATAGACCGCCTTATCCGTAGACAGGCAAATAGCTTTTTCAACTCCATGCGCCACCGCCGAATCTATAACGTTGCTAGTACCAAGAACATTAGTCTTCACTGCTTCCATCGGATAAAACTCACAACTCGGAACCTGTTTTAGCGCCGCTGCATGAAAAACATAATCTACGCCGCACATCGCATTATCCACACTAGCACGATCACGCACATCGCCAATATAATATTTTATTTTATCATTATTAAGCTCGATGCGCATATCTTCTTGTTTTTTTTCATCGCGACTGAAAATGCGTATTTCCCTAACATCAGTTTGTAAAAAACGGCGTAGCACTGCGTTGCCGAAAGATCCCGTGCCACCAGTGATAAGTAATACTTTGTTATTAAACACAATTGTTACCTCACGATTTAACGCTAAAGAGTCTTAGATAATCGTTTTCAATATCATTATTGTTTGCAACAGAATGTCCAAAGGCACGAGCATTCTCTGACCAAATTTGAAAATCTTCATCATTCATATCTACGAAAATTCTCAAAGCTTCTAAAAATAGATCTCGACGCGACAACGGTATATCCCAACCTATTTTCTTGGAATACAAGTCACGCCATGGCGTTTGATCACTTAGCAATACAGGACAACCCGCCAAAAATGATTCTATAATTACATGTCCATAATTTTCACCCAGTGTAGGAAAGAAAAATAAATGATATCTACTAAAAACGGATTGAACATCGCTTGGATTAACAACTCCGCAATATTTTACTATTATGTTTGCGGGTAAATTATCAATGATTTTCAAACATTTAGTCCAATATATAGGATCTTCAATAGGTCCATAAATATGAAACTGAACAGCTCCATCAAATTTACGCAAAATTTCAAGAATGCTTAAAAGATTTTTCTTAGGCGAGATACGCGACAAGAACACCACTTTTAGTTTTCCTGGAACCTTGACAATAAAACTTCCGATATTATTACTATCTGATGCGCTAGAAATATTTGATGCCACTCTAAGGTCAACATTATTCCCAAATATCTTTTTAATGTCATTCGACTCAAGCATACTCGTAGTATGCCAAATGACTCCGCGATATAGATTAAAAAACTTGGACATGTTAATGTAAATCTTTTTTTTAATAAATTTTATTGCCAATGCTCCTTGTGAAAACTCCCCTCGCGGAGCAAGTACCAGCGGCTTTTTTTTAATCAACATCATAGCACTTAAAATTATTGTTGTAATAGAAAACTTTGAATCGAAAAAACCATTCAGATACAGGAAGTCATATTTTGTCATATTGATGATATTTTTTATGTGCCAAAACGATTTTTGATATGGCGATAGATACATTACATCAGCTTTACCCACTATATTCCAGCCATTATACAATATATCTGAATAAGACTCATCCTCTCCGAAATCTCTATCCAATGTAATTATCTTAAACTTTACAGCTTCACCTAATAAATCAACGAGATTCGCGATAGAACGAGTTGGTCCACCGCCCTTGTATCCCGGTAAATAATTGCCTATCATGATTAGTACGATTATTTTCTCACTATTCATAATAAATAATCTTGCAACACATCATTTTTTTAACTCTCCTCAATTGCGCTTTCCGCTTGTAGTTGAACCGCATTCATTTGCCCACCATTAATAAATCCAAGTATCAACAAAAAAACAAAGCTATAGGTATTTAAAAAACTACCATAAGTTAATAACAATATGCAAAACACTATATTAACAGAATACATTAATCGATCTTTTAACGCCACTGCTTTAACAAACATTAACAACAAAAAACTTAAAAATAACAGAGATAAGCTTCCATCTCGAGCAATAATTCGCGTCAACAAAGATTCACTTCCGGTTGAACCTAAAGACGCAGAGAGTTCTTCGTTCTCAAAACTACTCCCCGAACCAATCATTGGATGAATGAAAAATTGATCCATATGCCTTTCCCAAATAATTGTCCTATTTATTGATTCACTTAATTCATCTGATGAATCAAGACCTTCTTCAGATCTGAAAATAAAAGTGTTTACAAAAACATTGTTCGTTTTTATTTGCATGAAAATATTAGGTGCGTATAAGGTCAAAACGAAAACCACAATAGCAACTATCGGAAAAATTTTGTAAAAGAACCTGTTTCGAAATTCGATTTTCTTACTCACAATAATGAAAAACATTACAACTAACAAAATAATTAGTGCCGTTCTTGATCCACTAAAGATTAAATAATAAAGGCTCAAAACTAAAAAAAATATTTTGCTTTTCCCATGATTTAAAAAATAATTAACAATAAAAATCATAAGTGCAAAAGCGCCTGAATAAGGCGGTGTGTTATAAGAAAACAACGATATTCTCCAAGTTAGACCCTGGTATGATTCAAGCGTTGATTGTCCAGGAAAGTAGCCGTACGGATTCCAACCTAGATAATAATAGATGACAGAGATGCATATAGAAAGCAAAAATAAAATATTGCAAAGCTTAAAATTCAAATGTATTTGAGAATTTAACATAATAATTATCGGTATGCAAAAAGCAATTGCACTGTACAGAGTTGGCATATCATGACGAGCGAGGGAAAGCGAGCAAATACAAACAAAATAAACCAACAAAATTATACTCGAACTATTATATCGAGAACGATATAGCTGCTTGTTGTTAATAGCAATAAACAATACGATTGGCGCTACCAGAATATAATACTTTAATCCGCTTTTTGAATATTCGTTTGCATAATCTACAAAACTAGCAATTATCCAAAAATATATTAGCAAAAACTCAAACTGTCTTTGAATATTCAATACTCCCTCGCATTTTCTTTAACAACAGATTATTTTTCATCACCAAGCAGTCCACCCACCATCGACAATAATATTTTGACCATTTAAATACGACGAAGCATCAGAAGCTAAAAAAATAACTGCCCCCACCATTTCATCCGGTTCTGCCATCCTCCCAAGTGGGACTTTATTACTATATTTTTCGTGAAATATACTGTTTTGTCCAGAAGATACGCCACCTGGCGTAAGTGTGTTAGTTCTTACTCCCTTGCTTCCCCAATAAGTAGCCAAATAACGTGTCATTGCAACAACCGCACCTTTGGTCACAGAATAGATTAGTGGCGTGTTTATCGCTCCGCCTAATTCTTCATACCATGATCCTTCATATATTCGCTGATCGGGACCTACTGAGCCGTATATGGAACTAACATTAATTATACTTCCGCAACCTCTTTCTGCCATAGCAGCGCCAATCTCTCTAGTAGCTAAAAACATTCCTGTAATATTTACTGCCATGACCTGGTCCCAGTCTGCCAACGAAAATTTTTCCAAGGGAGCAAAAAAACCAGGCGACTTTGTAGCGGCATTGTTTATAAGCACATCAACTTTACCAAAACTCAAAAAAACATTTTTTGCCCACGTAATAACTGATTGTTCATCGGCTAAATCTACAGCTATTCCCTCAGCTCTATTACCAGTTGTTTCAAAAATCTCGCTTGCTAATTTCCGACATTTTAGTTCATCCAAGTCAGCCACAACTACCTGTGCACCTGCTACTGCCAGTTGCCGGCAATAAAGATTTCCTAACATTCCAGTGCCACCAGTGACAACTACAACTTTATCGGTTAATCTGAACCGCTCAACTCCATAAGTCTCACTATTTATTTGCATACTTCCCTTTCAAAACTATTCATATAAAAGTTGTTTTAACTATATATTTCTACTGCGCATAATAAATTCGACAAATTCAAAATCCAACTCCGAATCAATATCAATTGATCGCGCTTCAGGCATGACATATAGCAAAGTATCTTTATTGAAAATCGATTTATTATTCAACAATGCTTCTCGTTGCCAAACATATATTGAAGCATTCATATCATAGCATTTAGGCGAATCCTGTCTTCTCACAATTTGTTTCTGCAATGATTTTGATAGCATCGCATTACCGTTAGCATCTAGTTCAACCAAGTTGAAATATGGCGAACGCCTTGCCGGAGCCCCCGTAATTACATTCGAAACTTGTTTCTCTAGCAATAACTTTACCGCATTATCTATATCTTCGGCAAATCGTAGCGGGGACGTAGCATCTAAATCGACAATGATATCCGCTGTTTGCCCTGATAACTTCTCAGTTTCAATAACGCAATGTTGAATTACTGGAAGCTTCGCTGCGGTATCAGTAGCCATCTCCATTGGACGCTTAATTGCATAGTCAACGCCCCAGTGAAGTGCAGTTTTCAAAATCTCTTCTGAATCGCTACTAACTGAAATAGTAGTAAACAACTTTGTTTCTTGTGCTTGCAAAATACTGTGTACAATTAAAGGTTTCCCCATAAGTTCTCTGACATTCTTGTTTTTTACTCCCTTTGAACCGCCTCTAGCACAAATCGTACATATAATATTCATTACTGATCCACCTCTCTACTTCTGCGGATTTCTCAATAGCCGCTATACATCTTAACACTTCATTCCCTGTTGCTAAAGAACAGAGATTGTCATCATTCTCACTTAATACTGCTTTATGTTGCAAAATGTATGTAAAATCTCTACTAGTTTCAATTTTTTCGACAACCTCATCTCTCCACAGAAAACCATTTACCAAATCAATTTTATAACTATGATTATCGGTAATAATGATAATCTCGCGTCTGGCTTTTCTATCTAAATAATTCATCTGCACACTCACAACTGGACATAGTCTTGTAGATAGTAAAAAAGCAAAAATATCATGACTATCTATCTCAAGACTACTGAATTTTCCACCAAGTGCTGATACGCGCTTCCAATCACCAAACAACCACAAAATATAATCCAACTCGTGACTAAGATCGCGTAACACGCCTCCACCATCATTTTTTTTCGCAGAGTATGAAATGCGATAATCGCTGTCCGGACGCCAAGTTGGTAAATACTGTCCTACATACACTTGTACCGATAACGTCTTTTCTTTGAGGATTATTTCTCTTATTCTTTGGATTAATGGATGAAGCCTAAGATTATAAGCGACATACCATCGACTAAAATCAAATTCAGGTAATTTATACTCATAATCAAACAAAGGTTTCTCCATTAATACTAAACCTTTGAATTCATGCCCTACTAGGCGCAGCAAGGTTTCATAATGTTCAACCGTTTTATTAGCAAGCACAACGTACTCAAATTTCTGATTCTCAAGAGCCGCATCTAAAGACTTAAAAACATGTGGAAATTCAACTACTCGGCTACTAACAACTGAAACACTATAACCCATATCTGTTAAAATTCTAGCGTGCCGACTTCCAATAGAACCATAACCTACTACAAGCACCTTAATCATAATGCAACCTCGAAAAAACATTTACTAAAATCAAAAACACCTCTCAGGTAAGCGAAACTAACTTAAAATGATCATCGTATTCATACTGTTTTTCATAATATGTGTAAACTTCCGCTATTTCTAGCTGCATTGGCTTAGAAATATCCATCTGATCGATTTTGATTGCATGTATTTCAATCAATTTTCCGAAAATTTCCATGCAGTTGGGTATCGCTGAAGAGTAAAACGAAGTAATTACCTTAGGAACCGTTTCGCTTATACACAGTTCATATTCTAGGCACGTATTAAGCCACTTTACCTCAATTCCATTATTTCCTATACTCCTAAGCTTTTTTTTCGACTCGCGCCGATGTGGAATATACACAATTTTTAGCGGATAATAATATTCAATCAACTTGTTAAGATATTCTAGATATTTAGATTCTTTGACAATTTCGAGTTCTGATAAAGGCTTGCCAAGAAAATATACTTCATCAGATAAAATTGATTTTTCCAACTTTTTTTTTAAATATTTATATTCGTTTTTGACGATTTTCAAACAGCACTGTTCATTAAGATCAAATACTGTAAAAAAAGTGGTTCTATTTGCTTTATGCATTCGTGTCGAAATATTAAAAATAATTTTTTTCGCAAAACGTTTTATGCATTGTTTCATTTCGCTCTTACTTGGACCAATAGAAGTACTCTCGGAAATGTTTTTGTAGATATCCAATGTTGCATCGCCATCATCAAGTAAAATGAATTCACCATAGCTAATGTAGTTTAGTAAATCATGCCATAAATCAAGTCTATAATCGCCTAGAAAAACCTTAGTAATCCGTGATTCGCCTAGCTTTTTACACAGCAATTTAATGTGTTCGGTCCGTCTAAACCAAGAGAGAGTTCCATATCCTCCCCGTAAGACAAACAACTCTTTCCATTCGCTGGTTTTAATCATATATTGCATTTGTTGGTAATTTGTTTTCAAACTCCCCTTGAAAATTATCAGAACACAATTTTCCGAATTTAGATCATAGTATTCTCTTGCTTCTAAAGCATTCAACAGCTGTAATGGTGAAGATATTAAGAACAAATTGCGATTTTTATTTTGTGTAGTAACGTTGTCATTTAAAGTCATCTTCTCTCTCCAGCATCACTTTTTCCTGCTATTAATACAGAACTTTAAAACGTTAGAAGGTATCGCTTTTTTTATGTAATGCTTAACATTTCTATATGTTTTCTTAACTACCTTAACCAAATCACTTCTTCTGTATACTCCAAATTCTCCTTGAATAATATTAACTAATTCAACAGCAAACCTAGCATAATGTTTTCGCTTATAATGCCTAATACTATCGACCACATCATCTGCCGTGCAAACGTATTTCCTAACGTCAATTAATCGAACATTATCGTTTTTTTTCACAAATTCATCAAGAATAAAATTCATTTTCCCGTGTCGCAAATATCTATCTGACTCCCATTTATGTTCTAGATTTATCTCACAGCCATTAATAAACACGATCAAAGTATTTTTCGATACATTATTCCGAATCCATTGTAAATTTTCAACAAATCTCTGTTCACTTATTGGGCCGATATATTCAAAGTTATTTGCAAACCACTCCAAAAAAACCGAGGTGGTTTTTCCATCGGATAATTTTTCAATCAACGCCCAATTTTCTTTAGAAGTCAATGGCAAACCAAAGTCTCCATATGCGACAATAATTTTCTCGTTGTTTTTGTATCTATATAGTGCTTGTGTATAATCCATCAACACACTATAGACTACAATGTTATAGCCAGCGTCGAATATTTTCGTCTTGAATATATTCTTATCGTAGAAAATAATGTTATTGAACAAAAACTCTTTTTCTTCTTCATTGATTGTATCGCTAACTCTCAGTATCTCACTGTGCTCATTATGAATAGCATATCCAGTATTTGACACAAAGTTAAACTCCGCATCTACATCAATATTCTTATATGCCAAATAATGATTCAGTTGTGTCAGATCACAGCCGCCTTTAATTAGACATTTTACGTGTCCATGCAAAATAATATTACTACTATCTCTTGCTTCAAATCTTTCGCCTTGGTTGATCCAATCAGGATAATCGTATTTGTTAATTTCAACCGCAACAGCACCAATAACATCTATGTTTGGAAAATGCAACCTTGAATAAATCCATTGCTCTACGCCTAAATTAAGCACTCTGCACGAAAATACAAAATGAAGCAGCTTATTATTTTCCATAGCATAAAATCCGACAATACCATAATCTCCATATGAATCACGGACTTGGACACAAGCTGTTTCGATATCCGGATTTTCAATAATTTGCATCAATTCTTGTTCATCAATACGCTTCTTGGTGAAATTAAGTTGGTTTGCTCGACAAATCAATTCACATATTCTATCACAATATGGTATGCAGTCATAAATTATCTGCACGCAAATATTACTACTAACAAGAAATTCATAATTAGAGCCAAAGTTCTGTCTGTTTTCTGAGCGACTCTCTAAATTTTTATACTGCTTTAGACGCTTATTGCCATTATCATTTTTACCAATAAAATAAATGTTTGAAATTAAATTCGAAATGCTGTCCGGTGATGCTAAATAAATATCCGGGTTATAATATTTCACCTCTTCCAAATTCATATGATTATCATCGACGAACAAGGTGTTTTGTGCGCGAAATTGAGTGTTTTTTAATATCTCCTTAACCATTAATCCTTTGGGGTTCCAAGATATTTGCGGGAAAATAAAGTAATTCCATAAATTTGCTTTTTCGAGATATTCCTTTACCTTTGTGAAATCGTTTTTGGAGCAAATAGAGTTCATAATTCCCCTATCTACCAATTGTTTCACAAAGTTAATATTGCTTTCGATTAATTCAACATTTCCTTCGCTGATTGTACCTTTCCAAAAAGTATCATCTAGATCCCATATCACTAATTTAATGTCATCATTCAAACTAGTTACTGTCTTAATTTCGTACATTCTAATTGCTCCCGCATCTCGCAATAAAATCTTGCTTTACTCGATTATCATTTTTTGTTTATCAGTTTTTTTATTTCAAACCATGGCATATCAAATACTCTATTGCTCAAATACCAAGTAGATAAAAAGAATAATAAGTAAGTCAGTGTCGCCGCCTGAGCTGCCCCTACAATACCATTAGCTCTTATAAGCACATAATTCAACATGATGTTTACAATAGCCGAAAAGAAAGTGATTCCCGTCAACATATAGGTTTTTTGCGAATAAAATATATAGTTGGCAACCATTTTATACATTCCGTTAAGAGCAAATCCAATTGCTATCCATATTATTATTTGTCCAGATTCACTAAACTTTTCACCAATGAATACATTAATAACCTTTGGTCCGATTAACGATAGCAAGAAAGCTAAAGATAATATGCCTGCAAAATATGCATAAGTAAATCGAACTATCTTGATTTTAATTTGCTCTTCACCAGATTTTAATTTTTCATATAACCATGGCACCCAAGCCTGATTGCAAGACGATTCGACAACACTAATTATCATACCAATTTGATAACCAACTGCGTATATACCTGCATCAGCAATTCCAACAATATTGGCGATAAATAGCTTATCCATCATAGTGAACACCCAGCCGCCAAGAGCGTGCGGAACGAGAGGGACTCCAAATTTCAAAGCATTTTTAATATAGGATGAATCAATAGAAAATTTTAGCCATCCATTTCTATAAAGTATGCATAATCCCAGAACTGCAAAAATAACAATAGCTGCCAATTGACCTTCAATTCGTCCTTGCCAACCCATCCTCATTCCCACTACCAACCATAGAGATATTCCAACATTGGTCAGCGTTTGTGTTATCATAAAAGTTGCATACGAAATGGTCTTTCGCTGAACTTGCCACAAAACCAACACTACTAGTACTATAAACTGACTCGATGAAAAAATCGGTAACACCCATAACCATGATTCCGAGAAAAGTGTAATCACGCTAATTTGTTTAGAAAACCAAAATAAGACAACACCGATTATACATGAACTAATTAGTAATATCCCGAGACAATTTGTTACATATTTCGGAAAATCAATTGAATCTCGCTCATAGTATTGACGGCAAATAGCTCCGTGAATGCTTAACCCTGTCAGCGGATTGAAAAAGCCTACTAAGACCAAAAACATTGATATATAGCCATATTCTATTGGCGATAAATATCTTGTGAGGATTGGTAGTAGTAGAAACGGTATCGAAGAATTCACAACGTTTGCTATAGTATATACGCCGGCATTACGAAATAAAGATGAACGCAACAGTTTGTAAATAACCATTTTTTCCTTGCTTATGATGCTAACATTTTTCAACAATAACATCATCAATAAACATGTATTGGTTGTTATTTAAACACTTCAAAAAATTCCATATTCGCTTTATTGTAGTCATCTAGATGTCCAATATCTAGCCAGTATTCCCTTACCGGAAATACAGCCGTTGTTAATTGATTATTAATGATGGTTTCGAATAAACTAGTCATATCTAAATAGCTTCGATTGATCATTTCTAGCACTTCTGGAGATAATACATATATGCCAGCATTGACAAAAAATTCTTGTATGGGTTTTTCATCTATTGCCACGATTTGCTGTCCATTTAATTTAACTATTCCATAAGGTATTTGAAAACTATATTCACGAACACACATTGTTCCCACAGCTTTTTGGTCAAGATGAAATTTCAGCAAATTATTAAAATCGACTTTCGTTAGCAAATCGCCGTTCATCACAATTATTGGTTTATCTGGCTTATTAGGAAGTAAACCCAACGCTCCAGCCGTTCCTCGTCGAGTATCTTCGCGCAAGTAAACAATTTCAACGCCAAAGTGTGTGCCATCGCCAAAATAATTTTCAATTTGCTCGGACTTATAATTAACAGCAAGATAAAATCGTCTAAAACCATTTTTTTTAAAATTGTCAATTATAGTTTCGAGCAGAGGCTTATCGCCAACTGTCAATAAGGGTTTTGGACAACTATCGGTTAGCGGTCTTAGTCTTGCACCGAGTCCTCCAGCCATTAATACTACCCAATTATCATGTTCTTCCTGCCTTAATAATTCATCTAACACTTCCAAGCCCAGTACTTTTCCCTGCGCATCAACAATTGGAACATGAAATATCTGTTTGCTTTTCATTACCTCGACAATAACTTCAACATTCGCCTCAACATCAACAACAAACGGCGTTGAGTTCATAATTTTATCCACCGTGTGTGTCAAAGGAATGCCCTTTAATATTCCTCTTCTAATGTCACCATCAGTAACCGTGCCTAAGAGTTTTTCCTCATTATCAACAACCAGAGCAATACGCATAGCGTTGTTATCAATAGCGCTTATCGCGTCAAATATCGTGGAAGATGGCGAAATCAAAACTTTTCTCCAATTTTTCATTGCACAAAAACCACCCTTCCCGGAACACCTACTACAGTTGTTGAATCAGGAACATCTCTTAAAACCACTGTGCCAGCACCAATTGTGCAATTTTTACCAATACTGATTCCCTGAACTACAACAGCTCCTGTGCCGATATGTGTGCATTCTCCAACATATACGTTGCCTGACAGAGTTACTCCAGGCGCCAAATGCACGTGCTTACAAATAACACAGTCGTGATCAACAGAGACTTTTGTATTTATTATCACATTTGAACCAATAACACTATCGGTCTGAATAACGGAACCAGCCATAATTTGAACACCTTCGCCCAAAACGACCGCAGGCGCGATGACAGCCGATAAATGAATAACGCTGGCAAATTTATAATTTTTCGCAGACAATTCTTCGAAAATATCTTTCCTCCTAGTCACAGCTTTTGTGGAGCCTATTCCATTAACTAGCATAATATCTTCTGCCAAAAATTCAAATATCTTGCTGTCATTCCCAACAACTCTTACATCCATAATTGTTTCGTCAAACAACAGTGGATCTTGTTCAGTGATTCCAATGATTTCCATACCACTTATCAACATCGTACTTAACAATACCTTTGCATGACCGCCGCTTCCAATAATTATTAATTTCTTCATATTAAATAAGCTCATCGGCTTTAATATCTCTATCAGCTCTTTTATTAAAATAATCCCAATATAACATTGGTTCTATTCCAGTTCCAGGTCGTTTTACCGTAAGATTATTTACATTAAATAATTCGCCCTTAACTATATCAGAAGTCGCACACAAACTGCGACGCGCCACTCTACTGTTCCCGATTTCAGAACTAGTTGGTACCTTTACTGTATTACCTATCGCCATTTCTACAAATCGTATCGATTTTATCATTTCACACAATTCATTCGGGTTCAAAGAAGCTTTATGATCTGGTCCGATAAAATTTTTATCCAAAGTAAAATGTTTTTCAATAAGTCTAACACCTCTGGCCACCGCTGCTATCGGAATTACAATACCAGTCGTGTGATCTGAAAATCCGATATCTAAACCGAAAGCAAGTCGCATAGTTTCAATAACTGCTAAATTAACCTCACTATAAGGGCATGGATACTCGGTCGTGCAATGAAGCAATTGCACCTTACTCCTAATTGCCTGTTGTCCTGCTTCGGAACAATACGCTTGAGCGAACTTGGTCGCCGTAGGTTCAATATTCTTGCACGTATAACCAAAAGCTA
>JBAXTZ010000031.1:0-40694 GCA_037129925.1 Bacillota bacterium
CGGCCGGTGTCAAAGTTAGCCGGATAACGAACTTAGCGGATGACATCGCGCTGAAATTTGCGGTCGGCGGCGTGCGGATTGAGGCGCCGATACCCGGAAAAGCGGCAATTGGAATCGAAGTTCCGAATCGAACTAGTGACGGAGTATGTCTGCGGGAAATAATTGAGAGCGCCGAATATCAAGCCAGTACCTCGCCGTTGACTGTCGGATTAGGTAAAGACATTGCTGGCAATATCGTGATAACGGATCTTGCTAAAATGCCGCACTTGCTAGTGGCTGGTTCGACCGGTTCCGGCAAAAGCGTCTGCATTAATACAATTATCAGCAGCATTTTGTTTAAGTCTCGCCCGGATGAAGTAAAGTTTATTATGATTGACCCGAAAATGGTCGAGCTGACCAATTATAACGGGATTCCCCATCTGCTGGTGCCGGTGGTTACTGATGCCGAGCGGGCGTCGGCGGCTTTGCGCTGGGCGGTGCAGGAGATGGACAAACGCTATGCGATGTTTGCTAATGCCGGTACCCGCGATATTAACCGCTACAATGAGTTGACCGAGGAAGAACGGTTGCCACTGGTGGTAGTAATCATCGATGAGTTGGCCGATTTGATGATGGTGGCTCCGGTTGATGTGGAAGATTCTATTTGCCGGTTGGCGCAAAAAGCCCGGGCTGCCGGGATTCATTTAATTTTGGCGACGCAACGACCATCAGTTGATGTCATTACCGGAACTATTCGCAATAATATTCCGTCAAGGATAGCGTTTATGGTGTCGTCGCAAACTGACTCGCGGGTAATTTTGGACAGCGGCGGAGCAGAAAAATTATTAGGACGCGGCGATATGTTGTTTAGTCCGGTAGGTGCATCTAAGCCAAGGCGGGTGCAAGGCGTATATGTTTCCGATGACGAGCTAACACGAATTATCGATGATGTCAAAACCGCAAGCATAGCCGAGTATCAAGAAGAAATTGCGACGTTTTTGACGAATAGCGAACGCCAAAAAGCTAAACATAGCGTTGAAGATCCATTGTACCGCGACGAACATTTGGAGCGCGCGGTACAGATTATTATGGAGTATGGTTCGGCATCAACTTCATTACTACAGCGCAAACTGGGAGTCGGCTATTCCCGGGCAGCGCGATTGATCGACACCTTAGAAGAAATGAAAATAATTTCTGCCGGACAGGGTAGTAAAGCTCGTGAGATAATCATGCCACCTACTGAAGTGTATGAAAAATATTTTACTGAAGAAAATGCAGAGTGAAGTGATGAACGAAACTAATAACAATATATGCGGCATTCCGACAATCAATATCGTCACGGCGCTGGCGCGAAGTGCGGTACTGTTTATCGATGTACGCTCACCGGCGGAGTATGCCGCCGGGCATCTGCCGAACGCGGTCAATATTCCGCTGTTCAACGATGCCGAGCGGGCAGCAGTCGGCACTATCTACAAACAGCACGGAAAAGAAGCTGCCAAGACATTTGGATTGTCACTGGTTGCTCAAAAGTTGCCGGAATTTATCGATCGATTTAAAAATATTCCCCGTGGTGTCCAAATCGTCGTATACTGTTGGCGGGGTGGTATGCGCTCGAAAGCAGCTGTGACGCTGATAGGGTTGGCAGATGTTTATGCCCGGCAGTTGCTGGGTGGCTACAAGCAATATCGCGCGCTGGTTTTGGCAGAATTGGCAAATTTGCAGATAGCTGCCGAAATAGTTGTGCTGTGCGGTTCGACCGGTTCAGGTAAAACAGATTTGCTTATCGCTTTAAAACAAAGCGGTCTGGCGGTTATTGATTTGGAAGGGTTGGCCAATCATCGCGGTTCAGCTTTTGGCGGCGCCGGATTGGGAGCGATGCAGACCGCACATAATTTTGACGCCTTGCTGTTGGCAGAACTGCAAAAACATGCTGGCGAAAAATATATTTTGGTAGAATGCGAAAGCAAACGAATTGGTAATGTCTATATTCCGGACTGCCTGTTCAGTAAAATGGCAACGGGTAAGAAGATATTGTTGCAAACTGATATTGCGCTACGGACTGCCCGGTTAGTAGCTGAATATACTCATACGGACGATTTTGAACACGCTGAATTGTCTGCCAGTCTGCAAGTGCTGACGAGAAAACTTGGAAAGGCTGTTTTTGCGCAATTGGAACAATTGTTGGCAGCTGAGGATTATCCGGCGTTTACCCGGCTGTTGTTAGAAAAATATTACGATCAACTGTATGGTTATGAAACAGCCAACCCGACTGCATTCGATGCGATTGTAAATGGTGATGATTTGGCGGCAGCGGCAAACGTTGTCAGCGAATTGATTGAGGATTGGTATGGAAAAACGTTTTATTCCGACAACTAAAGCGGAAATGGAAGCATTGGGTTGGCAACAGCCCGATTTTATTTTGATAACCGGCGACGCCTACGTTGATCATCCGTCGTTTGGCGCGGCAATAATTGGCAGATACCTGGAACATTTGGGCTATAAGATTGCAATAATCAGTCAACCCGATTGGCAAAGCACTGCCGATTTTGGAAAACTTGGGCGGCCAAAGTTGGGCTGTTTGATTACATCGGGAAACTTGGATTCGATGTTGAGTAAATATACTGCTGCCAAAAAAATTCGTAGTCAAGATGCTTATTCACCCGGCGGTATAGCCGGGTTACGACCAGATCGGGCGGTAATCGTATATGGAAACCGGGTGCGTGAATTGTGGAAAGATGTACCGGTTATTATCGGCGGTATTGAAGCCAGTTTGCGGCGGTTTGCCCATTATGATTATTGGAGTGACAAAGTTCGCCGGTCGATTCTGCTGGATTCGCGAGCAGATTTGTTGGTGTACGGAATGGGCGAATTGGCGATCGGCGAAATTGCTGCCCGGCTAAGCGCTGGAAAAGCCTTGTGGGAGATGACTAATATCGCGGGAACTTGCGCAATCGTGGCTGATTCACCCAAAAACGCTCAAGTAATTTCAAGTTATGAAGAAGTTATTCGCAGCAAAATTCTTTTCGCCGAAGCGTTTAAAGTTCAATATCAGGAACAAGATCCAATTCGTGGTAAAGTGCTTGCTCAAAAACACGGCGACAAGTATTTATTGCAAAATCGCCCGGCACGACCGCTGACAGATGCCGAGATGGATGAAATATACGCGTTGCCATTTTGTCGGGATGTCCACCCGGCATATCTTCCGGCGGGAGTGCCGGCGCTAGAAGAAGTAAAGTTCAGTCTGGTGTCTTCGCGCGGCTGTTTTGGCAGCTGCAATTTTTGCGCCTTGCATTTTCATCAGGGACGGATTATCCAAAGGCGGAGCAAACAATCATTAATATCTGAGGCGAAATTGCTGACTAACCTTGCGGACTTCAAAGGTTATATTCATGATGTTGGTGGACCGACTGCGAATTTTCGTCATCCCTCCTGTCAAAAACAACTTAAAGTCGGAACTTGCGAAAATCGTCAGTGTTTATTTCCGCAACCATGTAAATCTATTAACGCTGACCACAGTGAATATTTATCAGTATTGCGTGAATTGCGCAAGTTACCAAAAATAAAAAAAGTATTTGTTCGTTCGGGAATCCGCTATGATTATTTATTGGCCGAAAACAACGGCGAATTTTTACGCGAATTGTGTAGCTTTCATGTTAGTGGGCAATTAAAAGTAGCTCCTGAACACGTCTCGGAAAAAGTTATCGCGGCGATGGGGAAATCGAAATCAGAAGTGTTTGTAAAATTTGCTGATCAGTTCAATAAGGTTAACAAATCTATTGGCAAGGAACAGTATTTGGTGCCCTATTTTATGGCCAGCCACCCGGGCTGCGGGCTGAAAGAAGCTCTTGAGCTGGCGGAATTTCTGCGGGATCATGGTTACCGTCCTGAGCAGGTACAAGACTTTATTCCAACACCAGGCAGCATGTCGACTTGTATGTATTATACTGGTCTTCATCCGTTGACTGGAGAAAAGATTTATGTTCCGCGTTCGGAACGTGAGCGGCGATTGCAACGGGCGCTGATGCAATATTTCAAACCGGAAAACCGCGACGCCGTAATTGATGCACTAACTATCCTGCACCGCAATGATTTAATTGGATTTGGCAAGCGTTGTTTAGTACAGCCCCGGCGGGAAACCCCGGCTATTAAACGGGATTTTAAGTATAAGAGGTAAGACATCCATGAAAAACAAATCTGTTGCCGTAGTAAGTCTTGGCTGCGCGAAAAATTTGGTCGATTCCGAATTAATCTCCGGATTACTGGTCAGTCAGGGCTATGAGTTAGTTGAACAAGTTAGTGACGCTGCAATAGTAATAGTTAATACTTGTGGCTTTATCGACACAGCAAAGCAGGAAGCAATTGACAAAATTATTGAAATTGGCGCAGAAAAAAAGAGCAATCCTAACTTAAAAATCATTGCCGCCGGATGTTTGGCACAACGCTACGGAGCTGAACTGCTAGCGGAGTTGCCAGAGCTAGATGCTGTTGTCGGCACCGGTATGTGGCGCGATATTCCGGAATTGCTCAAGAAAATTAATTGTTCGGAGCGTGTTGCCGTTGTCGGCGCTGCATTGAACCTTCAGAAAGCTACTGACAACAGAGTGCTGTTGACACCAAGCTACAGTGTCTATGTGAAAATTGCTGATGGTTGCAGCAATCGGTGCGCGTACTGTGCAATTCCGATCATTCGCGGGGCAATGCAAAGCCGGAATATTGAGGATGTTATTTTCGAAATCGCCGCGCATATTGAAAACGGAGTAAAAGAGATTAATTTAATTGCCCAAGACACCACCAATTATGGCGCTGATTTATATGGTGCATCCCGGCTTGCCGAACTGTTGACGAGAATATGCGCGATACAAGGTGACTTTTGGGTACGCATTCTCTACTGTTATCCGCGTAATTTAACAGACGACATTATTGAGTGTATGGCAAGGGAACCCAAAATATGTAAATATATTGACTTGCCGTTGCAACATGCCTCAGACGCAATTTTGTCAAAAATGCTGCGCAAGGACAGCCAAGCCGAAGTAATTCAATTGCTCCAAAAACTGCGGTCACGGATTCCGGATGTAGCTATTCGAACGTCATTTATTGTCGGGTTCCCGGGTGAAACTGACGCAGATTTTTCCGAGTTGCGCAATTTTGTTGTTGAACAACGCTTTGACAATGTCGGAGTTTTTGAATATTCAACTGAAGAAGGTACAGTTGCTTTTGATTATCCGGATAAGGTTGAAAACACAATTATGAACGAACGCTTTCATCAATTGATGGCTGAACAGAGCGCAATTTCTGAAGAGATAAATCGTAATCGTATCGGCAGAGAAGTTAGGGTGTTGGTCGAAGGCTATGAAAATGGTCAGGCGTATGGACGCTCAGAATACGAGGCCCCGGAAGTTGACGGCTGTATTTATCTGGAAACCAATCAACAACCGGATATCGGGCAGTGGGTGAAAGCCCGGGTTGTCGCAGGATTTGCCTATGATCTTTTGGCGGAGGTTTGTTGAGGTTTGTTGAGCGCAGTTGTTGTTGACAATGCCTGAATAATTGATTATAATACGTATGCTCGCGGGAGTGGCGGAACTGGCAGACGCACTAGACTTAGGATCTAGCGGGTAACCGTGCAGGTTCAATTCCTGTCTCCCGCACCAAAAAAAATAACGGCTTGCAATATTTGCAAGCCGTTTCTTTATTTTTTTGTTACAATTGTCCGCCAAGTTCGACAATGCGTTTTTTTGCGGCTTCGACCTTATCTTTGTATTCGGGGTTGGCAGCAGCTTTTTTCAAAAATGCTTTATAAGCGTTAATCGTATCAGGTGTTGCTTGTTTTATGCTGTCATAAAATTGTGCAAGGCTATAGTCGTAATTAGGATTTGCCGGGTCAACTATCAACGCTTTTAAGAAGTCTTGAGTGGCGTGGACGTTATTGCTGTTACCGCCTTTGGCTACATAACACCACGCCCGAAAATTGAATGCCGCCGCTAATTTTGCGTTTTCTGGATTAAGTTCGATTACTTTAGAGAAATCAGCTATTGCCGGGTCCTGGTTCAACAGCGCTTTATAGGAGCGACCGCGAAGCAGGTAGGCGTCAGCATTAACAGCATCTAAGGCAATTATCGCCGAACAGTCGCTGATTGTTGAATCGTAAAATGTTTTATTGCTAGCGGCCAATAAGAAATAATCATTTGCTCGCAGTGAATACATTTGTACAGTTTTATCGAACGCTAATGCATTAGTGTATTCAACGATTGCAGTATCGTATTGCTTAAGTTGATCAAAACAATTTCCGAGTTTTACATACACCGTGATATCGTTACGGGAAATAGCTAAATATTTGTAATATGCCGTGATTGCTTCCGGGAATTTTTTTTGATCAAAATTAATGTTGCCAATAACTAGTAATACAGAAGCATCAGAAATTCCCAAATCGGTTGCTTTTTCAAAGTCGATCAACGCTAAGTCAAAAGCGCCTTTGTCAAAATAAATATTTCCTCGTTTCAAGTAAGTCTGAGCATTTTTCGAATCGATCGTAAGCGCCTGGTTGAAATCGGCTAAAGCTAAATCTTTTTTGTTCTGTTTGTAATATAAAGTTCCGCGCTGGATATAGGCGTTTACTAAGTCAGGTCGTAAGCTAATGCACATTGTGAAATCAGCGATCGCCTTTTCTGGATCATTAGCTTCAATATATAGCATCCCTCGGTTGTTATAAGCATCAACAAAAGTTGGGTCTTTTTCAATTGCCGAAGTAAAATCAATCATTGCATCGGTGGAATTTTTTGTGGCTATGAGGTTCAATCCGCGCATAAAATATGCATCGGCGTAGTTTGGGCTGTACTCTATGGCTTTACTGGCGTTGATTTTGCCGTTATCATAATCAGCGTTTGCGTATGCCGTGAAAGATTGCAGGGTGAAGTTGAGCGTTTCAAAATTTGTTTCATTAGCGGAAATTTTATTTTTAATTGCTTGCTGATCTAATTTAGTTTTGGCTTTGGCGTATTGAGCTTGTAATTCGCTTATTTCAGTAAAATTATTACTCAAAGCAGCATTGACATCGTTAACTAGTGTGCCAATTTGCGGTTCGAGAACAAGACTAATTGCATGGGCAAAATTGCTCAAATCAAGGGTGTTTAACGACTTGATATAATAATAATTGACTGCATCAAATTTTTTCGTGGAGTGTGCGACTATGGCTGACGAAGTGAGCGTTTCGGATAATACTACGAGTTGTTGCTCTGTCAAAAGCTTTTCAATAACAGGTTGGTAGCTACTTAGTGATTTGGCAAACGAATTATGCGCATTAGCCCTAGCCAGATAATCGGCGCGATCTTGACCGACAGTTGCGGTCTCGAACTCGGTCACAGGATATTTTCCATCCGTAGTGACTACAGTATCAAATGTTGGCGCTATTGCGTTTGCGTAAACAAAATTTGTGTTATTTACCGAACAAAATAACGCTAAAAACACTAACGAAATAGCAAAAGATTTCAAGTTAATCATATTCATCCTCCATAAATTCACATTAATTCTACCATAAAGTTATGACTAATAAAATACTCAAGACAAAACAATTAGTGATATATCAATAAAATCGCTGAAATGTGCTATAATGTCTACAATTTAATTGTAATATATTGGGAAATTCGATAAAATGAGGTAGTTTGTGAGAAGAGTTTTGTTCGTCAATGGACCAAATCTAAACCTGTTAGGAAAGCGAGAATCGTCAATATACGGCGAGCAATCACTGACTGCAATCAATGCTGAGATATCGCATAAAGCAAATACAGAAAACATCTTGATTGATTTCTTTCAATCAAATATTGAGGGAGAATTAATTAATTGTCTGCACGCCGCCGATGGCGAATTCTCTGTGGTGGTTATTAACCCTGGCGCCTATGGACATTACAGTATCGCGATTCGTGACGCTATCGCCGCGATTTCTGTCCCGGTGATTGAAGTGCATTTGAGCAATATTGCCGCGCGCGAAGAATTCCGGCACGCGTCAGTGATTTCAGCAGTGTGCGCAGGTGTGATCTTTGGATTCGGAAAAAATAGCTATTTGTTGGCGCTTGAAGCGGCGGCAATGTTGATGGAGGGAAAATGATTAATCGTTTTAATCGGTTGAGTTCGATTCTAAAAACCGCTGGTGTAGATGCAATATTGATAAACAAACCGGAATCCAGACGGTATTTGACCGGGTTCGCAGGTTCAGCGGGAACGGTCTTGTGCGATTGCGCTTGCACCTATCGAAAATTATTTGTTGATTTTCGATATATTGAGCAAGCTCGTTTGCAAGCGACGCAGTGGGATATTGTAAAATCGGTGCAAAATTCTTTGGCGGAAATTGCTGTTTTAGCCGGTAGCGCTGGTTTTAAACGCATTGGTTTTGAAAGTGACTTTATCACCGTAGATGCTAAAGCCGGTTTAGATAAAGCCTTTGCTGATTTTGAGTTGGTGCCGATTAAGTTAGCCGATTTGCGTAAAGAAAAGGATGATAGCGAAATTCGCATCATAAAAACAGCTGTAGAGATCGCCGAAAGCGCGCTTGGTAAGGTTATTAAGGAAATTCGTGTCGGTGTAAAAGAACGCGATGTTGCTATTTCGTTAGAAACCTATATGCGTAAAGCCGGCGCAGATGCTTCGGCGTTCGATATTATTGTCGCATCGGGTGTTCGTTCGGCATTGCCGCACGGACGTGCTAGCGACAAGCTTATCGAGAACGGCGATTTCATCACTATTGATTTTGGCGCGTATTTTGAAGGCTACAATTCAGACATTACCCGCACATTCGTAGTGGGAAAAGCCTCTGACAAACATCGCGAAGTATATAATACCGTGCTGGAAGCCCAGCTAGCCGGAGTTCGTGCGGTAAAGGCCGGGGTGTTAAACCAATCGGTAGATAAGGTTGCCCGCGATTATATTACTGCTGCCGGTTATGGTGAGTATTTCGGTCACGGTCTGGGTCATGGTTTGGGAATGTTGGTGCATGAAGCGCCCGGACTGTCCTACGCGGCTGAAGCAGCAATTTTGCAAATCAATAATATTGTTACGGTTGAACCGGGAATATATATTCCCGGTTTCGGCGGGGTTCGGATTGAAGACGATGTTGTTGTCAAGGAATACGGCTGCGAAATTTTGACTAGTTTTGACAAGCGATTGATTGAACTATAATATTTGGAGGAATAGATGATTTCAAGTAACGATTTTAGAAATGGCGTGACTATCGAGATTGACAATAATGCTTGGATAATAATAGATTTTCAGCATGTTAAGCCGGGAAAAGGTGCTGCTTTTGTGCGGGCAAAGTTGAAAAATTTGCGTACCGGAGCGGTAGTTGAACGCACTTTCAATGCCGGCGAAAAAGTCGCCAAGGGGCATGTTGATAAGCGTAAAATGCAGTTTTTATATTTGAGTGATGATTCATATAATTTCATGGATAACGAGAATTATGAGCAAGTTGAACTTACTAAAGAACAACTGGGTGTAGCTGTCAACTTTATGAAAGAAAACATGGATATTGATGTTATGTTTTTTCAGGGACAAGTAATCGGTATTGATTTGCCAACTTCAGTTGAATTGGCTGTTGCCGAAACTGACCCAGGTATCAAAGGCGATACTGCTACAGGTGGTAGTAAATCTGCTGTTTTGGAAACAGGGCATACTGTGCGTGTGCCGTTGTTTATTGAGCAAGGTGATACCTTAAAGATAGATACCAGAACTGGTGAATATTTAGAAAGAGCAAGCAAATAGTTGCTGGCAGCCTTTGTGAAGAAATTTTCTTCAATTGACGGCAGCTTTGCTTTGTGAAATAAATGGATAGTAATGTAGTTCATAATACTCCTGTAGGTTCGATAACCATTAACAATGACGCCATTTGCTCAATCGTGTCTATGAGTGTCAATGAAGTTTCGGGTATTGCCGGATTTTCTCGAGGCTTTTATGACAAAATTAAAAACAAAATAACTTCCGACAAAACCCGCGGCGTGCGCGTGGAAATCTCTGATGATAAGAAAATTACGATAACCATCGGAGTCTACGTGGATTATGGAGTTAAAGTTGCCGAGGTAGTGGTCGCGTTACAGCGCCATGTCAAAGAAGCAGTTGAAAAAATGGTTGAGAATGAAGTGGTCGCTGTAAATATCGATATTGACGGTGTGAAGTTTCTCAAAGAATGAAAGGGAATATATGAGTCGCAGAAAAGCGCGTGAAATTGCCTTGCAAGCGCTATATGAACTGGAATATAACGATCAATCATCCCGGGAAGCCTGCGCTATGGTGCTTTCGTTACTTGATATGGAGGACGCTCATAGCGATAATAATTTCACTATGGAAATCGTCAGTGGGGTGCGGGCTAATCAGAATAAAATCGACAAATTAATCACCGGACTTTCTGAAGGCTGGGAAATAAACCGAATGCCGGCAGTTGATCGCAACATTATCAGGATTGCAATTTTCGAAATGTTTTATGTAGAGGATAAATTATCACCAGGTATAGCAATTAATGAGGCCGTTGAATTGGCTAAAACCTACGGCACTGATGAGACGAGGAAATTCGTGAACGGGTTGCTGTCTAGTGTTGTGAAAAAGTTTGCGGCGGAAATCGTTGAATAATGCGAAAATGTTTTCTTGGTATCGATACTAGTTGTTATACTTCGTCGGTGGCAATTGTGGATGAAAAAGCCTGTTTACTTGCCGATGAGCGGATTGTGTTGACGGTTGCTAGCGGTACGCGCGGCTTGCGTCAATCGGAAATGGTATTTCAACACACGCGGAATTTACCGATATTGCTCGAACGACTGTCAACCATTTTTGCAAACTACAAAGTACAAGAAATTGCCGTATCTGACAAACCCAGGGCTGTAGAACTGTCATACATGCCGGCATTTTTGCCGGGTGTGGGGTTGGCAAAATCGTTGTGCGCTGTTCTTGGTGTTCAACTTCACAGCATTAGTCATCAACATAATCACATACTTGCAGGATTGTGGTCGGCGGCGGAGCGAAATGTTAGCAAATTTATTGCAGTGCAGCTTTCCGGCGGCACGACTGAAGCGACAGTGGTTAAAAATATTTTTGGAGCGCAACCGAGTTTGGAAATAATCGGCGCTACTAATGACATCTCTGCGGGTCAATTTATCGATCGGTTGGGTATACAATTGGGATTGGAATTTCCCGCTGGAGTGAATTTTGAACGGTTAGCGGAAAACGGAAAGATAATTGACCGTTTTCCTGTGCGATTATTTAATAATTGTGTCAGTTTTTCCGGCTATGAGACGAAGTTTGCTGCTATGGCAAGAATGGCGATTTATTCAAAGGCGGATATTGCTGCTACGGCGCAAGATGTTATTGCCAGAACGCTCTGCAAATTAGCGCGTCAAGCGCTCGCTGAACAAGAGACTAATACTTTGTTGCTAGTGGGTGGGGTTGCCGCAAATCGTTATATAGTAAGTGAAATTCATAAGCAAATTGTCGAGATTGACGGAAATATATTAATTAACGCTGATGCGAAATACTGCCCGGATAACGCAGTTGGCGCGGCTTTTTACGCACAAATTCGCTCGTTGGCGGTGTAGGCTTTTGAAGATAATTTCGGTTTCACAACTGACCAGTCAAATTAAAATGTTAATTGAACAATCCGCGGTTGTGAATAATGTTTGGATACGCGGGGAAATATCGAATTTTAAGCGGCATATTTCCGGACATTGCTATTTTACGCTAAAAGATTCACAGTCAGTAATAAAATCAGTAATGTTTAAAAGCCGCGCCGACGGGTTACGCTTTGTTCCCAATAATGGGATGAACGTGATTGTTAACGGCAGAGTGTCGGTCTATGAACGTGATGGCAATTATCAACTATACGTGGATAAGATTTTGCCGGACGGTGTCGGCGAGTTATGGCTAAGCATTGAACAGCTGCGCGAAAAATTGAATCAAGAAGGGCTGTTTGCCCAAAGTCGTAAACGACCCTTGCCATTACTTCCGCTCCGGGTATGTGTTATTTCTTCGCAAACGGGAGCGGTTATAAAAGACATTCTGTCAGTCGCTAATAAACGTAACCCGGCAGTTCAGATAATTTTGTTTCCGGCGCAGGTGCAAGGGCTAGAGGCTGTCAATCAGATTTGCGCGGCGCTCGCAGTAATAAATTCGGCTTGTTTAGCAGAAGTAGTAATCATCGCTCGCGGTGGCGGGTCGCTTGAGGATATGCAGGCATTTAATGATGAACGATTAATAAGAGCAGTGGCTAATTCCGTAATTCCGGTCGTTTCGGCGGTTGGACATGAGACGGATTTCACTCTATGTGATGCTGTCGCTGATTTGCGGGCGGCAACTCCTTCGCAAGCCGCCGAGCTAGTTGTGCCGAGCAGACAAGAACTATTTGCCAAAATTGAAGCGAAAATAAATTCACTGCGATTTCGGTTAAAAAGCACGCTGGAAGTTGAACGAAAGACAATTTTTCGCTTAACTAGGCAAAAATCCTTCGCCCGACCGCAAACGAACCTTGAAAAACACCGGTTGGAGTTGGATAATAAACTGGAATTGATGACTGCTGAATGTCGAAAATATCTTGTAGGAAAGCATTCAGACTATGATGTCCAATGTGGCAAACTGGCTATGCTAAACCCGATAGCGGTTTTGCGACGCGGCTTTGCGGTTGTCAATGATGATTGCAACCAGACGATAAAATCGATTTTGCAGCTTAAACTTGGCACACAAGTTTCAATTCGTTTAATCGACGGAAAATTTAGCGCGAAAATTACTAAGATTATCTCGGAGAATGATTATGAAAAAAAAGACTGAACCTAAAATCGACGAACTGCGCTATGAGCAAGCCTTTATGGCACTAGAGTCGGCAGTGAAAATGTTGGAATCGGGTGACGTTACTGTTGATGAAGCATTAGAGAAATTTGAAACCGGTATGATTGCAGCCAAGCGTTGTATGAAACTTCTCGACAATGCCGAGCAGAAAATGAATTTAATCGTCAGCGAATATACAAACGGAATCAGTTTTAAGCCGTTCGCGATTTCGGAGGATTAATGAAAGAAAATGTTGTAAGCCGGATGGCTTTAATAGAAAACCGACTTTCTGAATTAGTTCCGGAAAACGCTTACCCGGCAGTAATATATCAAGCTATGCGCTATAGTCTGTTGGCTGGCGGCAAGCGCATTCGCCCCATTTTTTTTATGGCGGCTGCTGATGCCGTTGGCGCGAATGGTGAAAAGTTTCTCGATGCCGCCTGCGCGTTAGAGCTGATTCATACTTATTCACTTATTCATGATGATTTGCCAGCGATGGATAACGATGATTACCGCCGCGGACGATTGACCAACCATAAAGTTTTTGGTGAAGGTATGGCGATATTAGCCGGTGATGGGTTATTGACGCTGGCTTTTCAAACATTGATTCGTCAAAAAGCAATAGCGGCGGAAATGCTAAATAAGCTGGTAGATTTATTCGCTACAGCTGCTGGTCCAGCCGGAATGGTGGGAGGGCAAGCTGTAGATTTAGCATCAGCAGGCAATTTGCTGGACGAAGCAGCATTACGGTATATGCACAATGCCAAAACTGGCGAATTATTTAGAGCGGCATTAGTTGGCGGCGCAATGGCGGCTAATGCAAATTCTATAGAGATAGAAGCAATGGAATCTTTCGCAAAATTATATGGCTTAGCTTTTCAAATCACTGATGATATTTTGGACGTTACCAGTTCATTTGAAGAATTAGGAAAACCGATTGGTTCAGATAGTAAAAACGTAAAACCGACGTATGTTTCTAAGTTCGGTCTTATGGATGCAAAACAAATGGCCAAAGACACTGTGGCACGCGCTATTGAGAGTTTAGCGATTTTTGGCGAACGCTCCAGCTATCTTTCTTTGGCCACGCAACAATTACTGATTAGAAGGTCGTAACTTTATGCATAGTTTTAGTGAGATATGGCAAAATGGCGTGCTGTGGTGTTCGATTATTAGTTGGGCAATAGCGCAGTTGCTGAAAGTATTGATCGATTATTTTAAGAACGGTAGTTTCGACGCAACGCGACTTGTGGGGACCGGTGGAATGCCAAGTTCACACACCGCGCTGGTTGTCGCTATGTCAGCTGCTGTTGCAATAAAGAATGGTCTTGATTCACCGGCTTTTGCTGTTGCTATGATTTTGTCGGCAGTTGTTATGTATGACGCGACCGGAATTCGTCGCGCTGCCGGACGGCAAGCGATGGCGTTAAATAAGATAATCAAAGAAATGACTGAGGGGCATCCGGTGAAGGACGTTCATTTGAAAGAACTTCTTGGACACACACCATTCGAAGTTATCGCTGGCGCGGTATTAGGAATTTCAGTTGCGTTGCTACTACAATACGTTAATTGGTTATAAGGGAATTATGAGCAAATTACTTGATACAATAAATTCTGTGCAAGATTTTAAATCGATCGATATTGCACAATATCCGCAATTAGCGGAAGAAATCAGGCGGTTATTAATCAAGACGACTTCCAGTAATGGGGGGCATCTTGCGCCTAATCTTGGCGTAGTAGAGCTGACAATGGCTTTGCACAAGACATTTGATTGTCCGAAAGATAAAATTGTTTGGGATGTCGGGCATCAATCTTATATCCACAAAATTCTTACCGGACGGCGAGCGCAGTTTGATACTTTGCGCCAGTATGGTGGGTTGAGTGGTTTTCCTAAACGTGAGGAAAGCGCTTGTGATGCATTTAATACCGGTCATTCCGGAACTTCAATTTCTGCAGCGCTGGGCATTGCGTTAGCGCGCGATATTAAAAACGAAAAATTCAATTCGCTAGCGGTTATCGGTGACGGGTCATTTACAAATGGCATGGTTTATGAAGCGCTCAATCAAGCCGGACATCGCGATACAAATTTGATTGTCGTGTTAAATGACAATGCAATGTCTATTTCTCCAAATGTTGGTGCGCTGGCAGAGTACTTTGCGCGAATTCGCACAGCCCCGCGTTATTCAAAGCTGAAAAGCGACTTTGAGCAACTGGTACGCCGAATTCCAACTATTGGCGAAAGTGTTGCTCATTATGCTGAACGCGTCAAAGACGCGTTGAAGTTCATCGTTATGCCAGGGATGTTTTTTGAAGAGATGGGCTTTACTTATTTTGGTCCGATTGACGGACACAATGTTCAACAAATGTTGGATGTTTTTCAAAATGCAAAATCTGTAGGTGGACCGGTATTAGTGCATGTTGTTACGCAAAAGGGCCGCGGTTACTTTCCGGCGGAAATTAAAGCCGATAAGTTCCACGGCGTAGGTCCGTTTATGGTGTCCACGGGTGAAGCAATTAAGGATCCTGAGGCGCCTGAAAGCTACACCAATGTTTTTGCCGATATTCTGGTTGATGTTGCAGATGAAAGGGATGATGTCGTGGCAATTACGGCAGCGATGCGCGACGGAACCGGGCTGAGCAAATTTGCAAAAAAGTATCCGTCGCGGTTTTTTGACGTTGGAATAGCCGAGGGACATGCTGTAACCTTAGGCGCGGGAATTGCCGCAGAAGGTCTGCGACCCGTAATATCAATATATTCATCATTTTTGCAACGATCCTATGATAACGTCGTTCATGATGTATGTATGCAAAATTTGCCGGTAATATTTATCTTGGATCGCGCTGGGATTGTCGGTGACGATGGTCCGACTCATCATGGCGTTTTTGATTTATCATATCTTCGGCATATTCCAAATTTAGTTGTTATGTCGCCGAAAGATGAGCAAGAATTGCGGAGTATGTTTAAAAGTGCTTTCAATTACAACTGCCCGGTCGCAATTCGCTATCCGCGTGGTTGCGGTGTGGGTGTTGATTGCGCGCAGCCGCTAGAAGATATTGTGCTAGGCACAAGCGAATTGTTGCGTCCGGGGGGCGATACAGCGCTCATCCCAATCGGTGCGATGACTAATCCGGCGTTACTTGCGGCACGGCAGCTGTCTGAACGGCATGGAATTGAGGCGCTTGTCGTGAATGCGCGATTCGTCAAGCCCTTAGATGAACAAGCGTTGCACTGCATATGCCAAACAATGAAGAAAATCGTAACGCTCGAAGACAATGTGTTGCAAGGTGGATTTGGCTCGGCGGTTTTGGAATTTATTAATGAGCATCAGTATTCAACCAAGGTGTTGCGCTTGGGATGGCCAAATCAATATATTGAGCAGGGTGCGCGGGAGCTATTACTAGAAAAATACGGTCTGGCTGTCGATGGTATTGTTGAATCTGTCAGCCAATTCTTGGAATAGCATGGCAAAAAAGCGATTAGATGTTATTTTGGTTGAAAGAAACTTTGCTGCCAGTCGCGAACGGGCAAACAGCCTGATTATGGCTGGAAAAGTTCGAGTTAACAGCCAAATATCGGGTAAATCCGGTGTAAAAGTTGATGAAGATTCACTAATCGAGGTTTTGGCGAGTGATCTTCGCTATGTTTCACGCGGCGGCTTAAAATTAGAAAAGGCGCTTTTGGTTTTTGATATCTCCGTAGTTGATAAAATCGTTGCTGATATAGGTGCATCCACCGGTGGTTTTACTGACTGCGCGCTACAAAATGGCGCTCGCTTGGTATATGCAATTGATGTCGGTTATGGACAATTAGCGTGGACTTTACGCAATGATGACCGGGTTATTAATATGGAGCGTACCAATATTCGTAACGTTACGGCGGATGCTTTCGACCCCCACGCCGATTTAGTGACCGTTGATGTATCGTTTATTTCCCTTTCGAAAGTGCTGCCTGCCGCGGTCGCGCTTTCAACTGAAACAGCTGATTTTATTACCCTGATAAAACCACAGTTTGAAGCCGGGCGTGAACGTGTCGGTAAGAAAGGGGTTGTCCGTGACAAAGACATCCACATCGATGTCATTAAATCGGTAATAATCAGCGCGCTGGAAAATAAATTATTTATTAAAGCGTTGGCGTATTCGCCAGTCACCGGTCCTGAAGGCAATATTGAGTTTTTGGCTCACTTTGTCAAAAGCGAAACGATATATTCCGTTAACGCAATTACGGAAATTGTCGAATCAGCGCACAAAGAATTTAATTAATTAGGTGAAGTGATGGTTGTTGGAATATTTCCGAATCGGGGAAAAAATCGAATTGATGAAGCGCTCAACCGGATAATCGTTTGTTTGACAAAACTTAATATTGAATTTTTTATGCCTGAAAGCGAATCGAGTTATTTTGGTCTTAGTGGTCATGGCCTGTCGATGCCAGATTTGGTTGCGAAAATTGATTGCGCTATTTCTATCGGCGGCGACGGAACGATGATCAAATGCGCGCGCGAAGTTGCTGCGTATGATATTCCGGTTTGCGGTATTAATCTTGGTAAAGTTGGTTTTCTAAACGATATTGAGTTTGCCGATATTGAAATCGCTATGGAGTGCTTGGCTGCATCGAAGTTTACCATCAAAGAGCGGATGATGCTGGAAGTGGATGTGGTACGAGGCGGCGTGCCTTGTTTTTCCGGGGTGGCATTGAACGATGCGGTGATTTCTAAAAGCGGACTGTCGAGATTGTTGAGATTGTCGGTATCAATTGAAGCCGGTTTGGTGGAAAAATATCCGGCGGACGGAATAATTATTGCCACGCCGACCGGATCTACCGGTTATTCATTGAGCGCAAACGGACCAATAATTCATCCTTCGGTTAAAGTCTTAATCGTTACGCCAATTTGTCCGCATTTGCTACATTCACGATCAATAATTGTGGCGAGTGACGAAAAGATAATGATCGAATTTGATCCGGTAAAAGAAGAGGCCATTTTGACATTAGACGGACAGGTTGATTTTAAGCTAGATAACCGTGACAAAATATTCGTTACTCAATCACCGTACTCTGCAAAATTAATCAAACTATTTGACTCGAAACCTTTTTTTGAAGTGGTGCGGGATAAATTGCATACCCAATAGTCTATTGCTGTTGAATCATAAAGGTGGTATATGCTTCAAAGAATCAAAATCGAAAATTTCGCGTTGTTCGAAAACGCTGAGTGTTTATTTTCTCCTGGTTTAAATATTATTTCAGGTGAAACGGGTGCTGGAAAAACAATTTTAATGGAGGCGCTGAGCGCGGTATTGGGCGGAAAAGTATCCAGTGATTTCATCCGAACTGAAGCTAAAAATTTTTATATTGAAGCACAGTTTGTTAAGGTATCAAAAGATACCTGCGCGCTCTTGTCAGCTAATGATATCGTTGTTGATGATGACAAGGTTTTGGTAACCAGACGCTATTCACAAGGCAGATCCGAGCAGTCAATAAACGGTGTCCGGGTTACGCTGGCAATACTTAAATTGTTAGCGCAAGATCTCATTGATTTACATGGTCAACACGAACATCAGGCTTTATTGCGCGAGCAAACGCACTTAGCGTTAATTGATGGCTATGATTCGCGAATCGCGACCATTCATGCGAAATATTTGAGTGAATATTTGTTTTATAAAAAATCTCTGAAGCAATTGGCCGATTACGAACAACTAAGCAAAAATACTGACCAACGAAATGACATTTTGAATTGGCAAATCCGAGAAATTGGCGAGACGGCGCTAACGATTGGTGAGGAAGAGCAACTTGAAGAGCAAGGGAAAATTCTGGCTAATGCTGAAAAAATAGCCACTGCTACATCGCGTTGCTATGCGATGTTGAGCGGGGGAAAAGACAAAGGCGCCATCGACAAATTGTATGTAGCAAGACAAGAAATCGATACGTTAGTGCGCTTTTACCCGGGGCTTGCAGAACATTCATCAATACTTAATCAAGCTGCTTTGGCGCTGGAGGATGTTTCTGAAGCTGTTAGAGATATTGGCAATAATGTTGAATTTAATCAGCAAAAGCTAAATACTTGCTATAGCCGCCTGGAACAGATAAAAAAACTCAAACGAAAGTATGGGGCTTCTATTGCTGAAATACTGGAATTTAAGGCTGCGGCTGAACACGAACTAAATGCGATTGAGAACATCGATGAACAAATTTCCCAGTGTAAAAAAGATATTGATGCCGTGTTGGTCAGTTTGTCTAAAATCGCCGAAGAATTGTCGGCGATTCGTGTAGAAGCGGCACAACGTTTTTCGCAGATACTAACTGGAGAATTAAGCGAACTCGCAATGGCAGGTGGAAGGTTGCAAGTGGAAATCACTCAACAATCTGAATTCTCCGAGTCCGGACGTGACTGTGTTGAAATTATGTTTAGCGCCAATATTGGCGAGCCGGTCAAGCCGTTATCAAAAGTTGCATCAGGTGGTGAATTGAGCAGAATAGCGCTGGCGATAAAAGCGCAGCAAAATATCAATGTTGATGCCAACACCGTTGTTTTCGACGAAATCGACACCGGTGTTGGCGGAAAAACGGCATTGGTTGTTGCCCAAAAATTAGAAGAAATTGCGCAAAATCGTCAGGTGTTATGTATTACTCATCTAGCGCAAATAGCTTCGGTTGCAAAAAAACAATTTTTATTGAAAAAATCTGTAGAAAACAATCGCACGGCATCGAATCTAGTTGAATTGTCGACAGCGGATCGGATTACTGAAATAGCGCGGATGCTGGCAGGTAATGTTAATGAAAAATCACTAGCAATGGCTGAAGAATTGTTGAAAAAATCGGAGGATAAATGAAAGTATTTATTTCACTAGACATGGAAGGCTGTGCCGGGACTTACTCGTGGAATCAAGATGACCAAAAACGCGAAGAAGTCCGCGAACTGATGACTCGTCAATTGAAATGGGTGATAAAGGGTATACAGAGCAGCGTTAAAAACGATAAAATTGATGAGATTGTTATCGCAGACTCACACAACTGCTGCGATAGCATTAAATATGATATATCTCGGGTTGATGACCGGATATTTCTGATTTCTGGAGGAATGCGACCACATTCAATGATGGAAGGAGTACAAAATTGCGATGTCGCATTTTTGGTAGGTTACCATGCCGGTATGAGCGCAATTCAAGCCAGTATGGATCACACCTATTCCTCCTCGTTAATTAAAGTATGTTTTAATGGTAAGAACATGAACGAAACATTAATCAATTCGGCAGTAGCCGGATACTATAATGTGCCGGTAGCTCTAGTTATCGGCGATGAAGCGCTTAAACAGGAAGTTTTCGCGGCTGACGCGATGCCTTGGGTGGAATATGTAGCAACCAAGCAAGCAATAACGCGGTTTTCATCAAAATTCTATCCGTATGAAATCGTCAAACAGAATACGATAGCGGGCGTGTGTCGCGCGCTAAGCGGTGACCTAAAAACGCTGCCAATATATAAGTTTGTCGGAAAAACAACTGCCAGTGTTGAATACCCTTCAACTGATCGGGCGGATCACGCGGCATTGCTGCCCTATTCCAAGCGAATTGACGGCAGAACGGTCGAGTTTGCTGATGATAATTTCATGACGGTCTTTAGAGCATTTTTGCTAATGACTTCATTATAATAAAGATTAATATACGGAGAAAAAGATATGGAAAAAGTATATTTAGACAATGCTGCAACTACAAGAGTTGACGAACGGGTAATCGAAGTAATGGTTGATTGTATGCGCAATAATTATGGTAATCCGTCTAGTGTGCATTCTTTTGGTCGAGATGCGAGAAGACTAGTGGAGAACGCCCGTGCACAAGTGGCAAAATTGTTGAATGCTGAGACTAGCGAAATATTTTTTACCGGCGGTGGTACCGAAGGGGATAATTTAGGTATAAAAGGCGTTATGGCGGCGAATGAAAAAAAAGGCCGGCATATTATCTCGACACCGATTGAACACCATGCAGTATTACATTCCTTAGATTATCTGCTAAAAACCGGCTGTGAAATAACTATGTTGCCAGTTGACGAGTACGGAATGGTAAACCCTGAGGATCTGCGCTCGGCTATTCGGACAGACACAGTATTGGTTTCGATAATGTTTGCTAATAACGAAGTTGGCACGGTGCAGCCAGTCAATGAAATTGGCAAAATATGCCGTGAACGCGGGGTGTATTTTCACACTGACGCTGTACAAGCCGTTGGCAATATGCCGATTGATGTTAAGGCGCTAAATATTGATCTATTGCCATTGTCGGGTCACAAATTCAACGCCGCCAAAGGAATCGGCGCGTTATATGTGCGCAAAGGGGTCAGAATTTTACCGGTGCAACACGGTGGCTCGCATGAACGTAATCTGCGGGCCGGTACTGAAAATGTCCCCGGAATCGTCGGCTTGGGTCAAGCCGCTGTTATTGCACAAGCCGAAATGAGTGAAAAAGTTGAGCGCTTGACCAATTTGCGTGATAAACTTATTAGCGGTATAATAGACGGTATTCCGAATGTTAAATTAAACGGTCATCCTATTCAACGCCTTCCCGGTAATGTTAATTTCAGCTTTCGCTTTATTGAAGGTGAATCACTACTGTTGAATCTTGATTTAAAAGGCATAGCGGCAACCAGTGGTTCGGCCTGCACATCCGGTACTCTTGATCCATCGCATGTGCTATTAGCAATGGGCATGAGTCACGAGGTAGCGCACGGATCGTTGCGTATGACGATCGGAAAATACAATGTTGAACGTGATATTGAATACTGTCTCGAAGTATTACCGGAGATCGTTCTCAGACTGCGACGGATGTCGCCACTATATGAAGGAATTTAATAAGAGGTAATAGTAATGTATACAGACAAAGTATTGGAGCATTTCCAGAATCCGCGCAATTGTGGCGAAATCGAAAACGCCAGTGGTGTAGGTACAGTTGGCAACGCCAAATGTGGCGACATTATGAAGGTATTTTTGTCAATCGATAGTAATGATGTAATAACGGATGTAAAATTTAAAACTTTCGGCTGCGGAGCTGCGATTGCTACTAGCAGTATGATGACTGAGATGGTGAAAGGCAAGACCTTAAAAGAAGCTTTGGCTTTGACCAATTCCGAAGTCGCTGAAGCTTTGGATGGTTTACCGCCAGCAAAGATGCACTGTTCGAATTTGGCAGCTGACGCGCTGCATGAAGCGATTAAAAGCTATTTAGAAAAACAAGGGCGCTAGACAATTAATGCAAAAAAACAATATTCGCGTTGTAATCGCAATGAGTGGCGGAGTGGATAGTTCATTGACGGCAGCGCTGCTGAAGGAACGCGGTTATGATTGTATTGGTGTAACTATGCACTTATGGGACAATGAAAATTACTTTGATCCCAACAATCGCGGCTGCTGTTCGCATCTAACCGTTGAGGATGCGAGGCGTGAGGCTGAGCGGCTGGATATCCCCTATTATGTCTTGAACTTTAAGGATGTTTTCAAGAAAACAGTAATCGATAACTTTATCGCCGAATATAATCACGGACGAACGCCGAATCCTTGTATTGCTTGTAATAAGTATCTAAAATTTGAAGCGCTCCTTCACAAAGCGCGTGAATTAGGCGCTGAATATTTGGCAACGGGACATTATGCGCGAGTTCGAAAAAACCCCCATACCGGTCGTTATGATTTACTAGCTGGTACTGATAGCGCTAAAGATCAGTCCTACGCGCTATATAATATGACTCAAGCGGTATTAAGCAGATTTATGTTGCCGTTAGGCGAGTATTCCAAAACTGATGTCCGAAAGATGGCAGCAGCCTACGGACTGGCGGTTGCTGATAAACCAGATAGTCAGGAAATATGCTTTATTCCTGACAATGATTATCGTCGGTTTTTAAGAGAAACCGCCCATGTCGTACCAATACCAGGTTGGTTTGTTGATAAATCCGGTAAGCGGTTGGGAAAACACGCTGGCATCCAATTTTACACGATTGGACAACGCAAAGGATTGCAGCTGGCGCTTGGCAAACCGGCGTTTGTAACTGAAATCAGAAGTGTTACAAACGAAGTTGTGATTGGCTACAGTGAAGATGTTTTTTCACAGCAATTTATCGTAACCAAACTAAATTGGATTGCGATTGAAACTTTGAATCAGCAGCGTAATGTTAAAGTGAAAATTCGTTATTCAGCAACAGCCCAACCGGCATCGATACACCCGTTGGAATCCGGCGATGTACTAGTTGTTTTTGAAAGCCCGCAGCGGGCTGTAACTCCTGGCCAATCAGCAGTTTTTTACGAATGTGACTCGGTAATCGGTGGCGGAGTTATTGACTCAATACAAGAATAACGGAGGACTTATGAAAAAACTGGCAGTAGTATTTTTGGTGCTTTTCGCGGCGATTTTTCTAGCGGGTTGTGATCCTTATGAAGTCGAAATTGCAACATTTAAGGATCCGGAATTTTCCGGCAAACGCTACACCAATGTTTTGGTCTGTATCGATAACAAAGATATGATCATCAAAAAAACTTTCGAGAACGAAATCAAATTTAATCTGCAAAAATACAGCGTTCGTTCGACCACTGATTCGGAAATGTTTCCGCCTACCCGAACATATTCTGAAACTGAGCGGTTACAGGCTATGAAACAAGATGGTTTTGATTCATACCTAATATTGGCAATTGACAATTACACAGTTGATAAGAATACGGTTGCTCCAACTAGTCAAATAGTCACTGGTCAAGTGCAACAGAATGGCAACAACACTAATTATATTCAGCAAACTCAGCAAGTTGGCGGTTATACACAAACCAATCTGAACGTGACTTACTCAGCGAAGTTATATGATCTTTCTAAAAACAAAATCGCTTGGATGGCGACGATAAAGATGTCATCGGACATGGAGTATTATTCTAACCGTCAAGTGTTAGCGAGCGAAACTGGTAAAATATTGGTAAATAAAATGGTCACCGATAATGTGCTTGCTGCAATAATGCCGCAGAAATAAAATTTGAGAAGTTGCTAATTGGCAGCTATAAAAAGTTACAAGTGAAAAGCAAACTTAGGAGTACATATTATGACCGGAAACGAACTTAGAAAAAAATATTTAGATTTTTTCAAAGCAAAGCAACACCTTATTCAAAACAGTTACTCGTTGATTCCCCATGAAGATCCGACTTTATTAATTGTAGCCGCAGGCATGGCGCCGCTAAAACCATTTTTTACTGGAAAAATGACCCCGCCCAGTCCACGAATGGCTACTTGTCAAAAATGCGTACGCACAAATGACATAGAAAATGTCGGGCATACTGCCCGGCATCACACTTTTTTTGAAATGTTAGGGAACTTTTCGTTCGGTGACTATTTCAAAGTGGAAGCTATCGAGTGGGCGTGGGAGTTTGTCACTAAGCATTTACTACTCGACCCGGAACGAATATATCCGAGCGTTTACGAAGAAGATGATGAGGCTTACAATATCTGGCGAGATAAAATCGGCATTCCTGAGCAACGTATTGTTCGCTTAGGCAAAAAAGATAATTTTTGGGAAATCGGACCTGGGCCATGTGGTCCCTGTTCTGAATTGTATTATGATATGGGTGAAGAATTTGGCTGCGGTAGTCCGGAATGTTTTGTCGGTTGTGATTGTGATCGCTATCTGGAATTTTGGAATTTAGTATTTACGCAGTTTGACCGCCAAGAAGACGGTTCGTATCTGCCGCTGGCGAAGAAAAATATCGACACTGGCGCCGGTCTGGAACGATTGGCTTCAATTATCCAAAGTAAACGCTCGAATTTTGAGACTGATTTAGTTTTTCCGATAATTCAATACATCGAAAGAACTGCCGGACTGATTTATGGTAATAACGCACAGAATGATATTTCAATGAAGGTCATTGCTGATCATGGACGAAGTATGGTTGTAATGATCGGAGATGGAATATTACCGTCAAATGAAGGCAGAGGTTATGTATTACGACGGATTTTGCGCCGGGCGATCCGGCATGGTAAGTTACTGGGAATTAATCATCCGTTCATGTTGCCGTTGGTAGATGTTGTGGCTGAAATATTTGTCGAGCCGTATCCGGAAATTAAAAACAACATTGACTTTATAAAAAAAATTGTTGAAAATGAAGAAAACCGCTTTAATGAAACTTTACAGCAAGGAACGGAATTGTTGTTCAAAATAATCGCTGAACAAAACAAAACTGCCTGCGCAATAATTTCTGGCGCTGATGTATTTAAGTTGTATGATACTTATGGGTTTCCTTGGGAACTGACGATGGAAATTGCCGCTGAACACGGATTGAGTATCGATCAGACGGGATTTAAAACGGCGATGGAAGAACAGCGTGACCGGGCGCGAGCAGCGCGAGTTGATAATATCGTTGCCGATACTGTACCGGATTTGACAAAGCTCGTCAATCAACCTACAGATTACAACAAGCAATACTCAGCGGCGAATATTTTGGCAATATTTTCTGACGGTCAGTTACTGAACGTTGCACCGAGTGATTCGGAAGTCGCTTTGGTACTCGACCGCACTGCATTTTATGCTGAGGGCGGCGGGCAGGTTTGCGACAAAGGTCAAATTATTAACTCTGACGCAAAATTCGAAGTGTACTCGGTTAAAAAGCTTGCCGATGGAACGGTTGTACATTATGGCAAGGTGCTTTCTGGTGAGTTTGCAATAAACACTTCAATTATTCTGCAACCGGATTGTGAATTGCGAATTGCTGCTGCCAGAAATCACACAGCTACACATATTTTACATTCGGTTTTGAAAAAAGTATTGGGAAACCATGTTAATCAAGCTGGTTCGCAAGTTACTGCTGAACGGCTTCGGTTTGATTTCTCGCATTATGAACAGATAAAGTTTGAGCAGTTGCAGGAAATCGAACGGTTAGTCAATAAGTTGGTATTATCAGGTGAAGCTGTTGAAATTAATAACATGGCTATCGCTGACGCAAAAGTGGCCGGGGCTACGGCATTGTTTGGTGAAAAATATGGCGATATTGTCCGAGTTGTGCGGATTGGTGATTATTCTCAGGAACTGTGTGGAGGAATCCATGTTGACCAAAGCAGTGAAATTGGGATGTTCAAAATAACCAGCGAAGAAAGTGTCGCGGCGGGAGTACGAAGAATTGAAGCAGTTACTGGAATGGCTGCGGTAGAATTTTCCCAGCGCCAAACGGAGATTTTGAATAAGATAGCTGATACATTAAAAGTCGGATTCGATAATCTTGCTGATCGTGTGGATTATCTGCAAGTTAAGACCAAGGATTTGGAAAAAAACATTTCTCAACTAAATAGAAAATTAGTGGGAAATCAGTTGAATGATTTGTGCAATGCTGCGGTGACCGTTGGTGATGTCTGTTATCTTGTAGCCGAAGTATCAGTTCCTGACGCAGAATCATTGCGCGAACTGGGTGATTCGATCAAAAACAAATTGGAAAACAGCGTTGTAGTCTTGGGCGCAAAAATTGCTGACAAGTTGAATTTTTTAGCCTTAGTAAACGGGGGCGCATTGAACCGCGCACACGCCGGAAACATTGTTAAAGAGACCGCGAAAATTGCCGGCGGCAATGGCGGCGGGAAACCGGATATGGCACAGGCCGGTGGGAAGATACCGGAGAAACTTCATGATGCATTGGCGAAGGCACGTGCTGTCATTGTCCATCAAATTGCTGGAGGGAAAAATGAATAATTCTTTTGAACACACAATGAGATTTAAGCCTGAAGCGGATGAGAAACTTTGCGTACGAGAAATTTTCGGATTGGTTAGTGCTGCATTGATTGAAAAAGGCTATGATCCGATTAATCAAATAGTTGGTTATCTTATCACTGGCGATCCGACTTATATTACCAGCCATAAAGATGCCCGTACCATGATGCGCAAACTGCAACGCGATGAAGTATTGGAAGAACTAGTCCGCGATTATTTGAAGTAATGGAGCAGCGATTGCTTGGTAACACCGGGATTAGCGTTTCCCGGCTCTGTTTCGGTACTTTGACGATTAGCCGGTTGCAAAAAAACTTTTCAGTGGATGTTGGCGGTAGATTGATGGCGGACGCCATCACAAACGGCGTTAATTTTTTCGATAGCGCAGGATTATATGGTACTTATAAGCATATTGCTCAGGCAATGAAACTTTCCGGCAACAACGATATCGTTGTTGCCGGAAAGTCTTATGCCAGCGAAAAGGTGCCGATGCTAGACAGCTTGCATGAGGCGTTGCGCGAAATCAATCGGGATTATATCGATATATTCTTGTTGCATGAGCAAGAATCAATATTTACGCTACGTGGACATAGCGCAGCGCTAGATGCTTTAGTAGCGGCAAAACAGGCCGGTAAAATCCGCGCAGTGGGGATTTCGACGCATTTTGTCAACGCGGTGAAATCGGCGGCTTTGCTTTCAGAAATCGATGTTATTCATCCGCTCGTCAACCAAAAGGGAATCGGCATCCGTGGTGGAACCGTTGATGAAATGCTGCAAGCAATTGCTTTTGCTGTTGAATGTGGCAAAGGAATATATGCAATGAAAGTGTTGGCCGGCGGCCATCTTGTCACTACCGCACAGCAATCGCTGAAATGGGCATTGGAACAAAACAACTTTTCTTCGATTGCGGTAGGAATGCAAGATACAACCGAACTCGAAGCCAATTGCCGATTATTTTCTGGAATTCCGGCGAATGATATGTTCAAGCAAGCTGGTCGAAAAAAACGGCAACTGAAAATCCACGACTGGTGTCGTGGTTGCGGAGCCTGTGTGCAACGTTGCCGAAATGGCGCGCTTGAGGTTGTAAACGGCAAAGCGGTAGTAGACGATCGAAAATGTTCTTTGTGTGCATATTGCGCTGATGTTTGCGTAGAATTTTGCATTAAGGTGTGTTAATTATGCGAATAATGGGTTTAGATTTAGGTGATGCTACTATCGGAGTTGCTATCAGCGATGAAATGCTGTGGTTTGGTCAGGCGATTACTGTTATCCGAAGAATTGGCTGGAAACAAGACATTGCTAAACTAAAAATATTAGTCGATGAAAACGATGTGAAACTTATTGTAGTCGGGTTGCCGAAAAACATGGACGGAAGTATCGGCGAACGGGCGGAGATATGTATGAAGTTTTCTAACCGACTATCTGGAGCATTTGAAGGCGTGAAGGTTGATTTGTGGGACGAGCGGTTGACAACGGTTTCTGCGGAACGGATGTTAATATCTGCCGATGTTCGTCGCGAAAAACGTAAACAAGTGATTGATAAGACCGCAGCTGCGATAATCTTGCAGAGCTACCTGGATGCCAGACAAAATCGCGAGAAAAGCATACTGCAAAAACAGGATTCACAAACAAGCTGAAAAACTTGACAAATAGTGCAATTAGTGTATAATACGATAGTTGTTGTGTGACAACAGTGCCGCACGGAGAGGCTTGGAAACCTTCGGGTGCCGTATTCGGCGAGTTCGACCGAAAGGGAGGTGTAAACTATGTATGCAGTTGTAGAAACAGGTGGTAAGCAATATCGCGTAGCTGAAGGCGACGTGTTAAAAGTTGAAAAACTTATTGCTGAAGAAGGTGACGCAGTAGTATTGGAAAGCGTTATCTCGGTTGTAAATGATGGCGAGTTGATTTTGGGTAAGCCGTATATTCAAGGCGCAAAAATTACTGCTAAAGTCATTATGCAGGGACGTGGTAAAAAGATTCGAATATTTAAATATAAAGCGAAATCCAATTATCGCAGACGGCAAGGTCATCGTCAGTCCTTTACTAAATTATTGATTGAAAAAATTGAAGCGTAGTCGATGATTGAAGTCGATATTTACAAAGATTCTATGGGTTTTGTCAGTGGTTGTAAAATTGCCGGTCATGCCGGATTTGCTGAATCAGGTCAAGATATTGTCTGCTCGGCGGTCTCGGTATTGGCATATACTACAGCTTCGGCTATTCAGCAGTTACTAAAATTTCAATTAGACGGCGATATGATTGAAGGAAAAATGGAATTTTTCCTTACCGAAACAGCGAACGATCAAACTCAGTTGTTATTTGGAACGATGTTGATTGGACTGAATGAAATCGCAAAGCAGTATCCAAAGAGAGTCCGTATTTATGAAGAACGGAGGTGACGAAATGTTTTTAATATTAGATTTGCAGTTATTTGCCCATAAAAAAGGTGTCGGAAGTTCTCGTAACGGTCGAGATAGTAACTCAAAACGCTTGGGAGTCAAACGGGAAAACGGTCAAGTTGTACCGGCGGGAAATATTCTTGTTCGTCAGCGTGGAACGGTGTTTCATCCTGGCATGAACGTAGGAATTGGCAAAGATCACACGTTGTTTGCCAAAATTTCCGGTCGTGTGACATTTGAAGTACGCGGCGTACACAAGAAACGTCATATTAGTGTATATCCGGTAGAACAAGTTTGATCAGAACTCCTGCGAGCGCATAGCCGCAGGAGTTTTTTTGCTAAATAAAAGAAACGCTTGGAGAAACAATGTTTATAGACAGAACTAAAATATCCGTCACATCCGGGATTGGCGGAAATGGCGCATCGAGTTTCCGCCGCGAGAAATATATTGCCAAAGGCGGACCGGATGGCGGCGATGGAGGGCGAGGCGGCGATATAGTTTTACTTGCCGATTCCAACCTGAATACACTGATAGATTTTCGCTATAAACGCAAGTTTGTTGCAGGCGATGGTGATCGGGGAACCGGGGGTAATAAGTCCGGGAAATCGGCTGAAGCGCTCTATATCAAAGTGCCGGCTGGAACTGTTGTGTATGATGGCGATACTGATGAGCTTATTACTGATTTGAGCGCGCCGGGGATGTCTGCAGTATTAGCTAAGGGCGGTCGTGGCGGCAGAGGCAACTCCAGATTTGTTTCAAGTGTAAACCGCGCACCTACTTTTGCCGAGTTAGGCGAGCCGGGGGCAACGAGAAACCTGCGGTTGGAGTTGAAACTTTTGGCCGATGTCGGATTGTGTGGTTTCCCAAGTGTGGGTAAATCAAGTATTATTGCCAGCGTTTCTTCAGCCCGTCCGGAGATTGCAGCTTATCATTTTACGACCACTGTACCGGTTTTAGGAGTGGTGCGGTTGGATGAAGGCAAGAGCCTGGTTATGGCGGATATTCCGGGATTGATAGCCGGAGCTCACGAAGGTAAAGGTTTGGGTCATGATTTCTTGCGGCACGTCGAAAGAACCCGGGTTTTGATTCATGTATTAGACGCGTCTGGAAGCGAAGGTCGCGATCCGATTGATGACTTTGAGGTAATTAATGCCGAATTGAATGAATTTAGCGCAAAACTAACAACAAAACCGCAAATAGTAGCAGCCAATAAAATGGATTTGCCTGATGCGCGGGCAAATTATGAGCGGTTAGAAAAATATTTTTCAGAAAAAGGCTATGAGCTGTTCCCAATATCGGCAGCGACCGGCGAAGGTCTCAAGCAGTTGGTTGCGCGAGCGGCCGCGCTTATCGAGGAATATCGTGAAGAAGCGAAGCCGGTAGAGGAAGTTCGGGTTTATGAAGCTAAAATTAAAGAGCCGGCCACTGTTTCCCGCGAATCTGACGGTTCTTACGTAGTACATAGCAAAGAATTGGTGAGATTGGTTGCGATGACTGATTTCAATAATGAAGAAGCATTGCATCGTTTCCAGAAATTGTGGAAAAACTTTGATGTTGATGGGAAATTATTAGACAGAGGCATCAAAGATGGTGATACAGTAAAAATATCAGATATGATTTTCGAATACAGGAGCTAACATGTTAACAGGAAAAGAAAAACGTTATTTGCGGTCATTAGGATCAAATTTGGATCCAATAGTTTTTGTCGGTAAAGCTGGATTGACGGACGCATTGAAAATTAGCGCCCTCGCGGCAATAGTGGTACACGAACTTGTAAAAATCCGGGTTTTACAAAATTGTCCGGAAACAGTTTCAGCGGTAGTTGCTCAGCTTGCCGAGGAGACCGGTGCAACGCTGGTGCAAACAATCGGTCGAAACGGACTGATTTATCGCCGTAATGAAGAAAAACCGCTAATTGAGTTACCGTAGTTATTTGATATGCAAAAAATAGGAGTATACGGCGGAACTTTTGATCCGATACATACCGGACATCTAATTGCAGCAGCTCAAGCAATTGAGGCAGGGCAGTTAGATAAAGTGATATTTGTGCCGTCTTACAGTCCGCCGCACAAACAGCGAACCGCGAGCGAACTGACTTCGTTCGAACACCGTTACTATATGACTGTACTGGCAATTGCTGGCGACGAACGTTTTGAAGTTTCCGATATTGAGAGACGGTTGGACGGCTTGTCCTATACAATTAACACTATCAATGAGCTTAAGAAAACTTATCAGCGTGATACTGAAATCTATTTTATCACCGGATTGGATGCTATATGCGATTTAAAGACTTGGCGCCAACCGGAGCAATTGTTAAACTGTTGCAAATTTCTGGTTGCCAACCGCAAAAGTGATAAGGTGTTACAACCCGTTTATGAAGCGTATGGTGGTTTAGCGTTTGAAAATATTATAGTTTTCGATTCGCCAATAATTGAAATATCGGCGACTGATATACGAACTCGCCTTAAGAACGGCAAGTCGATAAAATACTTTGTGCCGACGAGTGTGGAAAAATATATTTATGATAATAAATTGTACGATCGAAAAATTGAAGAGCTACTTAATGGAAAATCTATCGCCGAAGCGTTATCAACATAGCATTAATGTTGCTATATGCGCGGAGCATTTGGCGGAAATTCACGGTCAGGATACTGAAACTGCATATATTGCCGGATTATTGCATGATTGTGGGCGGGGAATGAGTGATGATGAGTTGCTCAAATCCGTGTATTCGGAAGATTTGCGAATAGATGAAATCGAAATGCGGCAACCGGTATTGTTGCATGCCGGTTACGGAGTGATTATTGCAAAAAAAGTTTTTGGTGTTCGCGATAAAGAAGTGCTAAAAGCCATTCGTAATCACACTATAGCTGATACCGAAATGTCTGATCTAGAGAAAATAATCTATCTGGCGGATATGATTGAGCCGGATAGAAAATTCGACGGCATCAAGCAGTTGAGAAAACTTTCGCAAGGTGTGTTGGATGTCGCTATGCTGGCTGCTTATGATATTTCTATTAAGTATATTGTTAAAACCGGCAGGATGTTACATCCGAAAACTGTTGCGGCGCGTAACGAACTGCTGATAACTCGAGGCAAGTAAGATGAAGCAACGCCCTGCTAAAACCGCTCGTCCAAAAATCAAGAAACGAAAATTAAGTACCGTTAGATTATTTTTGTTGGTAATTATTTTTGTAATGATTATCAGCGCAGTAGTATTTGCAGCAGTATTTTCCTATAGATGGGTGGAAGATTTTCTCTATAATAGCAATCGAAATAGTAGTATTATTGACCCTGAGTTTGATAACGCGAAATTTCAAAAGATTCCATATCGTAATATTTTGATAGTCGGACTTGATAAAGCGACTAAGCTAACTGACCGACCAAATGCAGATTATTTGGCGGTATTAAGCGTAGCGCCGCGAGGTTGTTTCCCGGCGGTAGTATTGCAAATTCCAGTAAAAGCAATCTTGCCCAATAGTGAATCAAAACAAATAGTTTCGTTGCAACAACTGTATGCTGTTGGCGGACCGCTTAGTATTGCAAACACTCTTGCAAAGAGCTACTCGATACCAGTCACCGATTATATTATTGTTGATTATATGGCGATGACGAAAATAATCGACATTGCCGGCGGGATAGATGTTTTTGTTGAGAACAACTATAATTATGACGATCCGCATACGGCTACTTCAATCCATATTAAATCAGGGTTTCAACATTTCGATGGAAAATCAGCAGTCGATTACGCGCGATTTTGTAAAGATGAATTAGGCGATGAGGGACGAAATAAGCGTCAAGCCAGAATTACTCGCGAACTTTGGGCAAAAGTGTTTTCGGGAAAAAACTTGTTACATGCGCTCGAGCTGCGACAATTGTTAGAAAAAGATATTGTTACTGATATGTCGCTTTCACGGTTATCAACAACGGCCTTAGCGTTAATTATCAGTGACCCCAAAACCATTATTACTTTTACAGCGCCAGGCAAATATATTTCTGATAAAAACAACTTGATATTTAAAATCGATGAAGCGAAATTCAAGGAAATTGCCTACAGCACCTACTACGAAATAAAACAAGAAGGAAAGAAATAATGAAACCTTTTCAAAACGCGCAAGTAATTGCAAATGCAGCTATCGAAAAAAAAGCTCATGAAATAGTTATTATGGATATGCAAGAGCTAACGCCGATAGTAGATTTTCATATCATCTGTGATGCCTCTAACAAAAAACAGGTACAAGCAATTGCCGATAATATTTCCGACAAAATGAATGAAACCGGCTATGCTCCGCTTCGAACAGAAGGCTATCGCGAAGGACGCTGGATATTACTGGATTTCGGCGCCTGTGTGGCGCATGTTTTTCACAGTGAGGACCGTAAATTTTACGATATTGAAGGACTTTGGAACGATGCCAAGTTCGAACGAGTAGCAGAATAAATAAAATGAGTTGGCAGAAACCTTGTGTTTCTACCAACTCATTTTTGTCAGATGCTATAGTTTGGCGCTTCTTTAGTGATTGTAACATGATGTGGATGACTTTCTTTTAACCCGGCTGCGGTAATTCGCACAAATTGTGAATCAGTGCGTAAAGTCTCGATGTCGCCTACGCCGCAATAACCCATTCCAGCGCGTAAACCGCCTATCAATTGATAAATTGAATCCGCTACATAACCTTTATAAGGAACGCGACCTTCGATGCCTTCAGGGACAAGTTTCTCTGCCTTATCTTGGAAGTAGCGATCGCTTGAGCCTTGCACCATTGCTCCAAGTGATCCCATGCCTCGATAAGTCTTGTATTTGCGCCCTTGGAATAAAACTGTTTCACCGGGGCTTTCCTCAGTTCCGGCGAGTAGGTTGCCTAGCATTACTATACGAGCGCCAGCGCTGATGGCTTTTACAATATCACCAGAATATTTTACGCCGCCATCGGCAATTATTGGAATACCATATTCATCGGCGACTGTTGCACAATTATGAATAGCGGTAATCTGGGGAACGCCGACACCGGCCACAACTCGTGTCGTGCAAATTGAACCAGGGCCGATTCCGACTTTCACCGCATCTGCTCCGGCTTCAATCAACGCCTTAGTTCCTTCAGGTGTGGCGACATTGCCGGCAATAACCTGGATATCAGGATAATTAGCTTTGATTTGTCGTACGGCATCAATAACGCCAGCGGAATGACCGTGAGCTGAGTCTACTACGATAATATCAACGTTGCTTTTAATTAGCGCTGCTACACGTTCAGTCAGATCGGTCGATACGCCAACAGCGGCAGCGACTAACAACCGACCACGCTGGTCTTTAGCGGCGTTAGGGTACTTAATTGTCTTTTCAATATCTTTGATAGTGATCAAGCCTTTAAGTACGCCCCGGTCATCGATTAGTGGCAGTTTCTCGATGCGATGCTTATGGAGCAGATGCTTGGCTTCTTCTAGTGAAGTGTTAACCGGGGCGATTATCAGCGCGTCAAGCGGGGTCATGCACTCGGTGAGCGGTTTATCTAAATTGGTTTCAAATAATAAATCGCGATTGGTAACAATACCGATGAGTTTTTCATTTTCAGTAATCGGAATGCCGGAAATGTGATATTTATGCATCAAATCATAGGCATCGCGAATAGTATGCTGAGGTTCCAAGGAAATCGGATCGACGATAATGCCATGCTCAGAGCGCTTAACTTTGTCGACTTCGTTTGCTTGTTCAGCAATGGAAATGTTTTTGTGGATTACCCCAAGACCACCTTGCCTGGCCATTGCAACCGCCATCCGCGCTTCGGTGACAGTATCCATTCCTGAGCTGATCAACGGAATATTAAGCGATATTGTCTTGGTTAGTTTGGTGCTTACTTTTACATCGCGAGGCACTATATTAGACGCTGCCGGTAGCAGCAACACATCATCAAAAGTCAGGCCTTCAAAGGCAAATTTATCTTTTCGCATGGTTCCTCCAAAAATAATTTTTAATATGATAACATAAATTATCTGTCAATATCAACCAAAGGCTTGCAAATAGTAAGGGTGTGTGTGAAAATATTAGAGATAAATTGAGTTTCAAATAATTTTAGTTTACATCACGACTACGATGGGGGAATATGTTTGATTTTTTTAACCAAGATACGATATTTGTCATATTGGCGCTGTTGGTGGCTTTGACTGTTCATGAATACGCGCACGCTCGAGTTGCTGTATATTTTGGCGACCCCACGCCACGGCTACAGGGGCGATTGTCGTTGAATCCGTTGGTGCATATTGATCCGCTCGGATTACTGGTTATGGTGCTCGCAAAATTCGGTTGGGCCAAGCCGGTAATGTTTGACCCGCGCTATTTTAAGAACGTTAGAAAAGGGATATTTTGGGTGTCTTTTGCCGGGCCGTTGGTTAATTTTGCTGTTGGATTTTTGGCTCTTATTCTTTTTAAAATATTGATTATATTTACTGACAACGACTTTGTTCTGCAATTGACGCGGTTTTTATTTATCTACAATATTTATTTTGCGCTGTTTAATCTAATTCCCGTTCCACCACTGGATGGTTCAAAAGTTATAATGATGTTATTACCTTATAAAGCAATGCAGCAGTACGAACGTCTTGAACCATACGGCTTTTGGATACTGATGGCGCTAATATTGCTTGGTATAATTGGCAAAGTGTTGATGCCGATATTCTATTTGGTATCGGGATTCATGCAGTTGATTGTCGGATTGTTCTTGTGATTTCAACATGATCGAAAAGCACAACTTCCACTTGGAAAAATTCCAGGGGCCGCTAGACTTGTTGATGCACTTGCTGGAAAAACGTAAAATTGATATCTATGAAATTCCTATTGCCGAGATTACTGATCAATATCTTGAATACATAAATTCTTGGGAACAATATAATATCGAAGTTGCCAGCGAATTTCTCCTGATGGCAGCAACATTGCTGCAAATAAAATCGCGAATGCTATTACCGAAACCACCGTTGATTGAAGCAGAGGACGATCCCCGCCAAGAGTTGATCGATAAACTTTTAGAGTACCAAACGTTCAAGAAGTGTGCCGAGGCGATGAATGGTCGGCAGTATGATTTAGCCGCGGTGTTCACGCGAAACGGTGAAGATATTTTTTTGGAAATCGAAAAACTACCCGACAAGATCAGCTTTTCATTGTTATTAGAGGCTTTTCAGAAAGTAATGGACAATGCTAATTTCCAGCATTCTGAGCCTATGGCGGAAATAAGCCGTGAAGAAATTAGTGTCAAACGTAAAATTGTCGAAATATTTCACTATGTCAAACATGCCGGGCGAGCTGTGCACTTTCTCGAATTGTTGCAAAAACGTAGTCGCGTGGAAATAATCGCTTGTTTCCTGGCAATGTTGGAGCTTATTCGCGTTGATAGGATTTGTGTGACGCAAGACGTGTTAAGTGGAGAAATACTGCTACATATCAAGAGGAACGAAAATGTTCAAGAGTAGTTTAATGGCGGAAGTAGAGGCTTTGTTGTTTGTTGCCGGTAGCGCTATTCCGGTTGCAAAGATTGCAACTGCACTCGAATTGACCGAATGTGAAGTTAATGAGCTTTTGTCCGCAATGGAAGTTGACTATTCCAAAGAAAACCGGGGAATTATGCTCAGAAATGTTGCCGGCGGTTTGCAACTTTGCACTAAACCACAATTTTCGCAGTTAGTTTGCAAGTTGACCGAGGTTCGTGAAAGCCGCCTGAGTAGTGCAGCGCTTGAAGTGCTGGCGATAATTGCTTTTAAGCAGCCGATTACTCGTCAAGAAATTGAGGCATTACGAGGGGTTAATAGCGATAAAATTGTAGCCGCGCTTTACGAAAAGAAATTACTTAAGGAAATTGGACGCCGCGAGGCTCCGGGAAAACCAATGTTGTATGGTACTACCGAAGTTTTCCTATATTGTTTTGGACTAGACAGCTTAAATGATTTGGAACAAATGACTTTTCAGCAGCAGTCATTGCTATAGAGGACGAGAAATGTTTTTGACCGTATTTGGTTTTTTCATAATTGCAATCTTGATTATTCTGCTAATTGCCGTGATTGCGCTCTTAAATATTGAACTGTTTGTTTATGCTGATTATAGCTATGGACGATCAGTTTGCTCGTTACGCATCGTTGGCAAGTTGTTTCGACATTGGCAACTGTTCGAACGAGATTTTTCTGAACAAGACGCAAAGGAAGCTGTAGAGACAGCCGCAAAAGTATTTGTGGATGCTGAACAACCACAAGTTGCTGAGTTAGTAAAAGAACACACTATTGTTAATACTGTCCCATCAGCGACACAACCCAAGTTTGAATTCAAAAGAAATAGTGACCTCGAGAATAAAGTCACAAGAACGCAACCGTTGAAAATAAATGTTGAGCCGACTGCTACAGCGCGGCAAACTGCAAAAAAAAGCGATAAGTTATTTTCAATCATCAAAACCGAATTGTATAATAATCCCGGCAGGAATGTATTACTATTGTTGGCGATATTGTGCGATTTGAAAAAATTGATAAGCTATTTAATTAAAACCAGCTTCAGGTCTTTTAGTATAAAGAAAATGGTTTTGTATTGTAAATTTGGCGCAGAAGACCCTTTTGATACCGGACAAGTATCAGCAGTCGTATACACATCGTTAAATTCGCTAAACTATATTCGTCAACATCCCCAAATTACAATAATATTTCAACCGGATTTTGAAAAAACGAGCTTTGAATTTGACGGAGATGCTATAATCTTAATAAAAGCAATTACAGCATTGTTGAAAATATTAGGCGCGATATTAGGCGCATTAGTGAAAGGGGTATTATATTATGGCGGAAAAATCACTTGGAGGCTTGGTCCAAATTACTTTAGAAAGCCTCAAGAATCTGATATCAACTGAAAATGTAGTCGGCAACCCGGTGCAAACGCCGGATGGGACTACAATAATTCCGGTATCACGAATATCGGTAGGTTTTGGCGGCGGTGGCGGTGATGCTGCCGCAAATGACAAGTCCGCGGCTTTTGGCGGCGGGGTCGGTGGCGGTGTAAGCGTTAAGCCAATTGGTTTTCTGGTATCAAATGGCGACGGCAACGTTCGGTTTATTTCCGTGACCGGAAACACAGTACATGGGCAGCTGTTGGATTTATTGCCGACGGTAATCGACAAAATTCAAGCGATGTTGAGTAAAAAAGACAAGTAAAGCATAGAAAAAACAACCACAAGTTTTTGCGGCCTGTGGTTGTTGCATTTTTATGGTGGAGATAAGCAGGATCGAACTGCTGGCCCCTTGAATGCCATTCACAGCTAATTGTAATTACAACTTGTTGTTTTACACTTGCGACGCCTTATAATTACTGGCTTCGTAACACTTTTACGTTTTTGGAATACAACCAAGTGTGGGCAAGTTTCGGCTGGTTTTTGGGTGCTGTAGCAACTGGTTGTATTTTAGTTTTATTAATTTGCGGCCAGTTTTTCGGCAGTAATACTCGCGAAAAAATCAGCTGACCACAGTTCCAGCGCTCGACTGTCGCTGATGAAGAGCAAGACATCGCGTTTGACTACCTGATAATCTATTTCAGCAAATCTGTCGTACAGCAACTGCTTCAATATTTGCAGGTCGAAATTCGCATTTGGCAGCAAATGTCCGGACTGGATCATTCTCTGGCGTAAATGTTCGAGATTCACCGGTGTTCCCCGGGTTAGGTACCAGACAAAGTCGTAGAAATCCCGGCCTTTAGCTCGGTTTTTCCAGTTGCGGCATAATATTGCGTGGAGTTTTCCGGCAAATAACGAGGCCGGGGTGAACAAACGGACGTAATATGGCGTCGGACTCAAACCGTACTTAACCTCATAGTTGGCGCCAGCTGGCGGATCGGTATCCACTTCGAATTTAATTTTGATCAGCTCGTTAGCTCTGATTCCGCTGACAATTGGCGCGGCAGCGTTGATTTGCAGCATATGTATCCGGGTACCGCCTTTGATAAACGCCGATTTGATTGCGGTTTTGGCGCTTTTGGTTTTTTCTTCCACTGTCATTGACAATCCGTATGCGCCTAGTTCATCGCTGACGCTTGCGATATAGCTGTTTAGATTGTATGCGGCATCCGGCTGCAGCAGGCTGAAATCGAGATCTTCCGAAAAACGATTCAAGCCGTAGAACGCTCGCAGGGCGGTGCCGCCGTAGAATGCAGCAGTTTGAAAGAAACCGGCGCGTGACAGACCGAGTAAAGCAATTTCCTGTACTATTTCCTTTAGCGCATTGCGGTGGTCGTCAGCATTGGTTAACTTGTATTTTTCGAACATACTGTTTATTGCACTGTGCATTTTGTCACCTGCCATTCAGCCATTCGGCGAATTTGGTAAGTATGCGTTTTTTGTAGAGCGGAGCGATAAACTTGATTGCTTCGACATCTAAAGTTATTAGTTGTTCTTCGTCCATTCTCATGTCCGCAAATAGCCAGTTTTCCAACTCTGATTGCGTATCAATACCGGTCGTTTTATACAACGTATCGCAGATCGCTTTTGCCGGTGATGCGATCAAATATCCCTGGCCATATTCTTCCAGTCGTTGCAATTCGTAGGGATAGACGGTTTCTGGAAGATAATAGTAGTAAAATGAACCCAGCGGCGTGTGATATTCTTTGTTTTTGTTTTTTTTGTAAACTGCCGAGGTAACTGCAGTGACTTTTTCCGGTATCATGCCATGAAAAGCCAGTGCGCTGTGAAAGGAAATATAGGACGGTCCATAGATGGCAGCAGCAAGGCTTTTTGTTGACAGTTCAGTATCATCGGCTTTTGTATACAGCCCGCGTTTAATTTTTATAACCTCGCCGGATTGCAGCATCCGTGTCAATCGCGCCTTGGGCGAGGCATAATTGCTCAAGTCACTCATCAATTTCATATAGTCAATAAACATAAACGCCTCCAGTAAGTACAATAATATTGTACTTACTGGAGGTTGTCAACATTTTACCGCGAATTGGACAGCAGTATGCGGATATTTGAGTAACTTTGCGAATTTATGGATAGATCGATGAGATCGCATCAAATATTTCTGTAAACAGCTTAAATATTATGCCACTTCTATCATCTGTGTCGAACTTGTGCAAACTATGCACAGGTTGCAAACCTGCTGAGCTAATAATTGGCCGCTAATCGTCCGCCTTGCGTCCGGTTTGCGTCCGGTTTGCGTTCACTTTGCTCCAAATCCGGACGCAAAAATTTCACGCTGACACCATAACCGCGCTCGATAATTTCCGGCGCCGACAATCCGGCTTCGGCACATTCACTCATTATCCGGCGCAGTCCGGTGCCCCATCTGTCGAAAAACTCCGTTTCTTTCAGCACGCGTGCCAGAACGTTATTGCGGATTTCCGAGCGGCCCTGTAGCGCTTCGCCGATAGTTGAACCGCCGGGCACATCGCCGGGCGAGGTTATTTCAACGGCTACATCGTTGACGGTTAGCCGGACATCAGCGCCGAGTAAAGAATAATCGCGGTGAATTACAGCATTAACTAAAGCTTCGCGCAGCGCCGCGAACGGAATTTCCGGAATATCGATGCGGAGGAAGCCTTCAATACGCGCACCCAGTCTAAGGTTGAAAGCCAGAAATCAATTGTCAATGGAGTATCTTAAATTATTTTCTATCCCTATAGCCGGACGTAAGGGAATAACTATCACAAATTATTATTTGTTGGTTTTCACTCATTTTTCCAGCAAAACTAACAGCGTATAACAGAGTATTTTAGAGTATCAAAAACAGCCTTTGAAAAAATTTTGGTGTCAATTGGGTGTCATTTGGCGTTTTCAGCCAAAAAAAAGAAAATAGCCGTAAACCCCAAAAGGCTTACGGCTGTAAGGTTAGAAGT
>JBAXTZ010000032.1:0-40661 GCA_037129925.1 Bacillota bacterium
CGTAATGTTTACAAGGCTTCAACCCGCTGGTCGACCGCTTGAGTTTTGAGCCGTTGTCCGACCTGCTCTCTGGCGGTGAACGGAATTATATCACCCTTCTTCACACCTGTCAACATAATTTTGCAAAAATGTTGAAAGTTTTTCACCGGTCGTCGGAAAACTCCTCACGTATACGTGTGCGCTACAATAATATACTCCGCAATGTCCGACGTGAACAAAATTCCCCTGCATCACCAGCAAAGTATTCACCAGCTACAGCGAATTCGCCGCCATGACCGCCGTAACCGGAACAATAACCGCATTGGGCGGCAGACTGATCAACTCGGCGCTAAACTCACCCAAAGGCGAAATGCCGACGGATAAGAATTAACGATAACCGCAAAATCTAACTGGAAAATTTGACAAATCGGCAAATACGGAATATAATTACGTTAACTCAACTACCATGTGTAGTAGGAGATTCTGATAGCGCTACTTTATTGTGGCGTTTTTTGTTTTTTAAACGTTTCACAATCTTTTATAAAACCGACGCGCTTGTACTCTTCGCTGACATAGTAACCGGTTATCAGCAGGAAGTATTTTTCCCTTTCCTCGAGTATCACAAGATAGTTTTGAAAAAAAAGCATGTGACGCTTTTTCTTGCTTCTACTGTCTGTTTTCGCCCAATACAGTGGTTTTTCATCACAGCATTCAAACGAGCAGTCATAATTTTCAATTATTGCCCGCGCCCACGCCGACCGAATGATTCTGCCCGGATCCGGCATCCGGTCTTTTTCTTTCGTGTAATCCCGGCACGTCAGGTGATAGAAAACTTCTTCCCTGCCATCAACAATCGGATGAAAGCGATATCTAACGATCAAGTCCTTAAAGTACATGGAATTTGAAAAATATACGTAACAAAAGAACTTGTATAATTTTTCTTCATAATCGCGATAATTATTCCAGTCCGGTTCGGCGTACAGAGGTGGCAGCCACTTGCATTCCATCTAACGCGCCTCCCAAACAAAAAGGTTGAATTTTTTGTTGAACAGCGGCGTAGACACATCCAAGGCGCGTCCGGAAATATTTTTCAAAATCTCAATCACATTAAGTTTTGCTTCGCTACTGGCCAACTTATTGTTTTGATAGCCAATCGCGCCGATGAACAGATCGTTCAGTTGCATCATTTCCACTTCGTGCGAATGAATGTGCTGGATTTTTTTTATCATGTCCGATGAAAAGCTGAAATACGAACGATTCAGCAGGTCGTGCAGCTGTTGAACTTTCAATATGCTACAGGTATCTTTAATGTCGAGATAGACATTGTAGATATTGATTTCAGCAAAAGATTTCCCCAATAAAAGATAGTACATCCGGTAATACCAGTCATCGTGGCTCTGTTCGAACCGGGCATGATCGAGATTCGCCTTATCCGCAATAACACAGCGAAACCGCAGCGATTCATTACTGAAAAAATACCGAATCAGCTCTTCGTAAAAAGCCATTTTGCTTTTGGAAACCTTTGTCCACTTAATTTCATAATCCCGACTCAATCCGTGTTTTTCCTTTATTGCCCGGATATCCGAATTAATCTGCCGCGCATCCGCAGTTCGGCACATAATATAGCCCAACGTCATAACGCTGTTTTCGCTGTGCAAAAGGTGATTGCTTTCATCGCAGTAAACATTAAACTGTTCCATTGTTGCCTCCACAAAAAGTTTGATGCACAACCTCTTTTACTCTTACGACTCTAAGTTTCAAACGCCGATTAACAGCGACAATTTCTATTTTATTAAACAGAGATAATTTATTCGCGGTATACTGTAATATTTCGAACAACAAACTCATGCGCTCCTCGAAAATGATTTAGCTATAATATTCGCCATAAAATGAAAAAATCCTGCACAGCCGCAAATGTTCTGCTGAGTACAGGAAAACAACTCGACTACCACGGCGAATTCGCCGCCAAATAAACATTCACCCGCCCGTTTTGGTTGATAAAACCCGCCGCTCAAATCCGTCACCAACTGCCATTAAAATAGTTAGTCTCTCACGAGCTGCAGTCTATCGGCGGGCGGTATAATCAGACTTCCGATTGCAACCACGTTGAATTAGCCATATATACCGCAAAATTACAAACGGCGCGGGAGAAATAACCTTCTCACGCGCCGTAACTATAGGCTTTTCCAAAAACTATTATAGCGCATTAGTAAACGGCAAGCAAAGCCCGCCACGATTATGCGCCGCTATTTCAGCAAATGACTGTAAGCCGACGGCTTTAGCACGCCGATATAGGGTAAGTTGCGGTACTCTTCGGCAAAATCCAAGCCGTAACCAACCACGAATTTGTCGGGAATATCGAAACCATTATAATGAACTGCTACTTCAGCAGTCCGCCGTTCCGGTTTGTTTAGCATTGTGCAGATTTTCAAAGTGTTTGGGTTATGACCTTGGAGGTATTTGACCAAATAACTAAGTGTGACACCGGTGTCAATAATATCTTCGATGATAATAACATTCTTACCTTCGATATTAGCGTCCAAATCCTTTAATATCCGCACTGTACCGCTGGTAGTGGTCGATGCGCCATAGCTGGACACACACATGTAATCAACTTCAACCGGCAAATCGATCGTCCGCATTAAATCAGCCATAAACATCATCGACCCTTTTAAGATGCCGAGTAAAAATACTTTTTTACCAGCGTAATCACGGGTAATCTCCTCGCCCAACTGCTTTACCCGCTCGTTAATTTGTTCAACAGAAAAAAGTACCTCGCCAATTTTATCGTGCATTTTTCGTCTCCTTAATATATGTTATTTTTAAATATTTTGTAACTAGGTCCGGTGTTCTGGCAATAGTCGACTCAGCAACACCAAGTACGGCTAAAATTTTACTGGAATCGCATAAGAGCGGAATACGACTGCGTTCATCTCGGGGAACTTTTTTCTCAATCAACAGTTTTTTTACGGACTTACTACCGTAATCAAACTGGACTATGTCGCCACTTTTTCTAGCCCGGACGAAAAGCGGCAATTGCAATTGGTTGTACTCAAAATGATATATGTGGCGCTGACCAATTGAATACTCAATGGATTTGCCATCAACCAATTCCAGTTCCAGCTGTTCAGTGTCGCTCAACCGACAGCTTCCTGGAATTGATAAACTGCTGGTAAACAGCTCTACTGGATTATCACTAGCAGTATTTTGCCAGCTTAGTTCCAGATGGTCATAGCAGTTACGCGACCTAAGTCGTCCGTCAATTTCTACAATCGAAGCTACCCTGCCGCCAATTTGAGCGATAATTTTTTCTACTTTTTCAAATGCAAGGTTGCCGGTATAACCTAATTTTGCAATCACCAGTCTGACAATTCGGCGTTGTAAGGCAATATTAATCATTGATATTTTGCGCTTAGTTATCCAAGCTGCGTCACCGACATATTGCACACATTCTAACTCGAACGCTTCAGCGTATTCATGCATACATTGCTCTTCGGCGCTGATAATTTCAGCGGTTCGACAAAGTGACTGAACAATCCGGGGGTTGAAATTCGCTAATAATGGCAGCAATTTATGTCGGACACTGTTTCGAAGGTATTTAACATCGCTGTTGCTACTATCGTAGCGATATTCTAGCTGTTGCTGTTGGCAATATTGTTCAATTTCAACGCGACTGACAGTCAGCAATGGCCGGATGATCGCATCAGATTTTAGTTGCATCGCTCCGAGTCCCTTTAAGCCGGCGCCACGGATAAGTTGCAACATAAATGTTTCCGCTTGATCATTTTTGTTGTGAGCGACGAATATTGCCGAAGGTTGATAATCAGCAGCAATCGTACTCAACGCCGCGTATCGTAAATCTCGAGCCGCTGCTTCTATGCCCGTTTTTTTGCGTTCCTGTTCGAGTTTAGTATTCACACGTTTACATTCGAAAATCACATTCTGCTTAGCACAATAATTTTTTATAAACAGTTCATCGGCGTCACTTTCACTACCGCGTAGTCCGTGGTTGATATGTGCGCAGATGAGTGTTTTCGACATTTTTTTTGCCAATTTTCCAAGTACGTCCAGCAGAACCATTGAATCTACGCCACCTGAACAGGCCGCGATCAAATATTTAGTTTCTGGAGCGATTGTCGCACTGAGCACTTTTTCACAAATAGCGAGAATGCTGGGAACTTTGTCAGTGCTACTCATTTTTTGTCTGCTTATCGGGAGCGGCTGGCGCTTCGTTGGAAATATAGGGAATTTCTCCGGGCTTTGCCATACCTTGCTCGCGGGCAACTTTTTCAATATATTGCGTGTCGCTCAGTCTTTTCTTTTCGTCCATTGTTATTTGCTGCTCTAGTTTAAGTGTCTCAATTTTTTGCCGCAATTGTTCTTTTTCGCTACGAATTACACTCAATTCATATTGCTGTTTGCCAAAAATAAAAACAAAAAAAACTAATACAATTACCAACGCCAAACAAATAATATCACGTAGCCCTTTGCGGCGCGTCGATCGTCGTATCGCTACCCGTTCGGGTTTTTCTCTTATCATATCGCAACCAGCCTTCAATTAGTTACAGATATTGTACAGTGAAACCACAATAAATTCAACGGTTGGCAACCGAGATATTGATATTTCCAATAATCAACGTTGATTATTGGTAGGCATGTCCACACGTAATTGTTTTAACAAATGCCGCCGCGATGAAGGCGTGCCCGGGCGCTGTCGGATGAACTCCGTCAGCTGCCCAATATTCAGGATTCTTATGAATGGCTGCAGCGTTTAGTAAACCATCCATCGGCATGAATACATCAGCATATTCTGCTGCCAACTGCCGGGTTATCTGAATTTTGGGATCCAAATCGTCGCGCCACTTGATTCGATCACCTGGCGTCGGCAAGACAAAAGGCTCAATGATTATTATCCGGGCATTAGTCTTAGCTTTTACTTGCTGCAACAGCTGGCGGTATTCGCGTTCAAAAGTCTTGTGATCGGTCGGATCGTTATTATCATAGCGCCGCCAAACATTATTGATGCCAATCATTATCGACAGCCAGTCCGGTTGAATATCCAGGCAATCGTTTTGCCAACGCGTTAACAGGTCACAAGTACGATCACCGCCCACGCCGCGATTGACAAATTTGAGATCCAATTCTGGATACTGCATCATGAGTTGAGCCGCGATCATGAACGCGTAGCCAAATCCCAGACAGTCGCTGTTTTCGCGAATCCGCCCGGCATCGGTTATGCTATCGCCCTGAAATATTATCGTTTGATTTTTTTGAAATAGCATATTTTTCACCCACTAAATAATATTAATGTAGCCGGTCTTTGTAATCGTCAGAAAATGTAAAGGAAAAGATCCGGTATGGTATTACGAATGTCGGCATTCCTTCGACCCAAGGGCCGATTTCATAAGGGTTAAAAAATATCACCAGCCCTTGATTGGACAAATAATAATTCTGATCGTCTTTTATTCCCTCAAACTTTAAGTCTCGCTGGTAATATTTAATTTCGCTAGTGATGTAGGCATTAATCATGCCTTTCCAGTCGGATTTGTCATTGAATAGCGCGGACAAAACAATTTCTTTGCCACTCAGTAAATCAATGGTATGCGCGTACTGAAACGCCATGCCGTGCGCTCCGCCGGCAAAACTATACTCAGACATTGCCACGCTCAAAATGTTTTCTTTGTTATAGTTTTGGTCAAACGTAAACCAGAAATGCAACCCGGAGCGAATTTCCGGCTGCGTAGCATTGTACATATCCTGCCAATTTTTATCCCAAGTCTGTAAATCAACATCAATATCCATCGACAGCAATTTGTTAACAGCAGTCTGAATGACGGCATCTTTCATCCCATAGACCTGGGGAATATAAACAGTTTCCTTATCATTGACAATGCTTTTGTAATTCAATAGTACCGGCGGAATAAACTTATATTCCGCGCTAACCAGCGACGCTGAGATTTGTATAACAAAACATATTGTCAACACTGATATTAGTAACTTTCTTCCAAAAATTTCTTTCATTCTCTACCACCTTACTTACTTTGGGATTAATCTTCCCAATCCAATGAACGGCTGACCGCTTTTTTCCAACCGGCGCATAAGGTCTGTCTGACAAACTCAGTCATTTTAGGTTCAAAACGTTTATCCAGCTGCCAAGTCATCGACAGCTCTTGCTTTTTCCAAACGCCAACTGCCAATCCGGCCAGATAAGCGGCTCCCAACGCGGTAGTTTCTGATACTTTCGGACGCTCTACCGGAACGCCAAGAATGTCCGCCTGAAATTGCATTAACAGATCATTTTCGACGGCGCCGCCATCTACTTTTAATGCCTGCAAATTTATTCCCGAGTCCGCTTCCATCGCCATCAACACATCGCGGGTTTGGTAGGCCATCGCATTTAGCGTAGCCCGGATAATATGTGATTTATTGGTGCCGCGAGTTAACCCGAATATCGCCCCGCGGGCCTTCATGTCCCAATATGGCGCTCCTAGTCCGACGAAAGCCGGAACTACATAGACGCCGGCAGTATCCTCAACTTTTTCGGCAAAATATTCTGAATCGGCTGCTGAATCAAGAATTTTCAGACCATCGCGCAACCATTGCACAGCAGCGCCGGCGATAAATATTGAACCTTCGAGCGCATACTCAACTTTACCGTCGATCGCCCAGGCAATAGTAGTCAATAATCCATTTTTCGATTTATAAACCTTATCACCGGTGTTCATCAACATGAAGCAGCCGGTACCATAAGTATTTTTCGCCATTCCCGGTAAAAAACAGGTCTGACCAAACAGCGCAGCGTGCTGATCACCGGCGGCGCCGGCGATGGCAATTTTTGCGCCATTAAATAATTCCGGATTGGTATATCCGTATATTTCACTACTCTGCCGGACTGTCGGTAAAATATTTTGCGGAATGGTCAACATTTCCAAAATTTCTTTATCCCAACACAGTTCGCGAATATTAAACAACATCGTCCTACTGGCATTGGTATAATCCGTTACATGAACTTCGCCGCCGGTAAGATTCCAGATCAACCAACTATCCATAGTTCCAAATAGCAACTCACCGTTAGCCGCCTTTTCTCTAGCTCCCGGGACATTATCCAGCAACCATTTGACTTTAGTGCCGGAAAAATAGGCATCAACCACCAATCCGGTTTTATCAGTAATCAATTCAGCCAGCCCGGCAGTTTTGAGATCATCGCAAATCGCGGCTGTACGGCGACATTGCCAAACAATTGCATTATAAATCGGCTTTCCGGTGTGCTTATCCCAAATCACAGTTGTCTCGCGTTGATTGGTAATGCCGAATGCTTCAATTCTTTCAATCGGTATTCCCGAATCGGCAATAACTTTGCTAATAACGCCTAACTGAGTTGTCCAAATTTCTTCGGCATTGTGCTCCACCCAGCCCGGGCAAGGATAAATCTGGGTAATTTCTTTTTGCGCCACGGCTACAATTTCAGAATTGTTATCAAAAATTATCGCCCGACAGCTGGTAGTTCCCTGATCAATTGCCAGTACATAACGTTTGTTAATCATGCTATCCTCACAATATTTATTTTATTATTCCAAACAACGTGGCAATACCAAACGCCAAGAAACCACCTAATAGCGGCGCGAATACCGGAATAGCCGCGTACTTCCAATCCGGCGGACATTTGTCTTTTATCGGCATCAACCGGTGCGCCAGACGCGGCCCCAAATCACGAGCCGGGTTTATCGCATAACCAGTTGCGCCACCTAAACTCAGACCAATTGCCCAGACTAACATCCCGACGAGATATGGACCGAATTGCAAGGCAACTTTTGCATCAAGTTTTGCAAATATTGCAAAAATAACGACAATCAAGATTACAGTTGCAAATGTCTCACAAAAAAATGCGTTGCCATAAGACCTTATCGCGGGCGAGGTGCAAAATATTCCCATTTTGGTTTGATTACACTCGGTAATGGCGAAATGCGGGCGGTAAAACCAAAATACCAGCCAAGCGCCATAAAACGCTCCGGCAATTTGTACCAGCATCGTAATAAGCGCTAACTGCGGCGAATAAATGCCCATTAATGTTTTTGCCAAAGTTACAGCCGGGTTAATATCAGCCTGAACCGATCCGACGGCTTGGGCAACAAACACGCCCATTGTCACCCCCAGCGCCCAGCCGGTAGTAATAACAATCCACCCGGAATTATAGCCAAAGGTCTTTTTCAATGTGACATTGGCTACAACGCCGCTACCGAATACAATCAACACCAATGTGCCTAAAAATTCTCCCAACAATGCTTCAATCATAAATCCTCCTCATATTTACCTTAGCTCACCCACTAACCGCTAACCGCCAGTCATTTAAATATCGTTACTAAAAACTTTGCTCATAATCAATTTGTTCATGCCCCTGGCTTCTTCGGCTACCTCCAGCACTTCAGCCAATTCAGCGCCTAATGACGCCTGTACCGCGGCAGCGGTCGCGCCTTCGAGTACCGGTGCGTTAGCAACCCGGACTTTATTGATGTACTGCTCACCCAGTTCCGCAAGCGCCGATTCAGCGCACATCGCGGCGCTACCCAAATCAACCAATATTACTACACCATCTCCCTCTTCGGCTGCAACGATCGCCTTCTTAATAATTTCTACGCTGGTACCCAGTCCACCACCTTCAACACCGCCCGCGGCAATGATTTTCTGCGATTTGGTGGCCATTTTTTCGGCAATCTCGACAATTCCTTCAGCGGCTTTAGCGCTATGTGAAACAACAACAATTCCGACCATAATTCCACTCTCCTAATGAAAATAATGTGACAATTTTTTATATACCAAATAAACAATCAGTGATGATAAAAACCATTTAAAAATGTTAAACGGAATTATCGCGTACAATATTAGTTGATTAAGGCTTTTTATTGCCGGATTTACAGCTTGAGCCATACCAACTATTGCGCTACTGCTCATTCCCAACAAAAACTGATACGCCGGTAATAATATAAACAAATTAACCAGCGCTGCTACAACCGTAGTTAGCAACGAAGCGATAATCATCGCCACTATTGCATAATTGCGCGATTTTTTCCTAAAATATATTGTTCCAGCCACATACACATAAGTAGCGCCGCAAATAAATGAAGCCAACTCACCGACACCGGCCGACTTAGTAGCTAATAAGTGCAACAAACATTTTATCAGTTCGACAGCAACTCCGGCAGCCGGACCAAGCGCCAGCGCAACAAACAACGCTGGTACATCACTAAAATCCATACTTAAGAACGGCGGGAAAAATGGCACCGGAAATTCAATAAACATTAAAACTGTAGAAATAGCCGCCAATATGGCGATAGTAGTTATTTTTTTCGTTTTGGAATTTTGCCGATTCATCAATTCTCCATTTCTCAAACAATTGGTTTGTATTATTATTCGACGATGATTACCGATTTCCTGCCGCTAATCAGAAAAAAACGACGCTTTATCCATAAAGCGTCGTTTTTATTTAGTAATTCGGTTTGAACGTCTTAATTTCGTTAGCGCCCAGGGTATTTTCACTAAAGCTTATTTCAACCACATCGCCAGATTTTAGCAACGGCAACTTAACATTTAGCGCGGAGCTTGCCCAGAATACTTTAGCATCATTGTCGAGCATAAAGTACACCATGGTCTCGCTGCCTTTAACGACTGTGGCAACTCGCGAGACTTTCCCGGAGATGGTTTGTTCTTTCAAGAATTGTCCCGGCACAACGGTATCGCCTTTATTGGCGAGATTTTGCATATAAGCGCGCATCGCGCTATCAATGTTGCCGCCTACGCCGACGATATTATAATTTTCCACCGAGATAAACGCCACCAATTTTAGCAACCCTTCCTTATCTTTTAACGGAGCAATATATGTCGGGATGCCGTGGACGTTATATAACAGTGGATAGCCGCTGCGATAGCCCTTTTCTTGAACCTGACCTTCGGCGGATTTTGCAGCCGATTCCTCGGTTGCTCCGGCAACTTTATAGAATTTCGCTTTCTTGTTGCGTGAATCGACAAGAATGAATCCTACAGTACTGTCATCACCGCCACTCGAGGTCATGCCGGTGTACCAATACACGCGATTATCATTACCGTATATCAAATGCATCCGGGTTCCGGATGGTTTGAGTGTCCCAGTCTTGGCAAATACTGAGTTCCAGAAACCGTAGATGTATTGTCCCCAGTTTGCAATCTGATCATGCACAAATTCTTCCGGCTGAATCCGGCTTGCCCAGTTCGGAGCTTGATCGATAGCATATTTTTTGATTTCGCCGGTCTGGGCATTGACGGTCAATATACCGGTAGCGTTATCCCCGGCATAGCCGATTGTCTTGTCGTATAAAGTAATAACCCAATATGGATTATAATCATTGTCGATTTGGAAGGTGTAATCGGTCAAGCCAACATTAACATAACCATGCAGATATATCCAGCGAGGTAAGTACTCCATTAAATATGCGCCCATTTGATAACGAATATTTACCGGCTTACCTTTGATATCCTGCACCAGCCGCACATCTTGCGGATCAATGGCGCTGACCAAAATGTAACCATGACTACCATTAGTATAGTTGCTTATCCATTGAAATACACCGCGATGCTCCAACGGCGCAACATAATAGAGCTTATTATCGACCTGTTGTAGCACCAGTCGCCCTAACTTCGTTTCAGAACCGAGTGCCGGCACTTCGCCAATTTTCTTATCTGCCAACCGCGCGGCGGTTTCGTCGTCGATAATCCGTATTTGTGACGGATTGAGCGGTTCAACATCCTTTACAAAAGTGCTTTCCTCGACATTTCCGATGAGGTTGTGAAATCTCGAACTGAAAAGCAGCGGATTGGACAACAAAACCGGCAAAATCACTGCGTTTAATACAGCTATAATTATTAAAGCCAAGCCGGACCATGCCGCGATCCGGTATTTTCGCGGAACAATTTCTCCAGTTACCGTGGTCGGCGCTGGTACTCTGATACGCTCACCGAACAACTTGAACACCAACCAGCCGATAAACGAACCGGTCAGACCAGCGCCGCCGCGCTGCAGCATTACTTTTACCGCGATAAACATCAATCCCGCGCCCCAGATAAAACACAAGAATGACCAATCGCCAAAACCGCCGGCAAAAACCGGCATGACTACAAACATATATGCCGCTGTCAATAGAACTAACAGAACACCAATCATAATTTCTCCTCTTTAACCAATTTTACTGTTCAAATACTGTTTGGCTTTTAGCCACAAAGCCATTTCCAGGCGTTTTTTTTGCATCTGACAACCAAGCTGATATGGTTTGTTAAAATCGCTATTGTGATTATAGTTGTTGGCATGACAACCACCGGAGCAAAAATATTTCGCCCAACAATCGCCGCATTCCGGCTTGCTAAAAACACTTGCCGCGCTTAACTGCTCGACAATTGAATGGTCTGTTATTCCGTCCAAGACATTGCCTACACAAAATTCGGTTTTACCAACAAATTGGTGACAGGGAAATAATTTTCCGGTTGGATCAACCGCCAAATAATCACTACCGGCGCCACAACCGCTAATTCGCTTGACAATACACGGTCCATTATTCAAATCAATATTATAGTGAAAGAAATTTATCGCATTATCCTCATGCCAATACTCAAACAGTTTTTTAGCCAGTAGTTCGTACTGCAAAAATATTTCCGGCAAATGCTCGCTCTGCAGTTGCAATTCGGCAATCGAAGTAACAACCGGCTCAAGCGATATTTCCGCAAAACCCTGCTCTGCCAAATGAATAACATCTTCAAAAAAATCGGTGTTTTTAGCTGTAAATGTGCCGCGAACATAATAGTTTTTGCCTGAACGCGATTCTACCGCACGCTTTATCCCCCGCAACACTTGCTCGTAGCTACCGTTTCCGGCGCAATCCGGGCGTAATTGATCATGGATCGGCTTTCGCCCATCGATGCTCAACACTAAACTGACATTTTCACTATTAAGGTATTTAATGACATCATCGTTAAGCGCAACAGCATTAGTAGTAAGCGTTAACTTGAATATTTTCCCGGTCTTTCGTTCAATATCGCGCACATAATCAATCGTTTGTTTAACGACTGGCAAATTCATTAACGGCTCGCCGCCAAAAAAATCAATCTCACAATGTTGTCGTGAACCACTGGCGCCAACCAAAAAGTCGACTGCGGCTTTGGCAACTTCCCAAGTCATCAACGATCGATCATGACCAAAATCACCGGTACCGGCAAAACAATACCGGCAGCGCAAATTACAATCGTGAGCTACATGCAGACACAACGCCTTTACCTGCCGTCGGCCATTGAACTTTGGCAACTTCAAAACATCCTGGCTGTGCAACCGCCCGGCGGCAGTTAAGCGCTCCAGTTCAGCGGTTGCCGAACTAATATCGGTTTCAGAAAATCTATCCTTCGTTGCCTGCCCGTTCAACAGCGCGTAACTACAATCATCAAGCACATGGACAGAATTGCTGGCAACATCTAAAGCAACATTTATACCATCAAACGAAAAACTGTGAACCATTTAACCCTTTCAACAAAAAATCCCTCTCACCTACAGCGGCAAAGAGGGACTTTGATTTTTTACTTAACCTCTTCGTTAATACAAACTTGGTTTCCTACTGTGCAGGAAGTTTTGCAAGCCGATTGGCAAGATGTCTGGCATTCGCCGCAACCGCTATTTTCAACGTTTTTTCTAATATCGGTATCATTAATTGTTACTACATGCTGATTCATTTTTTCCTCCATATCTTTTGATAGTCTATTTTAACACAACCAACCGTCCATCATCAACAATTTCAAGATTTTTAGTGTCAGCGACAGCATTATTCATACAATCCCGCACCAATATTCCGGTATTAAACTGATCAGTGCCTTTTGCAAAAGTTGTGTAACCGTCGCCACCGACTGCGCAAAAATCATTAGTAACCACAGAATATACTTGATTTAAGTTTAATTCGCTCCCGTCGATTGTCACTTTTGTTATCGCGCTTCCGTAAGGCTTGCGGCTATCATAGGTAACAACCATACCAGAAAACTGCACGGCGCCCATATCAGGTTTACCTATGCCGTAGTTTAATACCGTCATTATTTGTGCGCCAGTAAGATTAAGCGTAAATAAAGTATTGTCAAACGGCATTACCGAATAAACATTTCCCAAGGTGATATTTCCGGCATCAAACGGAACGCGTAACGCGCCGGCGTTCATGAACGCGACTGCTGTTTTCGCCTTGGCGCGCATTGTGTCAGTCACAAACTGACCCATTTGCGATTCAATAAAACTGCTGGTGTTTTTTTCGTTGCGTAATCCAGTAGCGCTGTAACCAATTACCCGGTTACTTACTGCGTTGATAGCGGTCAAATCGCGATTAAGCATATTTTGAACTCCGGCATCAGCTGTAGCCGCCTTTATTTTGACGGCATCTGCTACCTCGATTGTTGAAGAGACAATTTTCTTTTGCTTAGCTGAATAATTTAATGTTACAACACCAACCGCTCGCCCGGACCAAAAAGCTTCGACAAGCGGGATGCCATTGACATAACCTTTAGCGATTTTATGGGTATGTCCGCAGACAATCAAATCAATACCGGTAACTTTTTTGGCGAAATCGACCGCTTCGCCGCTCAAAATATCGCCACTCTGGCTAATGCCCATATGTGACAGGACGATTATCACATCGCAGCCCGCTTGCCGTAACTCAGCGGCAATGCGGCTGGCGTTGTCGGCTTGCGGCGGAAACACATAGTCAGCAACATTTTTCGGTAAAGTAGTGGACGGGGTTTCAACCGTTGCATAACCGATGATGCCAAACTTCACTCCGCTACGGCTAACGATCATTGTCGGCACGCAAAATGACGGGACCCTTTTTGTGTCTTTAATGAAAATATTGGCGGCCAGAAATGGAAATGCAGCCTGATTTTGTCGATCCAAAACTTTAGCTATTGACCAATCAAATTCATGATTGCCAAGCGCCATTGCGTCAAAATTCAAATAGTTCATTATTGAAATATCCGGCGAACCAAATAGCAGATTAGACGCCATCGTTCCTTGCATCATGTCTCCGGCTGAAAGCAATAACGTCCGATCCGGGTTGTCGGCGCGCAGACTCTGCAAATAACCGGAAAGCTTTGCCGCGCCAGGATTGCTGGAATCCTCAATTAAGGCGCCATGAAAATCGTTCACAGTAAGCACTTGAAATGGCACTAAGTCAGTGTTTGCAGAATCGGCATATCCAATTGAAAAGTTTAGCGTCAAGAAAATCAGCAAAGTCAAAGTACAAAAAATGTTTTTTCTCATTACTACCTCACGCTTTTTTGAATCTGATTGTAAAACAAGTGCCGTGATTGCTGGCGTCTATTGAACTAATAACTGATATTTCGGCCTGATGTTTTTCGACGATTTCTTTGGCAATTGATAACCCTAGGCCCATGCCCTCGACATTTCTATTGTGCGATTTATCGGCTTTAAAAAACCGCTCCCAGATATTTGGCAAATCTTCTTTGCAAATGCCGTAACCGTCATCACGAATTATCGTTTCGACATATTTTTCCGTTTTAGTAACTGCTACAGTTATTGTTCCGCCGGGTTGGGTAAATTTGATTGCGTTATCCAAAATAATAATCATTACCTGAATTATCCGGTCGTAATCAGCAAACACCTGCGCTTCGTGGCTTGGATCGGCGAACTTTAATGTCAGATCGTTTTCACGAGCTTTATCGCGCATTTTGTCAACCGCGTATTTGACAGCAACAGCCAATGGTAACTTCTCCAATTCCAACTCATACTGGGCTAGTTGCAATTTGCTCAAATCAAGCATATCTTGAATCAGGCGTTCCAACCGCAACGCCTCATCCCGCATGATCGCTATCGAGCGTTTGCTTTGTTCGCCGGTTATCGTACCATCATATATCGCTTCGGCGTAGCCACGTACAATCGTAAGCGGCGTGCGCATTTCGTGTGATAAATTGGCGATAAATTCGCGGCGCATCCGCTCGGCTTGATTTGTATCATCGATGAACTGGCGCAGTTCCTTGGCCATTTTTGAAAATGCCAGACTGAGTTCGCCGATCTCATCGCTGGAGCTTTTAACTTCAGCAACTTGAAAATCCCCTTGAGAAAACCTATCAGTAATATCAATCAAATCTTTTATCGGTTTTGTCAAACTACGGGCAATATGCCGGGAAATAAATATCGCAAAAACAATGACCATGGCGCTTACTGCCGCAAGCACCAAAAACAACAATGTCAACGGCGCGCGCACTTGCTCGGCGAATGATGAAAACAAAACCACCCCGCCATATACCTTGCCGCCAAGATAGAAGGGAACGGCAACTGTGAGCATATCATCATCGTAATAACCATTATAGAATTTTCCCTGGTATTTCCCTCCCGCAAGCACATCGCTGACCAGCTTTTTCCCATCAGTAGTTTGCAACACTTCTTCAGGCATAGTGCAAAGAGTGCGATTTCCCCGTTTCAACATTTGCGGTGGCGGTTGGCGAAATTTCGGTCCGCGCTCAGACAGTACCATGATTTCACTGTTAGGACCAAATACCAACACATGCGCTTCAAGCATATCGTCAACATTGTTAATCATCCGCACAAAAACATCCGGCGTGATCCGTCTGTTAGCGTAATCCTCGGTCAAGGCGGCGAGTTCCCCGGCTTTTACCGTCAGCTCAACAGCGCGATTGGCTTCAAGCAATTTGAACGAGAAAAAAGCTGCTGCCAAATATATACACAACATCGATAGAATAGTAACTGCCAAAATGCTTAAGAACAGTTTTTTTTGCAACCGCATAATTTATTGTTTATCCTCAAATTTGTAGCCAACACCCCAGACAGTTTTTATGTCCCAGCCAAAATTATCTTGAATATCAAGTTTGGCACGCAATCGCTTTACGTGTGTGTCCACAGTCCGCGTATCGCCAAAGTATTCATAGCCCCAGACCTTTTCCAATAATTGGTCGCGCGTAAATACTTTATTGGTGTTTTTCGTGAAAAACCACAGCAGCTCAAATTCTTTGTTCGTCATATTAATTTCCTGCCCATCGACAGTGACAATATAATTATTATGATCGATAGTCAGATGCGGAATAACTACTATTTCGGAAATTTTCTCAGTTTTTCGTTCTTCACTGCGCCGCAACACTGCATTAATTCGCGCAACTAATTCGCGCGGGTTGAAGGGCTTGGCTACATAATCATCAGCGCCGGTTTCCAGACCGATGATCCGGTCATCGTCATCCGCCCGTGCGGTCAGCATAATTATCGGCAGCTTGGAAAACCTCCGAATTTGCCGACAGACTTCGATACCATCAAGTACCGGCATCATAATATCCAAAACTAAAATATCCGGATTGCATTGTTGAGCTTTTACAATGGCTTCGGCGCCATCAACCGCTTCAAACACTTCAAATCCTTCTTTCAACAGATAGATTTTAATTAATTCGCGGATATTGGTATCATCATCAGCAATAAGTATTCGACGCGCCATAAGCTCCTCAGCGAAAAACAGCCTTGGATAATCCAAGGCTGCTCCGGTTAATAATTTTTTTCTAAGTCCGCTACTAAATCAGCTTCACTTCGCAACCCGACAACCCGGTTAATCATTTCGGCGTTTTTGAAAGTCAGCAGAGTCGGAATACTGCGCACCCGATATTCACGAGCCAAATCAGCCGCAGTATCGATGTTTATTTTCGCAATAGCAGCCTTCCCGGCAGTTTTAATTGCAACTTGTTCAAGGATTGGCGCCAGTGACTTACACGGACCGCACCACTCCGCCCAAAAATCTATTAATACAAGCGGGTTATCCGCGAGAATTTTGGTTAGTTCAGCTTTTGTTGATATATTAGTCATTTTTTTCCTCCAGAATATTAACTAGTTAAATATATGGCTAATTATTCGGCGATGATCTTTTCGTACTCAGCGACAACTGCATCGTATTCCTCGTCAGTTGTTTCGACATAAACTGCTTCACCTTGTTCGTCGATATCTACCCGGGCGACAACCAAATCGACTTCACAATCGCAGTCGTCTTCACAATCGCACTCCGATTCTAACGGCACCAAAATGGCAAACTGCTTTCCGTCGAGTGGTATCACAATATCTTCTTGATAAAAATATTCGTTACCCTCATCATCGTTGAACACAATAACATTTTCTTCGATTAGTTCTTCCACTGGCTCTCCGGCAATCAAATCGGCATTTCTTGTCTTTTCCATGTTTATTCTCCTTAATATTTTACTTTGTGATTTTAACTTCGCGGATTGTTTCTGTCAACTAGTATATCAAATGAACGACTTTTTCTCAACACTTCGAATAATCCGGTGCGGGTGAAACCAAGTACTTCAATTTTTGAAGCATCCAAAATCGCGCATTCCTGTAATGTTTTTTCGACTTGTTCCCGGCCGCTGGTATCAGTTTTCAAGAAATCTATTACGATAATTCCCGACAGGTTACGCAACCGAATTTGCAACATTATTTCCCGGGCAGCACTGATGTTTATCTCGACAATCGCCGTGTTCGAGTTGTTTTGGCTTATGAAGCTGCCGGAGTTGACATCAATTGCCGTAAGCGCTTCACAGTTATCAATGGTAATACGCACTCCGTTTTCCAGCAGCAATTCGCGACAACTTAGCCGGTCAATCTGTTCAACTAAATTGTATTGTGCCAATACTGAACCACCAGGTTCAACATACTTTAAGGAACAAGCGTAATCAGTCTGAGCCAGATATTCTCGAATTTGAATTGCGATGGTGTTGTCGTCGGTGATAATCTCAGCTATCGAGTACCTGAGAATATTCTCGCGGACGTACTGCAAAACGAAATCAAATTCCCTAAATAACAACCGTGGCTGGCTCTCGACCTGATAACGATTTGCTATTTGTTTCCAGCGGTTAATCAGCACATCCGCCTCTTCATTTAATTGATCAATTGAAGCCGCCGTTGCCGCTGTTCGAATTACGAATTTTTCGTTCGGATAGGATTGCAAGAAACCAATCAATCGTTGCCGTTCGGCGCTGTCACTAATTTTTTTGGAAATACCGCTAACACGCGCCAGCGGCATATAAATCAGAAACTTGCCGGCGATTTTAATTTTACCTGTTGCTGTGGCAGCTTTTTTTTCATTTGCCGCCCGGGTTAGTTGCAGCAACAGATTGCAACCGTCAGTAATTTTAACATCCCCAGGAATGTCATCGCAATTGACAAATACCTGCTGTTTTGCGCCGACATTTGCGAAAAGCGCGCCGATTTCTGTCAGCTGTCGCTCCACCCGGGCTTTATAGATATTGCCAATCGGTGAATTAGAGTTTTCGGCATAATCAATCAACCGACCTTGACCAGTGACTGCGGCAATACATTTGTTGTTAATATTCGTAAATAACAAAGTGTTCATTTTAATTCCACGAACACAATTTATTGCGACAATATTTGCCATTTCGAGCGATATTGCTACCAAATATCGCGGTTACGAATTCAGCGGGTTTTATTGTTCCTCCGACCAGGTTCAACAGCACGGCATAATTTAGCTGGTAATCTTCAGCGCTAATCTTGACTAATGTCGGATTTTCCACCAGCAGTTTTTTTACATCAACTATTTTACGACCTTTAGGTGATATTTTTTCATAAACACACTGCTCACTCTGCATAAATTCTTCGAATTTAGCCTTATCAGCCGGCAACAACTTTAGCTGCGCCTCGTATCGGGCCAGGTTATAAATATTCCCTAAACTTTTATGCGGTTCGGGTAGTTTCAGATAACTAATAAACCGAACTCCCGGCGGCGTACAGGCGTTTATTCGTTCAAGTAAATTTTCACAAACTGCAGTTTCGGAAAGTTTTATGTCGATATACTCGCCGTTACTCTCGCAACCAAGCGCCAACGCCGGACCAAAAGACAGCTTCATATGTGGGTTAAAACCTTCGGAATACTCAACAACGACATTAGCCCTGCGAAAACTGCGTTCAATTACTTTTCCCAATTCCAGATGAGAAATAAAACTGGCAGTTCCGCGTTTTTCAAATACAAACCGATACATCATCTTTGGCTCATTCCCCAATCAACTACTTCTACGTCTAATTCCTGACAGACTCCGCAGCCGATGCAATCGGCGCGCCGACAATCCGCTGTGAGCTGACCGGTGCTGGCTTTTAACAATTCACTGGCAAAATAGCCGCTGCTCACACCAGCTGAAATATGTTGCCAAGGTAAAACACTGACCGTGGAATAGTCGGCAGCTAATATTTCTTCCAACCGTAAATGATTGTCGGCAAATGCTTTTTGCCACACCGAATATTTAAACATCTCGCTCCAACCATCGAATTTAGCGCTATTGCGCCAGGCTGTTTCAATCACTGGCGCTAATTCGCGCCCACCTCGGGCGAATGCTCCTTCTAAACAACTGGTTGCTGAATCGTGATATTTGAGTGAAACTGCCCGGCAATTACGCGCAGCTTCCCGCAACAACCCATGTTTACGCGAAAATTCTTCTGCGGTGTTCTGTTTTTCCCGTTGAAATGGCGTCTGAGCTTTTGGCACAAAATTTGCTACGCTAACAGTAATTTTGACGCCGCCTTTTCCGGTAACAGAACGAAATAATCGCTCAACTCGCCTGGCGGTATCAATAATACCAATGACATCAACATCAGTTTCAAACGGCAGACCAATCATGAAATACAACTTCACCGTTCGACAGCCAGCCGAAAAAGCCGCGGTCAAAGCTGAATCAATATCTTCATCAGTAACATTTTTGTTGATTACATCGCGCAATCGCTGCGTACCGGCCTCCGGCGCAAAAGTCATACTGCCTTTTCGAACGTTTTGCACCAATTTAGCTAAATCAATCGAAAAACTATCCATTCTGAGCGATGGCAAAGAGACGCTAATCCGTTCACTACCATCTTTTTGAATACACTTTACCGTATCGGCTATTTGCGAATAGTCCGCCGAACTTAACGAGGTCAAGGAAATTTCGTCATAACCACTGGTTGCCAGCAATTGTTTTGCCATGCTGCAAACATTTTCCAAACGCCGCTCCCGGACTGGCCGGTAGACAAAACCAGCCTGACAAAACCGACAGCCGCGCGTACAACCGCGAAATACTTCCAGCATCGCCCGGTCGTGAACGATTTCAATATTCGGGACAATCGGGACGATTTTTCCGGTCGCCGCGTCTAAATTCCGGCAAACACGTTTGACAACTGGATGTTTACCAAGCGCCGGAACATACACTCCGGGAATAATTGACAACGCGCTTAACAAAGCCGCCTTCCCGCCAGTTTTTCCGGATTGATTCCAGTTGATCACACAATCACAGATATCATGAACTGCTTCTTCGCCTTCACCGATCAAAAAACAGTCAAAAAAAGCCGCGATCGGTTCCGGATTATAAGCGCAGGGACCACCACCAAGCACCAGCGGCATCGACTCGTCCCGCTCGGCTGCATAAATTGGCAATTGTGCCAAATCAAGCATGTTTAAAATATTTGTGTAAGTTAGTTCATACTGCAAAGTAATTCCGAGAATATCAAACTGCGAAATAGGGTCTTTACTCTCTAGTGCATACAGCGGAATTTTGTTTTCGCGTAAAACAGATTCAAAATCAATCCAGGGGCAGTATACCCGTTCACACCAAGTGTTTTCACGGGCATTAATTATGGAATATAGCAATTGCGAGCCGAGATGCGACATCCCGACCTCGTAAGTATCTGGAAAAGCCAATGCAAAACGCAACTCGACCGGCGTTTCTTTGATAACCGAGTTATATTCACCGCCGACATATCGTCCGGGCTTTGTGACCTGATTTAAGTACTTTTCTATTTTTTTCATAATCAAAATAAAACGCCGCAGGAACGGCGCTAAAAATTTATATTTTTCCTTCTTACATATATATTTAGCATGATTCCGATACAAAGTAAATTCGTCGTCAGCGAACTGACGCCATAACTCATTAACGGGCAAGGAATACCGGTAACCGGCATGATGCCGACAGTCATTCCGACGTTCACCAAAACATGGAACAAAAACATTGAGAATACACCTGACGCTAACAGCATCCCGAACGAATCGCGCGATTCGCCGGCGATTCTAAGCATCCGATATAATATCCCCAGATACAACAAGAGTAATATCGAAGTACCGATGTAGCCAAATTCTTCACCAACGACAGCGAAGATAAAATCAGTGTGATTTTCCGGCAAAAAATTCAACTGGCTTTGAGTGCCGTGAAATAACCCTTTACCAAACAACATTCCCGAACCAATAGCAATTTTCGACTGTATAATATGATAACCTGAACCGGACGGATCAATGTTGGGATCGAGAAACACTATCAGCCGTTTTTTTTGGTAGTCGTGCAGAAAATGCCACAGCACCGGCGACGCCACGGCTACAGCCGCCACCCCGCCAGCAATGTACTTATAACTTATACCGGAAACAAAAACCATTCCTAGAGTGATCGCAATAAAAACCATCGCCGTGCCTAAATCGGGTTGTTTCAATACCAGCACGAACGGTACGCCTATTAACAGAGCCATTTTCAGTAAAGTTCTTGGCGAATTAATGGTTCGCTGATTTGCATCCAAAAAAGCCGCCAACACAATAATCATCAATACTTTAGAAAACTCCGATGGTTGCAGATTAAGTGGTCCGATTTGAATCCAGCGTTGAGCGCCGAGCGCCGTTTTACCGAATAAAGTTACAGCAATTAATGCGACCATATTTAACAGATATAGTGGTTTTGCCAAAACTTTCAAGTTGCGATAATCAAACGCTAACAAAAACAATATGACCAGCGCATTAAATACTGCAAACATCCCTTGGCGACCAACATACCAAAACCGGTCATCACTAGGTGTATTCATATGCGTCGCTGAACCGATTATTATAATGCTGATTGAAACAACTGCTGTAACAAAAGCTAACAGTTGCCAGTCCATATTGCGCGCAATGCGACGCGGATAATTGAACATTATCTTTTAGGCCGATTGTGATTGTTACGTTTATAGTCATTAACATCTTTTGCATCTGTCGTGTCAATGCTGCGTTTTACCCGCAACACCGAAATACTTGTTGTTAATATTACAGTATTTTGATTGTTGTCAAATTTCACTTCCATGTCTTCATCGTTTAGCTCAAAATATTTTTGATATACTTTTATGATATCGTCTTTTATGTCATTCATCAATTCCGGAGAAACGTTCGAGCGATCGATTACCAGCATTGATTTCAGTCGATTTTTGGCAGTATTGCCAGTATTTTCTTTGCTTGGAGCCAACCAATCCTTAAATACTTGAAGAATATCCACCCTTAACCTCCACGCGACTACATCCCGAGTGCGCGTCTTAGTTTTCCAAACAAACCAGACGGCGCATCGAGATTTAGAAATTCTATATCTTCACCCATTAGCCGGCGAACTATATTGCGATAGGCTTTTCCAACAAGTTTATCGTCGTTCAATACCGGCGGTTCACCTTTGTTGGTCGCGACAATGACATATTCGTCATCAGGAATAATACCAATGAGCTTAATCGCTAAAATATCACAAATATCTTCTACCGTCATCATATCGCCCTTGTTGACCATATGCGGGCGTAATCTATTGATAATCAATAACGGATTGGCCTTCCCCTCGGATTCGAGCAATCCGATGATGCGGTCGGCATCACGCACTGATGACATTTCCGGGTTGGTAACAACAATCGCCCGATCTGCACCGGCGATGGCATTTTTGAACCCGCCCTCTATCCCTGCCGGACAATCAATGAAAACATAATCAAATTCTTCGGCAAGTTGTTGAGCGATTTCTGTCATCTGCTCCGGTGTGATCGCGGTTTTATCCCGGGTTTGCGCCGCTGGCAACAAATAGAGATTTTCAAACCGTTTGTCTTTTACCAAAGCCTGTTTCAAACGACAATGTCCCTCGGCGACATCTACCAAGTCATACACAATCCGATTTTCCAAGCCCATTACTACGTCTAAGTTTCGTAACCCGATGTCAGCATCAACTACCACCGTCCGTTTGCCCATAAGCGCGAATCCGGTCCCTAAACTAGCAGTACAAGTAGTTTTCCCCACACCGCCTTTACCAGATGTTACAACTATTACTTCACCCATTATTCCTCCAAATACTCAAAATCAAAATTATCCGTTGCTAATTATTTACCCAGTGGACGCACAACTAACGTATCAATGTCAATATAGGCCACTTCACCATTGCCGCCTTGTTCCGGCCACTCACCGCCATCCGGGGCGCGGGCTATGACATCAGCGATACGAATTTGTATCGGCTTCAATTTGTTAGCGATAATCCGGGCATCACGAGCGCCAAAAGCGCCGGCGTGAACCAGTCCCCGGCAGGTGCCATAGATCACGATATCGCGTCCGGCTACCACCTCGGAACCAGCATTCATATCACCAAACAGCACAACAATTCCATCGTATATTATCCGCGTGCCACTGCGCAAGTTTTTGCTGATAACCAAAGCCGGCGCCTCATAGCCATCCATTTCAACCCGCTTAACCGGAATTTCAATGTTCTTTTTTGGCGCTAACTTTTCGGCGTTAGCTTGTTTCGCTTCAATAACCAAAGTTTTATCCCAGACCAGTCGATGTTCCGACAAAAGTTCATTTAGCGCGACAATCTGCTTATCGTTGAATTCATTTTCTCCCCAAGTAACCGCTACACTGGCGCCTCCGGAAAAAAAGTCTTTTGACGCGGCAAGCTTAGCTCGTAAATCAATTAACAACTCGTCAAAAGCAGCATCACTAGCCAACATCAATTGAATTCCGTTCTTATTTCCTTTAAATCTGACTATACTCATTTTTTCTCCATATCAAAACAATACGAGTATTTTACCATTAATTTGCAACTAATAAAAGCTATCGGCTATAATAATGTTGCAGCAAATTTTGTTGTTGTACTCCATTTTTATTGAAAGGCGAATATGCGCACTTTTGGATTCGTAATTGTATTAATTATAATCGCCGGAATGCTAGCCGGATTTATAACTTCCTTAAATTCACAACTTCCGGATATTGCTACGCTGGACACACCGATTGCATCAACTCAACTATTAGATTGTAATGGCAAAACGTTCTACAGTATTCACAACGACCAAAACCGCATTCCGGTAAAACTGTCCGCCATGCCAAAAAATCTTACTAACGCGGTTGTCGCAATCGAAGACGAGCGATTTTATTCACACAGCGGCGTCGATATTATCGCTATTACCCGCGCAGTCTTCAGTGATTTATTTTCCATGAGCATCGCCCAGGGCGCTAGCACCATCACCCAACAATTAGCACGTAACGCGCTCTTGAACCACGAACAAACTTTTCTTAGAAAGATTAAAGAAATATTATTGGCGATAAAAATCGAACGCAAATATTCCAAACCGGAAATATTGCAAATGTACATCAATCAGGTTTATTTTGGTCACGGTGTGTATGGCGTTCAGGCCGCTGCAAGAGAGTACTTCAACAAAAATGCCTCTGACTTGATTCTTTCGGAATGTGCTTACCTTGCAGGTGTGCCGCAAAGTCCAAATTACTATTCAGACAGCGGAAACCGCAAGCAAGCGCTGGAACGAATGAATCTGGTGCTTGGCAAAATGCTGGAACAAAAATTCATCAACCTTACCCAAAAAGATGCTGCTATAAAATCGCCACCGGTATTCGTAACCAGCCAAGCGGAAAACAGCGATGGTTATTTTTCCGACTATATTACCGAGCAAATCGTCGAACGCTACGGCGCCGATGCGGTTTACCGCGATGGGCTGACGGTTTATACGACAATAAATTCTGATTATCAGCGAGCGGCGGAAGCGGCATTAAAGAAAATACCGATAGTCTATCTGGATAATAACAAATTAGCGCAGCCACAGGTGGCGCTGGTCTGTATCGACAATAAATCCGGGCAAATTCGTGCGCTTATTGGCGGACGCGGAACCGATCAATTCAACCGCGCCACACTTGCTAAACGCCAACCAGGTTCATCAATAAAACCTTTTGTATATTACACCGCGCTTAAAGCCGGACTGACACCTGATTCACTTGTCGTCGATAAGCCGATTGCCTATGCCGGCTACGCTCCCGGCAATTATGACAATAAATTTCATGGTCAGATGCAGCTGCGCACGGCATTGGCAAATAGTTATAATACCATCGCTGTGCAACTGGCGGCAAGCTATGGCATAACCAATATCCAAAAAAATCTTAAAGCTGCGGGAATTACCACGTTGGTTGAATCCGGTGCGGCAAATGACAATAATCTGGCGCTGGCGCTCGGCGGCCTGACCGATGGTGTAATTCCAATCGAGATGGCACAAGCCTATTCGACGATTGCAAATTATGGTCGCAACATTACGCCAAGCGGAATCGTGCGCGTAACCGACCGCAATCAAAAAAATATTTTCGAGCAAAAAACCAAGTCTGTTCAAGTGCTCGACAAGAAGTCTTGTACCGAGCTTATCGGCATGATGGAGGATGTACTCAAAATCGGCACCGGCACCGCCGCCGCAATCGGACGGCCAGCGGCCGGGAAAACCGGCACGACCTCAAATCACAACGATGCCTGGTTCTGCGGTTTCACGCCGGAATTTACGACAATAGTCTGGATGGGAAACGATGATAACCAGTCACTCGGGAAACTAACTGGCGGCGATTATCCGGCTCAAGTTTGGCACGATTTCATGTTAATCATTACTAAAGGAACACCGGCGACTAAATTCCTCACAACCAGCAAATAACCGTATTACATATTGGTATTTTTACAGCCCTTTAGCGGCATCTAACGCCTCAAGCGCAAAAAAGTCATTTTCCATTTCCACTTTGTCTTGAACAGTGAACAAGTCGTATAAGTACCAAATCCCCACCCCGCCGGCCGTCATAAAAAATATCAACTGAGTGAGTGGTCGGCGCAAATAGGCGTAATGCACGGCAAAAACCGCAAACATTTGCGCCCAATCGCGATTCTTCTTTTTGCGATTATAGCAATTCAAGAAAACAATTTGGTCATTAGGGCTTAGTTGTCGAAGCGCGCTTAGAATTTGTGGTTTCAAATCGCTGTGAGCCAGCGCTTGAATCAAATCGGCGGCAGTTTTTTTTGCCGCATATTTATCGGCTCGGTCGAATAATTCATTATTGTTCATTATATTTTTGGGCGACGTTCCGCCTCTCCCTTTTTTAGTTTTGCTGCAATTATACCACAACCACCTAAAACAATTTTTCACTCAGGCAGGAAAATCGTTAGTCACGACGAATACTTGCTACTAATCATACAAGGGAGAACGAAGGCGTATGGCAAAATTATATTTTCGATATGCAGCAATGGATGCCGGAAAAACTCTGGATTTACTGAAAGTCGCATACAACTACGAAGACCGCGGGCGAAAAGTTTTGATTATAACTGCCGGAATCGACGACCGGTTTGGTTCAGGAAAAGTCGCCTCGCGTGTCGGTATCGCTCGCGAAGCGCTGTCAGTTTTCGCCACTGACAATATTTTCGAGATAGTCAAAAATCATCCCGACAAAATCGCTTGTGTTTTGCTGGATGAAATCCAGTTTTTCACTGTTGAACAGATTGGGCAATTGTCGGATATCGTTGATGAATTGGACATTCCGGTTATCTGCTATGGTCTGCGCTCAGACTATATGGGCGGAACGTTTCCCGCCAGCGCCCAGCTGATGGCAATCGCCGATTCCATCGAAGAAGTAAAAACTATCTGCCATTGCGGTCACAAAGCTACGATGAATATGCTCGTGAAAAACGGCGTTGCCGTAAAACAAGGCTCGCAGGTTGTCGTCGATAATGACGAAACCCACGAGCAGGATATAAAATATGTATCAGTTTGTCGAAAACACTGGAAAGAAGGTGTCTGGGAGTGATTCTCAGGAAAGCATCTTGCCGACTATGACAGAGAAATCGGCTTGTTCGGATTTCGATGTCCATTCAAATGTAGCCAGCTTGTCCAGCAGTGCGGATTTTTCAGCCGCGCTGCTGTTTTTTGTCGCCAGTTTTACTAATTCAATTAAATTGTCTGCCATTTGTTTGGTCAACACCAACTTGCCACGCTCGCAATCATTCCAGGCTTGCATAACTGCCGGGAAAATTTCTGCGAGCATTTCAGCAATGGCTTCGGCATAGACCCGGATTTCATACTGCGCATGATCCGTTAACCGCAGCGATAAAAAGTGCAATAAATTATGCAAGTCAACACTTGCCACCACTTCCGTGTATAACGCCAACGGTAAATTTATTCTCGACAATTCACGGGCCAGACCGTTTTCCAGACAATATTGGTAATCCTCATACAGCTCTTGCTGCCGGTAGCTTAGTTTATCGTGAATTTCATCCGCAGCCGGAATAATTGTCTCAGTGCGCGCCTGACGGTTTTTCTGATCCTGCGTGGTCATCAAATCGGTTTCCGGCACGTACGACTGGCAAACCAGCTCCGAATAGCGCCCGCTTACTTCGTTATAGGACCAGGTACGATGGCGCATCCATTGCCGCATAACAAACAACGGCGCCTTGATATACAACTGCACTTGCGCCATTTCAAACGGCGAGGTATGTTTGTGCCGTAGCAAATAGCGAATTAATTGCGGATTGTTACTGGTTTTACTCGTCCCCTTCTGATAACTGACCCGCGCGGCTTCGGCAATGCTATCGTCGCTACCCATCCAGTTAATTATCGCAACTTCGCCATGGTCAAGTACCTTTTTTGAATATTTCGGTTCCATGCGTTACCTCCGATTATTTTAGTTTTATCACTGTAGCGCCGTTGCCACCTTCATTATATTCGGCAATAGCTATTGATTGGACATGCGGATGTTTTTTTAAGTGATCTCGAATTCCGCTACGCAATGCGCCGGTTCCTTTGCCGTGAATGAGCATCAACTCATTCAACCCGGACATTACACCATCATCCAAAAACTTATCCACATCCTGCAAAACTTCTCCCACCATTTTACCGCGAATATCCAGTGTGCGTTGCACAGCGCGTAAGGCGATTTCTCCGGTAAACGTCCGGGCAACAATCGCCCTGGCCTCGGCGCGATTACGCACCAATTTTAATTTCTTCAACGCGATAGTTGTCTTCAACGCGCCGATTTGCACTACGGCATTATTTCCGCTAATACTCTCGACAGTGCCGGCTTGATTGAGTGATGCCACATATACACTTTTTCCGACGCTGATAGCGCCGTCATAGGTATCGAATTTGTCCTGTTGTTCCTGAACGTCGATTTTCTGTTGTGTTTCGACAAGCAATTTCCGCATCGTATTGATTTCATCTTGTTGCTTATCGACGTTCTTAGCTTGAATTTTCTTGAGTTCAGCTATTACATATTCGGCTTCGGCGCGCGCCTGACGCACGACATCACTGGCTTCCTTTCGGGCTTTATCCAGCAATTCAGCGCGTTTTTGCGTGACCACGTCGAGTTTCGCCTTCGCTTCGCTATTTAACCGTTCGGTTTGCTCGCGAACAATTTTTATCTGCAACAATTCATCATTGGCTTGTTTCATATCGGCATCAATTTTTCCGAGCACATTTTCCATAGCCGTATGCTCATGGCTTACCAGCTGTTTTGCCCGATCGATTACATTATCGTTCAAACCCAATCGCTTGCTGATGGCAAAGGCATTACTGCTACCGGGAACACCAATCAGCAATCGGTAAGTCGGCGACAGGGTATTTATATCAAATTCAACACTGGCGTTTTTGACACTATCATTGTTGTAGCCAAAGTGTTTCAATGCGCCATAATGGGTGGTTGCAACTGTTACGCAGCTAACCGCGATAAGTTGTTCCAAGATCGATTGTGCCAGCGCCGCGCCTTCTTCCGGATCAGTTCCGGCGCCAATTTCATCAAACAACACCAAATCACCGGAACAAACATTTTCAATAATCCGTGTTACGTTCCGCATATGCCCGGAAAAAGTACTCAAATTTTGCTCAATGCTTTGCTCATCGCCAATATCAACATACACGTCAGAATATAGCGGCAGTTTAGATCCGCTATCAGCAGGAATAAACAATCCGGACTGAGCCATCAAAGTCAGTAGCCCCAGCGTCTTTAATGTGACCGTCTTGCCGCCAGTATTAGGCCCGGTTATTAACAGCAAATTATTGGGCGAACCAAATACCACGTCAATCGGCACTACAACTTTCGAATCAATCAACGGGTGCCGGGCTTTACGAATCCGGTAGTTTTTTTCATTGGTTAGCAGCGGCAACGTCGCTTTCATCTCTAACGCTAACTTGCCCTTGGCAAAAGCGAAATCCAGTTCCGAGAGCGCTATGCAAGACTCAGTAATGGCATCCCGAAATCTGCCGACATCTACTGACAGCGCCGTCAATATCCGCTCAATTTCATGCTTTTCCTTGCTTTCCAATTGCTTTAAATCATTATTGATATTTACAATGGCCATTGGTTCAATGAACACGGTTGCTCCACTGCCGGACGTGTCATGGACAATTCCCGGGAATTGTTGACGATACTCTTGCTTAACCGGAATAACGTATCGGTCATTACGCATCGTTACCACAGCGTCAGAAAAATATTTTTGGTTTTCTTGCGAACGCACCAACGAATCGATTTTTTCTTTAATCCGGCTGCGAAACACGCGCATTTCTTTGCGAATTTTATTCAACTCGTGACTGGCGCTATCGCGAATTTCTCCGGAATCATCAATTGCATTAGTAATAGCATCTTCAATAAATCGCTGCGGCATAACCCGATAGGCCATTTCGCTTAGATAATTATAATCACCCTCTAGCTCACTTAAAAATGTCTTCATGCGCCGCACAACATTCATCGTCTGGGCAACTCGCAATAATTCGTGCGGGTCAAGTATTGCACCGAGCATCGCCCGATGCGCCGCCGACCGCACGTCGAAGAAACCGGCCAACGGAACACTGGCAGCGGTAAGCAATACCGAAACAGTTTCATCAGTTTGCCTAAGCAATAATTGGATGTCGTCGATGTCAAACAAGGGGGTGATATCTGCGCACAATCCCTTGCCTAACTCCGACACCGCCTTTGCCGCCAGTTTTTTCTTTATCTGTTCATATTCCAGCACCCGGAATACTGACTCGTTCATTGTCGTTACCATTCCTTAGAAACTTCGATTTGCTATTCAACTCCCCGTTGCAAATGCCCGCGGGTATGTTGGACCTGATTAAAAAATGCGGCAACCCCGCCGTTAATTTCAACAAATAATTGTTTGCACGCTCGTTGCATTTCTTCAGTCGACAGCAACCGCGCGTCGACACGAAAACGATTCACCCCGGATTGGAGTAACCGCTGGCAGTTGCCCGCGCAATTGTGGAGCCGCGAATTGAATAGATGGGTATTGCAAAACTGGTCGGTAACTGCAAGGAAATTGACATCGGTACGATCAATTAGCTTTAAGCGATTATCAACTTTGCAAAGACCTTTGCAATGCTCACCAACTTTTTGCGAAAAATGCACGCCGATTTGACAAATCCGACTCTGCATTATTTCCAGTCTGCCATATGCCAAAATTTCCGTTTGAAAATCAGACGGAATATTCAAACGCAGGATTTGTTCAAAATTCAACTCCGGTGACAGCACTCCGCCGCTATACCCGCCGACTACTAACTTATCGATTGCAAATGTATTATATATCGGCGTTCCCATACCGGCAAACAGTGGACAACTTAATATTTCTGCAAAATATTTTGCGCCGACACTACCGTAAATTCCACTGATATTTACCCCGCGCAGTTTTTCGGTCAACAGTTGAAACTGTGCTAAACTGCCGGGAAATATAACTTTGGGAAATTCCAGATAAAACCTTTTCCCTTGGACTTGGGCCAATTTCGCCAAACGGCTGAGTTGTTCAACGTCAAGCGGCAGGTTATTTAAGCACTCCAATAGCGCGATAACGCCCTGCACTTCATTGAGTAACAATGCCGCCGATAATGTTTGTTCGCTATCACTGCAAACTATGATTTCGCCAACGCTAGCGCAAACCTTAGCGCTGTTTTTTGGTAATTGAAAACTACAGCGAAATTCGTGTTTCTTAATATTTTTCAGTCGGGTTGCTGATAAGTTTTCCAATAGTTTCCGACGCGTCTCGTTAATTTCGCTAATCGGTAGCGCCAAACCATCAGCGATTTCGCAATTACAGGCAATAACCTGGTAAGGCGTGCTGCCGGTTTTGCTAAGTTGCGCGACTATTTTGTCTACAGACAACGCTACTTTTTGAGCTACTTCGGCATTTTTTTCACCGGTCATTTCGATATTGTTACCCCGGTTATCGACGGCAGATAATTTAAGCGGCTTCCCAAACTCCAGCTTACAGAACAACTCAATTGGCGTCTTTCGCGCTTCACTTTCAAGTTCGTTTTGAATAGTTTTTTCGAAAACACTATCTCGAACCCGATACAATATCGCGTTTGCCGGCAAACTTTTTAATGAATCAATTACCGGTTTCCCATTAATAACGCTGACTTTCAAACTGCGCTCGATGCCATTCAGGTCAGCGACAAACAAATCATCCTTAGCGATTTGCAACTCTAATAATTGTTGTTCACCTATACTACCAACGATACCGATTAATTCGCCGCGATTATTCGGACGATAACTGCTTAACACTCTATCTGATATTTGTCCGGCGAGATACCCGTCAGTAAAATCACGATTAAATGTTTTATTGATAGTAGCATCAAAATTAACTAATTTTCCGGCATAGTAGTCATTTATTGCCTGACGATAGGCCTTAGTCACCGCATAGACATATTCCGCGGGTTTTAACCGCCCTTCTATTTTCAATGACGCTACGCCGCACTCGATTAGTTGGCCGATATACTCGAAACTTTGCAAATCTTTTGTGGATAGCGGAAATTTGACATTGACCGGTGCGACTTTGCCGCTATATTCCAGTGCATACGGCAACCGACAGGGTTGAGCGCATTTACCGCGGTTGCCGCTCCGTCCGCCGATTATCGAACTCATCAAGCACTGTCCGGATATTGCATAGCATAATGCGCCATGAATAAACACTTCTGTTTCAATATTATACAAGCTGGCATAAGCGGTTAATTCGGCAATCTCACCAATCGACAGTTCTCGTGGCAACACTACGCGCGCGATGCCGCAACTGGCGGCAAAATCTATTCCTAATTTATTATGAATTGTCATTTGGGTACTGGCATGAATCGGAATTGTTGCATTATTTAAACGCAAAAATTCCAACAACCCGATGTCTTGGACAATCAACGCGTCAATTCCACAATCACAGAGTTGCGTGATGAACCCGGCTAATTCATGATATTCACTGTCCTTAATAAGCGTGTTTACCGCCGCGTAGACTTTGACATCTCTGACGTGCGCATATTCTACGGCAATTTTTAGCTCAGCAAATTCAAAATTATTTGCGCTACTCCGCGCTCCAAACATTTTTCCGGCAAGATACACCGCGTCGGCGCCGCCCTGAACCGCGGCTATCAACGCCTTCATGTTGCCCGCCGGGGCTAATAATTCTATCATAGTTCTCCCTTGATTGATTTTTTCAAACGCTGCAGTCCGTCGGTCAGTTTTGCCCGCGGGCAACCGGCGTTGAGCCGCAAGAATCCGGTCATACCATAATTTGCGCCGGACATTATCGCCACTTTGCCAACATTAATCAACTGAGCTTGCAGCACGGCATCGTCTAGTTTTAGTCGCGAACAATCTAACCACGCCAGATAAGTACCCTCTGGTTTACGAAAATCAATTGGCAGATTATTGCTCGTGATAAACTGCGCGATATAGTCCATATTGCCGGCCAAATAGCCAACCAATTCAGCCAACCAGTCATCGCAATCACGATAAGCAGCTATTATACCATACATTCCGAATAGCGATGGACAGGATACAGCATACTTGTTTTTCAACAAATCCAGAAATTTATCACGGATATCAGCGTTCCAAATAAATCCATACGAGCCTTGCAATCCGGGTATGTTAATAGTTTTTGAAGCAGAAGTCACGACGAATACGTCGTCACTTGGGTAATTTGCCAACGACACAAATTTATTGGGCGCATAGACAATATCCGAATGGATTTCGTCACTGATAATCTTAACATTATTTCGACGGCAGATGTCGATAACCCGTTGCGTTTCTTCCACCGTCCAAACTCGTCCGGTCGGATTATGCGGATTACACCACACCAAGACACGGGCATTTTTTGCGCAGCACTCAAGGTCATCATAATCAAGCTGATATTCGCCTTGCTGATACAGCAGATTGTTGATTACAACACGACAACCATTTGCCGGAATCAACCGGAAAAAGGCATCATACGCCGGATTCTGGATAATCACTCCGTCACCTGGCTGCGTTAATAACTCCAGTAGCAACGTTATCGAAAACAACACCGCCGGCGAATAAATTACTGTTGCACCATCCACAGCACACTGATACCGGCGCTTATACCAACTGGTTATAGTATCGCGAAACTCAGCATGATTCCAACGACTATAGCCGAATACCGGATGGCTCATTCGCTTTTCGAGTGCCTCAATAATCTGCGGCGGCGCGGCAAAATCCATGTCCGATATTGTAAACGGCAACAAATCACCGCGCCCGAAGCGGTCAGCGATATAGTCCCACTGCGTGCAGTAAGTATTCCGGCGATCAATTACTTTGTCAAAATGGTATTTATTCATAACTCCTCACGATCCTCTAAATAACATTCGAATTATACCCTTCCCTACGATGAGCGATTCGCAACAGCAATATTGTCACAACATTATCATTGAGTTTCCAGATAACGCGATAATCACCAACCCGAAACCGCCAATAGTCAGCCACGCTACCACCAAGTTGCGTAGCAAACAGTTTGGGATCCGTATCAGTAGCAGCACGTTTATCAATCCACCGCACTATGTTTTGCGTTTGTTGCCGGTCTAGTTTGTTAAGCTGTTTGATTGCTTCAGCGCTATACTCAATTTTCCACATTAAACAGCGCCATAACTTCCGCGTGTGAATAAGTTCTGCCACCCGCCTGCACTTCTTCAAGCGCCTTCTTGGCAAAATAATAATCTTCTAAGTCCTCTAACAATCGCTCGATACAAGGTTTAACCAATTCAGTTTTTGTAACTTGCATGGCGTTGGCGAAAAACTCCAACCCCTTTTCCATGTCAGCGGATAATCTCAAGTTCACTATATACACCTCGTCTTCTTTGTGTCACGATTGTATCACGTTTCAAAATTGACAGCAATACTAATTAGTAGCGAGCAACCGCGGCTTGCGCAGCATACTTTTTTCTTGATAAAAAAAACGTAGGTGCGCGCACTGTGTGCGCCCTTGTTCATTAAAAAATAAAGCGCCGTACTCCGGGCAAATTTGTTCTAAGCGCTTGCGCTAACTGGCTGCTAGCCGCCAGCCGCTAGCGGCTTGTGATAATTATTTGCCCTGCGTAATGCGCGATGGGGTTCGACGCTATTTTAGAAGTGCGTTATGCAAAAAAATAACGCCCGCGCCGGTTTGTTGGCTGGGGCGTTTTGTGTGGCTACTTAATGCTCATGCTGTTTTTGATTTTCTTGCTTGAGCTTTGCTTTGCAACGGTGCAATAACCAGCGTTTTTCCTAATGAAGCAAGTCCTTTCATTACTGTTGATAATTGCGGGTCAGTCGTTCCTCTTTCAAGTCGTGCAATTACCGGTTGCTTAACTCCACTCGCTTCCTCAAGTTGTTTTTGCGTTAGCCCCTGTAGCTGTCTGGCATTGACAATCTCACCAACAAGAGCAACCCGCAAATCGCTTGCCGCAATTTCTTCCGGAGTAAATATATTTTTCTCGAATACATCCCAGCTTTCGCCTATCGGGGAAATTTTATTTTTGCTCATTCCCTTTACTCCTTTCAATGAAATCAGCCCGGTTTCTCTCAGCCTGTTCAATTTCTCGTCGTTACCAAATATCACCATCAATGTTTTTTATATATGGTTCACCTGCTCCTGTACCATATTCGCTCAATATTTTCATATAATCCTGTAGTTTGTTTAGCTTTATTCGGCTGTCTTTATCTTGTTTGCTCGCTAATGTTTCAATGTATTCCTTTATCGGCTCACTCCCGCCGCTATCTCTATAAAAGATTATTTCATACATTCCAATCGCTCTCCTCTACACCAATATTATACTTTTAAGTTATAACGTCAACAGAAAACTGCTGAAACGCTTCGGCTATCTTTCCACGGTCGAGGGAAAAGCGCGCATCCTGCAGGTATCCGGCAAAAGCGCCGGAATGGTGTGAGGCAAAAAAAATACGCCCGAGCCGGTTTTGTGGCTGGGGCGTTTTGATGAATGAAAATCTTTTTAAAAAATTTCCCTTGAGATCAATCGTCTGTAAAGATAACTAGCCCTTACGATCTTCGATATTTTTTTCGTGATAAAACATTCCTGTATCGAGGCCATAACTATCCAACATTTGTCAACTTTAAAAACTCGTCATAACTCGCGAACGCTTGTCCAAATAGATGCTGTTCTTGCCACAACTTTCCGCTGGCAATTTTGGGTTTGTTCGAATATTTTCCTATCCAACTCGCGGAAGCTTTGCAAACATTGCACTCGTTAACCGTTGCTATCAATTTTTTCTCAACTTCCAGACAAGTATTTGAAGGTACGGGAATAATTACAAACGAGAACTGCTGTCGCAGAATCGTTGAAATATCTTTTTCCAATGAATTTTCAAATTCAAGATTTCTTTTATCAGAATTCGCCTGATTTGAAAAACTGGCTGTATTGTCAATTTCCCAAATTGAAAGATATTCCGAGTTAACCTTGTTCAACAAACAACGTCCAATGTTTTTTCTAAAGATACTTCGATCTTTATTTTCAACTACAAAATGTTCAGTTAGCCTTTTGATCAAATTATCTTGTCCACTGTGAGAACCAATCCGTACTATCCTATCGCCGCCGTGCGCAAATTCACCTGCCTGATAAAGCACATATACCCCGTTCTGATGAAAAGGAATACCTGCTAAATCAAAGGGATACCTATACCTCGGTAATTTTGAAAGACCTCTATGAATTTGTTCGCACGTTCCACCCTCACTTATTTTCCCTTTTAGCCACTGTAGACATCTACCGAAGGTTAATCCGTCCATTGGTATCTCAATATTTTTTAAATATCGCGAAATATACTTATGATAAGTAGTTCCGGCAAGAACCGTGAAACTATCCCGCTCCAAGTCGCATATCGTCCTTAATTTCTCCAATACATTTTGCGACCACATAGCAACTTCTCTGTCAGTCATTTTTTTCAATGTCACTTCATACGGAGCAATCTCATCTTCCGGTGAAAGCAAGCCGTATTTGGCTGACAAGATAAATATCTTATCCGGTTTTTGCAACTGTGCATATTCCCACATTTTTTTGAAATAATCGCTGATATACATGTCCTTCGCTTTCGTGACGTTTTTTCTCTTTTTTAAAACACAAGAAATCAGAAATATTTTGTGACATTTATCAGCATCTTTTGGAGTTGTAGAAATAGCTACCGTTGTTGACGGAGCTACAGGCGAGCAATTCGTTTCATCTATTCGGGTTATCTCGTAGTATTTTTGCGAATCAGAGTAATCAATGTCAGCTACATCCGATACTAGTCCAGGATCATTAGCCTCGTCATAATATGTATTAAGTATCCGTTTAGACTGGCATCCGGAACACAGCCCCCGTGTCGTTGACCTGTTAATTAGTTCCTCTTCAGCCATTGTACGACACATGGGATTAATCGCAGATTGATGAATTCCGATAACGCTGGCTAAACATTCATCGCAAAATGATGATTGCTCATTTTTTTCCAAATATTCGAATATCTTGCTCATATGCACATCAACAGCACTACCGCTAGAAATTCCGTTACTTATCGATGAGGAATCGCTTTTCATATTATCAATTACTTCGGAGCTGTTTAATAATTTTCTCGAACCGCAAACACTACAAATGTTTTTCTTAACCGAGCGGTATATTATCTGCCTCTTGGTCAACTTGCGACAAATTAAATTTATTTGTTGCGACGGTGTAATCCCGGTCAGTTCGGACAAACATTCATCACATACACCACCGCCATTTTCAACAAGAAAATCATACACAATTTTCGAGTTGTAGCGGACATGCACTGGAGCGTGGTCATCCTGCTTACTCCCCAGTGATTGTTCGGTCTCTGAATCATGATAGATAGCTTCGTCACACGCAGCCTTGTCCTCTTCAGAAAGTTTAGCAAATAATTCATCGTCAAGATTTCGAACAACAAGCCAATCGGTAATTGCTTCGCTAAGCCTACCCATTTTTTTATACGCAAATCCTCGATAATAATATGTGATTGCATAATCATCATTTAAGCATATAGCATTATCATAGTCAATTAATGCTTCGTCACATTTTTTTTGGCAGTAATAAGCATAACCTCTATAAACATGTGCATCTAAGTAGTCTGGTTTCAACTTTATAGCTAGGTTTAAATCCTCAATTGACTGGTCATATTGCCCGTTTTCACCGAAAGCAATACCGCGATTAAAGTAAGCTTCAGCACATTCAGGCTTCTGCCTTAACGCTTGGCTGTAATCTGCGATCGCTTTTTCGATATCAGCCAAATAATAATAAGATATACCGCGATTAATATATGCATCACAATAATCCGGTTTGAGTTCTATTGCTCTGCTAAAATCACTAATTGCCTGTTCGTGTTGCCCCATATGTCTATATGCGGAGCCGCGACTAAAAAAAGCATTGGAATCAGCCGAATTAAGTTCTACAGCTTGATCATAATCACTTATCGCTTTATCATATTGGCTGTTAATGAAAAACAATTTCCCGCGATTCATATATGCATCGAAGTAATCGTGTTTTAGTATTATTGCTTGAGACAAATCTTCCATTGAAAGTTTGAGCTGGTCAATGCTAATCAGTGCAGATGAGCGATGAAAATATGTTAACGCACAGTCTGGTTTTAATTTTATGGCTTGAGTGTAGTCGCCAATCGCTTCATTATATTGACCTAAAGTACAATACACTTTTCCGCGGTTGATATATGCTCTATGATTATTCGCTTCGAGTATTATCGAATTGCTCAAATCATCTATTGACTGTAAATACTCACCTTTTTCTCCGTGCGCAACCCCGCGATTGCAAAATGTGTTAGCAGAATTTGGTTTCAACTCTATTGCCTTATCAAAATCTTGGATGGCTAATGCAAATTCGTTGATTTTTACATATGCTCCTCCTCGATTATCATACGCATCTGCGTTCGCAGGATCAAGATTTATTGTGTGCGTCAAATCTGCTATTGAATTGTCGAATTCGCCTATGTAAAAATAAGTGCTGCCACGCAAATAATATGTGTATGAACAATTCGGTTCATACTTTAGCGCATTACTATAGTCCGCTATTGCATGGACAAACTTGTTGCTAAGATAAAATGAAACGCCACGATTTTGATAAGCCTTTGCATAATCAGCTCGTAATTCGATAGCCTGACTATGATCAATTATCGATAAATCATATTGACCCTTAATGCGATAAACAACACCACGGTTATTGAGAGATTCATAATTATAGGGTTTCAGCTTTATCGCCTGGCTGTAATCGGCGATCGCAAGATCGTGTTGACCTTTAGCATAATAAGCCTCGCCGCGGTTATTATACGCCTCTGCGTATTCAGGTTGCAGCTTAATTGCGTGGCTGTACTCCACTATTGCCCGCACATAATCGTTGCGATTATATGCTTCAACACCCTTGTCGAAATATTTCTTGCCATCTTCAACTTTTGTTGGCACTGTATCTCCAATTGCTGTTGAAATTATCTTTTTTCTTTTAATCTCTTTGATGACTTCAAAGTTTTTTTCCATCATGATATTGTCAAATGCGTTGAGCGCCGCCGGACGGAAATATTTTTCTTTTTCCACATCTTCTTCGACATAGGTTAATACCACGACTCGTGTATCATGTTTTATTAATTTCGATTTCACTGGCTCAATCGGCGTTCTACTGCCGATTATTGCACCTGTGTTACCAAACATCATTTTACCAGTAAGCGCGCCTGCAACGGAAATTTCACCGCCGCCACCGCCGGATATCTTATACTCTTTTTCTAACGATCCCTCCAGTTTATAGTGGACAACATCGCACAATTCAATTCTAGTAACTAAGTTGCCAGAGTCAATCATTGTATCAATGTACTTCGGATCATTAGCTTGTTTAGTATCAAAATTTATTCCGTATCCAATAAACCTGCAAAGCACCAATTTCTTATCTGCAATCCAAACATTATACGCAATAGTATCGTTGCTACTGGCTATATTAATGCCGTCCGGAATGTCCGGCAACTCATACACAGATTCAACTTTTCTAGGCATATTCAGAGAGCAAAAGAAAGTCATATATTTTTCATATGCCATACTGCCAGCTTTTTCTCGCTCGCTGCTCCTGATACGATTAAGATCACTTGCTTGCTTAGGATGTCTATTTTTCAACATAATTTCGATAGTGTGAAAATAAATTCCAAGTAGAGAATACACCAAGAATACTATTCCCCAGAATTTTTCTCCACAATAAATTAATATCACTGCTGATGGTATGCCAAATAAGAGACACATTGCTGCACAAAAATAGTTTTTTGGTTTCATCAAAGGAATCTCCTATGATTGAACTGTCATAATCAGGTAATTATAGCGGAGTTGAATCGAAAAGCATATCGGTTTTCAATAAAATTAAATCCAGCGCAGACAATATTGGCGCTTTTGTTCCTATACCAAAAAACACAGCGCGATTGTCTGCTTGTTCAACAAATTTACCGTTAAAAAGATATTTATTCTTTTTAACATCGATTATCTTTACAGACAAAGTTACCGTTGCTTTAATTCCGCGTGTAAGTACAGTGTCAGAATTAGCTATTATCACAGGTTGAACTTCTACATAAACGACATAATCAACATTTTCGTCAGTGAACACCGTGATAATATCGGCACGCTCGGCGGTAGTCATATCTACTATTCCATATTTTTTTAGCCTATCAACATAGCCACTCCCAGAACGCAAATTGTAACGTACTAATTTGGCATTAAATCGGTCAGTAACTTTTTTCAATATTTCACTATCGCATGTAGATTTGGCGTTGTTAACATAAAATGTCACAACAACCGGTTTTGCTTTCAAATATTCAGAATTAACTACAGAGTCACTGTTTGCGGCGCAAACCAAGAAACTGTAAAATGCCAGTGATATGACAAATACAACTATTTTTTTAAACGAGGCATCTCTAAACAAAGCTAATTTTATCATTATCTGTTTCCTTCTCTCATTTTGGTGTTGAATAATTGAAAACCGTATAACTTCGCAACAAAGACGTTCATTTCACCCTGCCAATACCGCCTTAATAAACTCCTTCAAATTCAGCACTTCCTCGGCGCGGTCGTTGATCACTGCAGAAACGCAAGACAGTGTATTTTGCATTTCACTGTTCGACATCACAGCCCGTCGCATAATTGCAAAAAATTATACTCCGTTCTACCACTTTTTTCACCAACTATTATTTTAGTATTCCACGAAATTTTGAAACACCTTTTTCACTGTGTAAAACGCTTTTACGTTCCGCCGTTTTACTGCTAATCTAATTATACCAGCCGATTGTTACAGTTTGGTGACAGTTTGCATACAGTTCTGC
>JBAXTZ010000033.1:0-36152 GCA_037129925.1 Bacillota bacterium
TGGCTTCAATGATACCAACTGGTTTGCGTTCGACAAACAAAACATAATCCGCCGGACCAACGTCCGTCAGATATTCACGAATCGCCACTCCGCACCCGGCAGCCAAATTGATTTTGTTTTTGTCCTGGATTACCCAGCCGCAAGCGCGTAATTGCCTATCTATGGTATCGCGGGCTTTTTGTTCCGGATTTTGATTCATATAAACTCCAAAGGATTTATGCTCCAGTAACCTATTTTCCGCAGCACTTCTTGTATTTCTTGCCGCTGCCGCACGGGCATGGTTCGTTGCGTCCGGTTTTGGACTGTGCGCTGACGATTGCCGGAACGGTGTTTTCTTTGATGTTTGGTTCACGAAGCAAAATCGGTTGTTGTTGCGTATCTTCGTCAAAACTTGCTATTTTCGCCAGCGTTTCTTTGCCGAGTCGAAGCCATTTCGACATATCTTGGTGTTCAATCCCGTTCACCAGATGGCTGACGTATAGTTTCGGTTCCAGTTCATCAAACATCCGGTCGTAGCCATCCGGCAGCATGGCAACTTGCCTTTCCAGGGCTTCCGAACAAAATCGGTCAGCGAGGCTGCAAGCAAAAACGGTTTTGACTGCCAAATCCTGCTCACTGTCCAACAGCCGTAGCAGCAATTCTCCCGCTTCGGCAGAAGAATTGTTTGTCAGCGCAAATGCAAGACCCATGCGCACTTCATCAGGACAACTGAAGTAAATACTTTCGACGCGACGCGGAACTGCCGCTGAATCATAGCAGTCGATAGTTTTTTGAGCCTGTCCGCCGACATACGTCAGTGGATCATAGTCGGTAATAAAACGTAATAGCGAATCAATCGCTTCATCGTCCAGCAACTCTCCGGCCATCATGCATAATATCACATCGTCGTAGCCATCATACTCTTTGTCATAGTCTTTGAGCCATACCGCCCGGTAATCATCAAGCGGAAAATCCGGGCGGCTGCACAATTCGCGTATGGTTTTCTCGATTTTATCCTCAGAGAAAGAATCATCATTTTCGCGGCACTCTTCGCTATATTCCCAAACCAAGTTCCACAAATCTTGCGTCGCAGTTTCCGAAAGCTTTTTCTTAATATCCAGATATTCTTGCGGACTAAATCCGGAGTTGTGCTTTTCACTTACCAAAAATTGCAGTTTATCGGCAGTCAACTCTTTGAGAAAATCAAGTGGCATTTCATCGACACAGTCTGATATTGCCTGATAAACGCGCCGGTCACCGGGCAGTAGCCGTGCAAGCGCTGCAAAGACCTCGGCATCAGGAGTGTTTTGACCGAGACAGCGAATTATTCGTAACCGCTCCTGACGACCATTAGTTTCAGCAAGACGCTTGATAAGCTCCTGCCTGATTTCAGTATCGGCGTTGCGAAAATCAGTGAAATAATCATACATTCCAAATCGCACCAACTGTTCGGGATGGTTAATAAACTGTTTCAAGTGACTGTTACTGTGCATTATTCCTCCGTTTTTGCTAATTTTACACACAAATTTTCTTAGCACGCATGTATCAGGTCAGACACGAGGGCAGGCACAAGACCTGCCCCTACCGCCACGACGGATGCTCCGTTCTTTTAACACTATGTTTAAATAATGTTTCACAGGAACATTATTTAAACAACCAAAAAGAAGTTCGCTGCAATTTTGCGATTTAACTACCAACCGTATTTTTCCGGGCCCCAGTATTTTTTTTGTTGCTGCTGTTCAACTAAAATCAGTGAATTACTCTCGACGTTGCCGCTGATTATTGCGCCCGGTCCGAGGGCACAGTTACTGCCGACAATCACTCCGGGGTAAAAGATATTACTTACGCCGCAGCGGGTATAGTCGCCGATGAAAATACAATTGGCGAATTCTCCGGCTTTTACCAGGCTGCGCTTATCGTCGAAGCGTAGCGTTCCCATCATCGTTCCGGCGCCAATATCGACATGGCTGCCAATGAGTGCGTAAATTTCTGCGTGGTGGACAATGCAAACGTTGTCCATGGTCATGCCGCTCACCTGCGCGCAAAAATCAATCTTGTTAAAATCGCCGATGATTGTATCGCTGCAAATCAAGCAATTGTTTTTAATCAGACAATTGCTGCCAATAATACAGTTGCCCTCGATGATTGCGCCATAGTCGATAACGGTATCATCACCTATCCACACGTCACCCTGAATAACGACATTGCGTCCGATGCGGCTGTTCTTGCCCAGCCGCACTCGTCCTTCGACAATTGCCGTCGGGTGGATGTTCTTTTCATTTTTGGTTGGAGTGATTGATTTCAGCAATTCCTGTCCGACAAGTTGATTGGCGGTCAATAAATTCCATGGAAAATTAACATCGACAGCAAATTCAGCGACTTCCACCGCGCGCACTTCGTTGCCATCCTCGATAAAAGTTTGCAGACTTTGTTCAACAACTGCCTGCTCGGGCGGCATTCCGCCCACCGGCACTTTCAACATTCGTCCGGGATTGGTTGCCAAATATTGAATTGCCGTGGGATTTAAGTAATACACGCCGGCAACTACCCGGTCAGCATAACTTTTTCGCGGTTGACCAAAAAGCGCCGACACCCTGTCTTCAACGATTTTAGCGCCAAAACTAATTTGTTCGTTTTCACCGACCGGACGCAGCAATACCGCGACAGTATTTTTCTTGACCAGCAGTTTTTGTAGCGAGCGATTATCCAGCACAACATCGGCGCAGATAATCAGTGCATCACGTTTGTAATCACCAAGCGCCAAAATGGCGGCATCGGCAGTTCCGGTAGTAGCGTTGGCTGGATAGTAGCTGATTTTGTATTTTCGCAAACAATGTTTGATTTGTTCAATTTTTTCATCGGCGACAACGCGAATGTCTTTTACGCCGACATCCAATAATTGCAATACCTGTCGTTCAATAATCGGCATATTACAAACCGGCAAGCACGCTTTATGCCACTTTTCCGTATAGGGATACATTCGTCTTCCTTGCCCGCAGGCAACTATCACCGCACAAGCCATACTTCCTCACCTCCAATCCCCAACTCCCAAACCCTAACCCCCAACTCAGCGCAACCCGGACATTGCCATCCGGCGCAGGGTATGGCGCACGCCACGAATGGCGATCGACATCTGCCGGATGTTTTCCGGCGGCGCGATGCCGCACAATCCGGCATCACCGATATGATGAATGTCCGCGCCGGCCATCTTATTCATGATGGAAATCTGTTCAATCAATGAGGGATTTGAGCCTTCTTGCGAAGTGCCAAAAGCGGTCATAACCAAACCCCCGGCGGCGTGAATGGCCTCGCTCATTTTGCAAGACAACTCCAACGTCACCCCGGGTACCGTTCCCGGCGCCGGATACAGCACGCAATCAGCTCCGGCTTGAACGTATTCGCGCATAGTTTCGCTGTCATAGGCATTGCCGCCGCCAGCGCCGTGCATTTTACCGGCGATAATCATCGCGTTACCTTCGAGTGTCTTACGCGCCAGTTCAATTCCCCGCAAAATATCCGCGTTTCGAACACCGGTGTTCGGGTTGGCAGTGATAACGATATAGTTCATGCCCCAGCGTTTGGCAATCTCGAGATTGGCGCGATTGAGTTTTTTCCCTTCCTCATAAGCAACACTATCCGGTACCGGTTCGAGATTGCAACCGACAAAGCGACCGACAATTCGCCGCAGTTTCCGGAGATAGTCATTGTCTCTAGTGTTATCAGCAATTTTGTGTTGGATAGCGCTGATATACCCGGCGAGATTTTCCGAATCCATTCCCTCGTCATCATACCCAAACACAAACGGCGCAGTCAAACTAAAATCATTAAGGGTAATCAAATCGGCGCCAAATGCCGCTGCCAGCTCCGGATTAGATACGCCGCCGGACAGCGGCGGACAGCTGATAACCGTTTCCGCGCACAGCGTCCGTCCTTCAGAGTGACGGATGATTTCTACCAATTGTTGTTTATCGATTTGCGGCATTTCCGAGTTTTTCAGTTCAAATATTCGTTTCATTTGCTCTCCACAATATTCCCGGCTATTCGAGATTTTACTACTGCAACCGCCTGCTCGAGTTCAACGTCCTCGCCATTGGCAACTCGCAAAGCATTTTCCAGCGTCATTGGCGTACGAATCGAGGGTGTCACACCACCGTTGCCATTACGACTGTCGATCTGGACGATTTTATTTTTATCCAGTGACTGTCCGTACGGCCAGTGTACTTCAATACTCCCGGGCATTTTCGCTTCATCGCCAGCCATACCAAACGAGCCGTTTGTCCCGTAAAAACCTAAAGTATCCCCGTTGGGGAGATTTTTTATTCCCATGGCCAGTCCTTCGCCGGAGCTGACACACTTGGAATTAATAATGGCGACGACTGTACCGGCAAAAAACGGCACAGTTGGTTCGATATATAATCCGCAATCGGCTTCAGCCGGTTTCCTGTCTGGATCCGGCCAGATTTCCATAACACCGGTTATGGTATTGAAGCCATTTTGATACTCATAAAAAGATTTTTCTTTATAAAAAGAAGCCAGGATATCCACAACCATTACATCTGATCCGCCAACATTGTTTCTGATGTCGAGAATCAGTCCGGAGATTTTTCTGTTGTTAAATTCACTCAACGCCGATCTAAACAAATTTAGCGTTGATTGCGGAGTGCCAGTCTGTTGGAAATCGACATCAATTTCTCCCCAGATTTTGATGTAGCCGATGTCGCCATCAATAATTTTTGTTTCAACCATTGACGTTGGTGGCGCCGCTGGATTGGCAACTTCTAAGATAAGGTCCCTCAACCCATCGGAGACGACCGAGTTTGGATAGCTATATGACAGCGATTTTTTCTTATCAGCATATGCCGTAAGCTCGGCGATGATCGGTTTTCCGGAATTGATGTTCAGAAAAGCTACCACAACGTCAGCATCGAGATGCTCCCGGGTGAGATAGCGCGCTTTTTGATTATCCAAATCCTCGTTAGTGGCAGAATTGGAAGCGAAAATAGTCGATTTTTCACTCAAAGCAACAGCTATCGGGCGATTATTCCACTCTAACAGCTCGGCGCCGGGGCGCATCCCGAGCGCAAATGCCGGACTGCTTTCGTCGACCCAGCTCACGATTAGCTTACCATTCGTAAGTTTCGTCACCGCAAAACCAAAGCCACCACCAATAAAATTATCGTTAATGTCCTGAATATTGCTCATCCGAACGTGACCGTCGGGTATGCAGTTTACATACTCGCGCAATGCCAGATAATATGCTTCAAAGTTCTGCGCATTTTGGGCTTTGGCAATTTTCGGTTGATATTTATTGTACAAACCGACCCAGTCAATGTTTTTCCACTTGGTAAAGGCGTATTCACGCGAAAATTTAGCGTGCAGCTGGTCGAACGCTGCACTCCAGGACAGACTGCTAAAATCTTCGGTTACCGGCGCCCGGTATGCTGGCAACGGCAGCGCGTAACCAGTCGCGCCGACAAACAACAATAAACATAGTATTAGCACCGCCACAAGCTCAGTCTTCCTTCGCACAATCATCCCCACCCCTTTTGAAATTTTTCGTCAGCGCATTGCCCATAGCAGTCCGCGCCGTAACAGTTCGGTAACCTCCGGCACCATCAACTCGGCGGCATTATGCCCAAGCGCTGTGTAAAAAACTCTCCCACCACCCCAGCGTCTGGTCCAGGCGCTCGGCATCTGTACCGGTCCGTTAGCGTTATTGGCGCATTCAAAACCGTTTGGAAAATCAACTACTGCGAGAATTTCGTTAGCTGGATCGACGTGCAGATAGTATTGTTCTGCTTTTAGCCAATAATCCTTTAGCCCTTCAGTAAGCGGACCGGCAGATGCTGTGTAGCACACCCGGTATTCGGCTTGATCCCCACCCGGGTGATCAACGAATTGACCGCCGGTCATAAACTGCCACAGGGTGTTTTCCCGAAAGGCATCGCACATTCCGCCGTGCCAGCCGGCCAAACCCACGCCCGCCGCGATTGCCTGACTGACATTTTCCACCCAGGCTTGTTCGATTTTACCCATCGTCCAATTTGGCACGATTAAATCATATTTCAGCAGCTCATTGTAATTTGAAAACGCTTCAAGGCTTTGCTGCATATCCACAACAATATTTTCTTGTTCCAATAATTTACGGCAATATTCTCCGGACTCAAGCGGAGTGTGTCCGTCCCATCCACCCGATACAATCAGCGCTCGCTTCATAAATACTCCTCAACAAACATATTCTATTACATAACATTCTGCAAAATTTTTAATTTTCCTGCCTGGAGAATAAATTTCTTAATGACAACAACGCGCCAATATTCTTTGCCGTCCTAAACAAGTTCGCCTCAGCGTTTTCTAAACAGTCCGAAAGGCTGCACGGCTTGAACACTGTTGAAAACATCGCTGCAAAAGTACCGTTATCCAATAATTTTTCGGCGCTTTCGTCTAATGCCCCGGAAATACAAATCGTCGGAATGCCATGGCGGCCGGCGATCTGCGCGATCACTGCCGGCGCCTTGCCTTGTAACGTTTGAAAGTCAGTCCGTCCTTCTCCGGTGATGACCAGATCCGCTCCGTTGATAACTTTTTCAAACCCGACTGCTCCAAGCACCAATTCAGCGCCGGGTAGCAGCCGCGCTCCTAGGAAATACAGCGCCGCCGCTGCCGTTCCTCCTGCCGCGCCGCAACCGGGAACGGCGGCGGCATCAACTCCGGTAGCTGCCAAGGCAATTTTAGCGTAATTTTCCAAACCAGCATCCAAGCGGCTGATCATTTCGTCGGTCGCCCCCTTTTGACGGGCGTAGTTTTGCGCCGCTCCGTATTCACCATACAGCTTTATATCCACGTCACAAGCCACGAGAATTTCTGCCGCGCTAATCCTACTGTCAATACCAGCCAAATTAATGCTGGTCAATTCTACCAACTGACCACCGCCAAACCCAAGCTCTACAGCGTTTTTATCCAAAAAGCTCACGCCCAAAGCCTGTACCATTCCAACACCGCCGTCAGTAGTAGCGCTGCCGCCTAAGCCAATAATTATTCGCCGATAACCGCGATCGAGCGCATCTTTTATCAACTGCCCGGTACCAAAAGTAGTCGCACCAAGCGCATCTAACTGCTCAGGGGCTAACAGCGGCAAACCAGACGCTGCGGCCATTTCGATTACTGCCGTCGTTTTATCACCAGTCACTCCATACTTGGCCGGCACCGTTTCACCAAGTGGTCCCAAAACATTTGTCGTTATATATTCTCCGTCAGTGGCAGTAACTACGGCTTCGACGGTACCTTCGCCGCCATCGGCAACCGGTATTTTTACGTACTCGGCATTCGGCAAACTTTTTTGCAAGCCGCGCTCAATGATAACCGCTACCTGTGGAGAGGATAATGTACCCTTATAAGAATCTACTGCGATAACAATTTTCATATTGCCTCCAAAACGAAAACACCGCCTCGCGGCGGTGTTTATTAATAATGAAATTTACAGTGAAATATTTTGTTCAGTTTCAAAATCAAAAATATGACAATTTTCGATATTGAAATAGAAAGTGTACGGAGTATCTTGTTTAACTTCACGGGAAACATGGGCTTCCATGCGCGAAATCCACTCTACGCCGCCGGCGGCAAAATAAACATAAGCTTCACTACCCATTTGCTCGGTAATTGAAGTCACGCCTTTTACTTCGTCAGATACGCTTTCAGCGAATGGTCGAATGCTGATATGCTCCGGACGAACGCCAAACCAGACTTTTTTACCAACTGAACCGCGAACTTTAGCGGCCTTCTTGGCTGGTAACGGCATTTTTACATCGCCGATTTTTACAAAAACATCATTTCCTTCGGAAACCAGATCGGCTTGGCGAATATTCATCGCCGGGCTGCCGATAAAACCGGCAACGAACTTGTTAGCCGGGAAATCATAAAGATTCATCGGACTATCTACCTGCATAATGCGTCCAAGACTCAACACGCAGATGCGATCACCCATAGTCATAGCTTCTACTTGGTCGTGAGTTACATAAATCATCGTGGTTTTTAGTTCTTTATGCAAATGCGCGATACGAACCCGCATACTTACCCGCAGTTTAGCATCAAGATTGGAAAGCGGTTCGTCAAACAAGAATACATCCGGTTTACGCACGATAGCGCGACCAAGAGCAACGCGTTGACGTTGTCCACCGGACAAGAGCTTGGGTTTGCGATCCAACAGATCGGTGATTTCCAATTTTTCTGCAGCTTCGTGAACGCGCTGCTTAATCTCGGCTTTAGGCATTTTTTGCAATTCCAAACCAAATGCCATATTGCCGTAAACTGTCATGTGCGGATATAAGGCGTAGTTTTGGAAAACCATCGCAATACCGCGATCTTTAGGCAATACATCATTTACTACGCGATTGCCAATGACTATCTCGCCGCCGGAAATTTCTTCCAAACCAGCAATCATTCGCAACGTCGTCGATTTCGCGCAACCAGACGGACCGACAAAAACCATGAATTCGCCATCCTTGATTTCGAGGTTGATACCGTGAACTGCCTTGAATCCGTTAGCGTATAACTTTTCTACGCCTTTCAATAAAACTTGTGCCATACTCTTCTCCTTTTATTTTTGTATCATCTAACTAAATGAGCGGATACACTGCGCCAAGCATACCGGCATTGTTTCCCAGTCGCGTCACCCGCAAATCACAACCAAATCCTGGTCGCAAGTATTCTGCCAAAGCCGATTTAAGCGCTGGTAGCAAGATGTCCGGCGAACCGGAAACTCCGCCACCAATAACTATCGCCTGCGGATCGAGCAGATAGACAATATCCGCCAGTCCCGCTGCTACTTCCAAGGCCCACTCTGACAGAGCCGAAATGTATATCATATTTCCGGCTCTAACCTGGTTAAAGATATATTCGCCGTCGATATTTGATTTTCCTTCTTTTTTTAAAATGTTTTTAACTAAAATTGAAGTTGCGGCGTTTTTTTCTAAAAAATCGGTTATTCCCGGCTTTGTTCGCAGACAACCTACTTCTCCGGCCGAGTAATGAAAGCCGCGATAAATCTCATTATCCAAAATAATTCCGCCGCCCACGCCGGTACCGAGCGCTACACAAACAAAATTGTGCAAATCAATGCCGGCGCCCAACCAATTTTCACCAAGCGCCACACAGTTAACATCATTTTCTACCGCTACCGGCAAGGCGAACTTTTCCGCCAAGCGCATTTTTATTGGCATCCCCTGCCAGCCGGGCAAATTATTGTTGGCCAACAGCACCGTACCGGTACTAGTATCAATTACACCGGCCGCGCTCACGCCAATGCCGCTGATTTCATAATTCGCCTGCAACTGCTCAATCAGGGCAATCACTTTCGTAATCAGCGCTTCGCCGCCCAGATACGCTTCGGTCGCAGTTTTTGCACGAAAAATAATAGACCCGGAACTATCTACTATTCCATATTTTACATCGGTGCCGCCGATGTCTATCGCCGCGTATTGTTTCATAGCCATCTAATGTTTCCTGTAGAGCAAGTCGAATGTTATGCCAATCTCAAACATCCGCCGCCACGGCCGCCAGACCGCTAAATGCTCTATTTCCCAGTTGAAAAACGAATTCCTAATATTGGCGTTCCAGAACAGCCCTAAACGTCGCTCCGTCTCCCTATTGATTTCTTCATCGAATCCATTAAGCACAAAATAAGAAGCTCCATATTGCGGCAAAAAGCTCTCGATCATTTCTTGGCGCACAACGCCTTGATAAGCCCAGCCCTCCAACAAATGATAGATTTTATTGTACACGATCTCTCTGGCTTTAGAATTCTCGTAAGCAAATATCGCCGTGGCAATAACCGTGCCGGTAGTATTACAGTTAGTATTCCAACCGGCATAAGCGGTTATTTGGTCTAACATCCCGGCATCATCGAGCATCTGTACCAATTCATGATCACCGCCATTACAAAACGCCACGTCGGCTACCGCCACTTGATAGCCGTCAGTGATGTAGTCGCTAATTCGCGCAACGAATTCGCGCAAGTTGCGATATGAAGAATAGGTAATATCTTTGGCAAACTGACTTGCCGATTCTTGCATAAATTTCCCCGGCGCATTAACCGCCAAAATAATATCGGCTTGCTCCGGATTATCCGCCAGCAAACATCCCGCCGCCAATATGTGCGCTTTCAAACATTCCCCAAGCGGACGGTCTTCGTAGAGCGCGACGACATTTGCAGCGTTAACAGCGCTGTAAAACGGAAATATTTTCAAAGGCCGATATTTGTACGCGATACACCGCGCCAACAACGTACAACCAACTTCGTCAGCGCCAGGATACATATGCACCCGCTGTTGCAAGCGCCGGTCAAAAACTTCGCCAACGATGGTTTTCTGGTCGATGGCGGTAAATCCGTATGGTGCCGAATCATCTTGCGGTATCGACAAAAAATCAATTACGCCGGAATCAGTCAAAGCTATTGCCGCTTTGTTGATTTCGATATTCTTCTTACGCCGGTCGCAATAATCAGTCAAATGCTGTTCTGGCAACCTGATAATCAGCTGATTTAGCTCGAATTTTTCGCTTTCAACCAACCCTTCGCGCTCGGACTTGTCCGTCAGCCAACCCCAGCGGAAAATGTCGTTGCCATATTCCTGGTAGTAGTCCGGTTCTTCCTCGGATGAACTGTATGTTGGTGTGCGCATAACTAAACAGGCCGCCAGGATTTCAATTTCAGTGTTTTGCGACTTAATATCCGCCAAGCGGTCGAGGCGCGACCGAAGCGTTTCAACACTTTCCAAATGCAACCGGCTCGGCAATAAACCGCCGTAAACTAATTGTTCTAAGGACACGACCAGTTTGTCAGCATCCAATACCGCGATTTGCAACCACTCCCACAATTTTTCGGTATCAGCAGCGCTTTTTTTTGTGCCGAGCAATTCCCGCGGGGGCGCAACTAATTCAATATTCTTACGAATATCAGCAATCATCTGCGGATAAATATAGTTACAGGGACGCTCGTCTAGCGGCAGATAAACGATTTTCATTGGATGACCTCCAAATTAGCTATTAGTTTAGGATTATTGACTAATTCCTTAATTAGTCGTTCACAAGCGGCTTGATTGTCTTTATCAACTGAACTAAACTTCAACCCCTCATTAAGAAAATTCATTTCCAATTTTCCACCCTTGAACCCGCCGGTCAGCACCCGCGTGATAAGCTGATTGATACCGAATTCGTAATCTTCAACAATACAGCTGAGATAATTGGGGTCTTTTACTAAACTCGAATATTCAATTTCTGTCGAAACAATCAGCGCGGGCGAATTTTGGACTGCCGCTATTACCGGAGCGATCGGAATCAAAGAGTCTGGAAGCACAACGTCTGCACCTTCACCGACGGCCTGCTTTACCGAGTTGAAAACTTCGTTCCTTAACTTTTGTTCGTTATCAAAAACGTTACTGACGTTATACTGTTGGAGCTCAATATCTTTTTTGATGATTTTAAGCGATTTGTTTGCGTACTCAATACCTGCCCTAAACCCTTTGATCAATTTGTACGAGTTAGGATTGCCTTTTAACGCGACGATTGCTACGGCGGTTTTAGCTTTTATTCCCGCCGAATAGCCAGCAACAAAACCTTCTTGAAAAGCATTGTAACTAAGCAACAACAAATTGCTGTTTTTTCCAACTTCGGCGATATCTTCATCAACAATTCCAAATTTGGTCTGCGGGTATTTTTCCGCTAATTCGACGACATTACGGGTATAATATAAATCCGAATCGATGACTAAATCGTATTTTCCATTGCTGAGCTGCTCATCAATGTATTTTTTTCGATCAATTCCATTACCGGGAATTCGAATGATTTCAGCCGTCAATCGGTTACGATATTGGTCAGCAGCCTTTTTCACAGTGGTTTCTAATTGATGGTTGTACTGCTCGTCTACCGCAGAAGCCGGGTCGAGAATCAATGCCAGCTTTATGTTGCCGGAAACAGTTGGGCTTTTTTCCGGGCTACCGCAACCAGCCACTGCTGATACTATTAAAAAAATAATGCAAATTATCAAAGAAACTTTCTTCATCTATTCCTCAAATCAGACTAACAGGAATTCCGGTTCACAAATTAGTTGGTTGTATAAAACATCATACATTTTGCGGGCATCAATTATTTTTACAGGCGCTTGGCAAACCTCGGCAAATGTTATCGCTCGCGCCGCCAACAGTAAATGCTCAATTGCATTAAAATCAGTGGGCGGTTTCTGCCAGTTGTGCAGCTGGTTTGCTACAACAATCGTTTGACTTTCAGAGACGACGACACCGTCGGTAACATCCGCCTGCAAATGATATGGCACTCGGGCAAGTTCTTCGCAACAATGAACCAGCGTATTACTATTATGATCGCAGCCAAACAGCGCTATAACAGCATTGTTTTTTACTAATTTATAAAACGGGCTGCTTTCGTCGCACGGTGAATGAGTGCGTTCATGACCGGCAAGCATCTCTGCGGCGCGAGCGCCGAACCCGACTAATGAATGTGTCGGGTGTAGTGACCGTAGCGTGCCAGGCATTTTTCGCGCAGTTTCCGGTATCGCTCCGGTCCAAGTCGGCGATAGAGTTACATTCATTACCGGCGGACAATTTTTGCCGTCGGTTATTTTTCCGGTAAACGCCGGAAATATAACTGTGTTACCCATAGCAATTAACGCGCCTGCCACGCTGGATGCGCCTCCGGCTATTTGTCCGAAACTTTTTAGCGAGCTATGCACCAATAATATTTCATGACCCGAAATACCGCTGGACTTCAAACCGGCGCTGACATCAGTACTGGTATAGCATTTTGGTTGCGCCATTTATTAGTAACCAGCGCCATTTGCCCGTAATAGCAACTGAATTTGCTCACCGGTTATTTCCCCGACACTACAACCTGCCGATTTTGCCAGAAACGCAGCGTGACCGGCGACCTCACCCAGCGCCCGACAGGTAGGAATTATCCGATACGAACTTTGCGCGGAAAAATCACTGGAAATACAGCGTCCAGCGACCAGCAAATTGGAAATCTTGCTGGAAAACATACACCGGTAAGGCACATCATAATACTTTTCAGCAGCCGGCAACTCCGCCGATTTAATCAGCTCGACTTGCTCGCGCTCGTCATCGCTACCGTGAACATCCATATACCAGTTACTTCGCGTAATTCCGTCAGTAAACTTGGCGTAACCGGCGACATCCTCCGCCGTTAATACATAATCACCCACTATCCGCCGGGTTTCACGAACACCAACTTGTGTAGCAACCTGATTGATATAAGCCTGCTCAAATCCAGGAAATTTCGCACGCATAAACTTTAGGTAGCGGCGAATCATTTGACGCCCTTTGATTACCGCTTTTGATAAGTGTTCGGGATTGGCGCCGTTATGATCTTCCTTTATTTCCGGGCAGTTAAACGCCACCGCATCCGGTTTTCCCGGAATCGAAAACATCTGAAAATAATTGCCGTCGGTAAGTTCAATCAATCCTTCTGCCACTGCTGCGGCAAAAACCGGCGACAAATCCCAGTTTTTGTAATTGGTATGCGCCGCGTGCAACTCGCGCGGATTGTGTTCCCAACCGGCTAATGTAGTCATATATTGGGCAAACTGCGCCAAATTTACTCCACCGCACTCAAAGCGCAATGAAATATGCTGATTTTTTCCGCTCTTGGGACTACCGGATTCATAAGGAACTCCAGCCATAATCGCAACATCGGCGTCGCCGCTACAATCAATAAAATAGTCCGCCGCGAGTGTCTGGATGCCGGCTTTGTTAAATATTTGAAGACATAAAATTTCCCCATCAGCCACCGTTACGCCAATACACTGAGTGAAATACAAAATTTCCGCACCGGCAGAAACGGCCAGTTCTTCCAAGACAAATTTAAGTTCTTCCGGATTGAACCACACGCCGTTAGCATCGCCGGTTGCTTCCATCCGCCGGATAATTTCGTTGTTCAATCCGGAGATATTAGCTTTATCCGGATCGGCTATCAACGTAGACATTAGCGGCGTCACCAAGCCGCCGGTCTGCGTACCGCCCAAAAATCCAAAACTCTCAACGATTAAAGTTTTCAGACCATTTCTGGCCGCCGCGATTCCGGCACAGGCTCCGGCAGTTCCGCCACCGATTACGATACAGTCATATTTCATAATAACTCCGATTATAGTTAGTGGTTAATGGCGGTTAGTGGTTAGCGGTTAGTGGTTAGCGGCTAGTAGTTAGTGGTTTATTGCTGCTACGAACCTCTGGGTGATTTCTTGCGGTCGGGTTATTGCTCCGCCAACTACCACGCAATAAGCGCCCAAATCCAGCACTCGCCGGGCTTTTTCCGGCGTATCAACCTTACCTTCAGCAATGACCGGAACAGTTGAGGTCGCAACTACTTCGCGCAAAAATTGAAAGTCGTTTTCGGCAACATTGCAACCGACTGTTGATTCAGTATAACCATGCAAAGTCGTTCCGACATAATCGCAACCCCAAATACTCGCGTTCTTGGCTTCACTCAGAGTTGCGATGTCGGCCATCAACAATTGACCTGGGTATTTATTTTTAATTTCTTTGACAAACTGTTCGGTGGTTTTACCGTCCGGACGCAACCGGTCGGTGGCATCGATTGCGATGATGTCGACACCTTCTGCGACTAAAGCGTCTACTTCTTTCATGGTCGGCGTAATATAGACGTTACATTCCCCGTAGTTCTGTTTGATGATGCCGATCAGCGGCAAATCAACGCTATTTTTGATTTCCCGGATGTCTGACACGGTGTTGCAACGGATACCAACAGCGCCGCTTTGCTTAGCCGCCAATGCCATTTTGCCCATTATAAACGAACTATGCAACGGCTCGTGCTCTAACGCCTGGCAAGATACAATCAAACCGCCTTCGATGCTTTTCAATTATTCCTCCAGCTATTTATTGCTATACTTTCGGACCAGCCACAGTACTGGCAACCCGATAACGGTCAAACCGCAAGATGCCAGCGAAACTTTCCAATCGCCAAACCAAGTCCAAACAAACACAAATATTCCGCCAGCCAGCGCAATCGCCGGTACAAATGGATATAACGGCACCCGGTACGGTCGGATGGCATCCGGATTACGGCGTCGAAGAATAAACAAACCGGTGTAAGTAAGAATATAAAACAACCACAACGATAAAATCGAAAAATTCGTCAGCCAATCCGGATCCATTCCCAACTCGGCAACGGAAATAATTATGATGAAAACAATACTATTTACCGGTGTTCCCAAATTGGCGTTGATTTTTCTAAACCAACTAGAGGCTGGTAATTGATTTCGACAAGCCATCGCGTAAGGCACTCTGGCCAATGTCAGTAAATAGCCGTTCATACCGCCAAATATCGAAATCAAGATACCGATATTAATAAGCTTGCCGCCAAAACTGCCAAATAAATGCTCGGCAGCGGTTGCTGAAGTGGCTTTTCCTAAATGTAAAATGTCCTGGTCGCTCAAAGTATGGAATATTGCAATATTGACGCACAGATAAGCCACAATAACGATGGCAATACCTACCACAGTGGCTCGGGGAATTATTTTAGCCGGATCGCGAAGTTCGCCTGCGACAACGGCAACGTTAGTAAATCCGTCATAGGCGAACAAGGTTGCTAATACCGCCAGACACATTCCGGTGGCCGAAGGCGCGTCAGCGGCAAAAGCTGGTTCAACTATTTGCTGCGTGCCAAATACCAGCCCGGCCACTGCCAAGCCGGCAATCGGTAACATTTTAATCGCTGTGGCTGCTAACTGAAAATAACCGCTGTACTTAGCGCCGGCAATATTTATCACCATCAACGTCAACAACGAAACCAAGGCGATTGGAATTATCCAGCCATTAGAATAGCCGAAAGTCTGCACGAAAATCGAAGCAAAAAACAAGCCCAACGCCGCCAATGTTGCCGGCGCGAACACCACTGTTCGCATCCAACCGAACATATACGCTGTTGTTTCGCCATAAACCTCTTCGAGGTAAGCGTAAACACCGCCAGTTTTAGGAATCATTGCCCCTAACTCGGCAACCGTTAATCCGCCGGTCAAGATCAAAACTCCGCCAATAACCCAGGCCGCCAACGCTTCACCGGAACCGCCAGCGTAGTTGAGTACTACTGCCGGTTTCATAAATACCCCGGCGCCGATAATCGTACCGACGACGATGGCTAACGCCGGCCAAAAACCAATATCCCGTTTTAATCCGCTATCTGCATCAATTTTTTTCATTCTCTCTCCTCGCAGTCCGCCATTTTAAAGTTTAATATCAGTTATCACCGTGGTGTCGTTATGAAACTGGAGAATACTCGCCGGAATTTCCGGAGTTACCGGTCCAAACAGCGTTTGATTAAGGATTTCACGCTTGCCTTCGCCGCTGACCAACAAGACAATTTTACGTGCTCGCATAATGCTGCCGATTCCCATGGAAATGGCTTTGCGTGGGACTTCATTGATGTCGTCAAAAAATCGGGCGTTCTTTTCAATAGTATCTTCTGTCAAATCAACTATATGGGTTTTTACTTTCATATCATGCGATGGTTCGTTAAAACCGATATGTCCATTCCAACCAATACCCAATACCTGCAAATCTACACCGCCGCACTTCTCCATTTTGCGGTTATAGCGGTCGCACTCTTGTTCCAAGTCTGGAGCGATGCCGTTAGGAATATCACAAGCATCTGTGAAAAAATCAACTTTGCTAATTAAATGTTCATACATAAAATAGGCGTAGCTCTGCGGATTATTCCGCGATAAGCCAACATATTCATCAAGATTAAAAGTTCGGGCGTTAGAAAAGCTAATCAAACCCTCTTTATACATTCTTACCATATGATTATACATACCAATCGGCGTGCTACCGGTCGCTAGCCCTAATACACTATTGGGCTTTCTCAGCACTTGACGAGCAAACATCCTGGCCGCTTCCTGACTCATAGTTTCATAAGACGGACGATAAATAATTTCCACAGAAACCTCCAAAATAAAATATTATTTACTGTTAATGTACTTGAACACCACGAAGCCAAATCTGCTCAATACTCAAATCATCATTGAGAACTACAAACGATGCTTCCTTGCCAATTTCCAGCGAACCAAGCCGATCATCAATACCGAGAAATTTTGCCGGATTAAAAGTTGCCAGTCGTACTGCATCAGTTATTGACCAGCCAAAGCCAACCATAGTTCTGATGCCCTGCATCAACGGAAAAGCGCTTCCGGCAATCGTCCCGTCCGGTAATAGCGCCATGCCGTCGCGAACGATAGTAGTCTGTCCGCCCAAATCATATTCGCCGTTAGGCATACCCATTGCGCGAATCGAATCCGAGATCAAACAGGCTTTGTCTTTTTTTACATTGAGTACCAGATCCAATACCGCCGGATGAACATGGACACCGTCACCGATAAATTCCATATTCACTCGTGAGTCAGTCAACGCCGCAACCAGCGGTCCAGGCTTGCGGTGGACGATTCCCAGCATCGCGTTAAACGAGTGGGTCATACTGCGGACTCCGGCGGCAATCGCCGCTTTCATGCCGTCGTAATCCACACCGGTATGACCGGCAGACGCGACGATATTGTTTTCCAGGCAAACTTTTACTACCTCGTTGACATCCACTCGTTCCGGGGCAATAGTGGCAATTTTTACGATACCCGGACAAATCTCCGTAACTGCGCGGATAAAATCGGCGCCAGCGCCGGCAGCGTTTGTCGTAATAGTCTCTTCTGCCTGAGCGCCCTTGAACTTCACCGAAATAATCGGACCTTCCATGTGCGCGCCGAGAATTTCGGCGCCGGGAATGTTTCCGCGACATTCACTAATATTACACATTGCCGCAATCACTGCCTCGAGCGATGCTGACATTGTCGTTGGCAAAAATGCCACAGTACCGTGCTGCAATAGCGTCAACGCGAAAATCGCCAAGCTTTCTGCCGTCGCATCCATTGCGTCAGCGCCACCGGCGCCGTGAACATGAATATCAATCAGTCCGGGGATAATAAACTTGCCTTTACAATCAATCGTCGCGCCATCTGCGCTTCTGGCAACGATTATTCCATTTTCCACCGCCAGCGTCCCGTTTTCGAGCAACTCATGCGGAAAAACCAGGTTGGCATTAATAAATTTCATCTAACCACCCCACGTTCAAATTATAAACTATGTTAGTTTTTCGAAGCGCAACACAACTGACTGTCCGACGCGGACCGTTCCGTCAAGTGTTTTATGGATTATCTTCCACTTATCACCGTTTGTCAGCATACACAACATTGCAATATTCTTGCCACCCCGCTTAATCGCTTCAAGATCAGCATAGGCCAGCACCGTTCCGGCAACCACCCGGTCGCCTTCAAATGCCTGCGGTTTGAATACCGGTTCGGCTAAATGCACTGTATCAATTCCCAGATGCAACATGCACTCCACACCATTTTTCGACCGTAGCCCAAACGCATGACCGGTAGCGAACGCCATGACTATTTCGCAATCAAACGGCGCAATTATTTTACCGTCATTTGGCACAATTACTACGCCATCACCCAGTGTCTTTTGAGCAAACATTTTCTCGCCACATTGTTCAATGGGAATAACTTTTCCCGACACATAAGCAAGCGCGGAATTTTCCGGACAACTAATAATCTGAACAACTTCCTGATTGTTTTTTTTCTTTCGTCCGAATAATTTACCAAACATATCATTCACCGCCTTGCATCATTACTTTAATTCAATTATAACCGCTACTGAGCTATAAACTCAACCGTTTTTGACTAAACTTTTCAACGCGTCAGCCGTAAAACCATTACTTTCAACCAATGCGCGACGGGCAACAACAACATCTACCCCGGCAATAATCATTACAATAGCCGTCTTAACGCTGCCGTCACTAGCAGCAATTGCTTGTTCGGCAGTTTCATAATCGCAACCGGTGGCATTAATCGCAATCCGTTTGGCACGTTCTACTAACTTTTTATTTGTCGACTGCACATCGACCATAAGGTTACTAAACACTTTTCCAGATTTTATCATTGCGCCGGTCGATAACATATTCAAAACCAACTTTTGCGCGGTACCGGCTTTCATCCTGGTCGAACCGGTGATTACTTCGGGACCGGTCAATAATTCAATCGCAACATCAGCAATCAATCCGATCGCCGAGTTGTTTGTACAGGCAATCGAGCCGGTTTTGCAGCCGACAGTTTTGGCAAATTTCAGTCCGGCTATTACATAGGGGGTGCGACCACTCGCCGCCAACCCGACAACAACATCATCGGCTTTAAGATTTTGTTCGAGCAATTGCCCTTGGGCCAGTTCTAACGAATCCTCCGCTCCCTCTTGAGCGGCAAACACCGCCGGCAAGCCACCGGCAATCAGACCTTGAACCATATCCGCCGATACTCCGTAGGTTGGCGGACATTCCGAGGCATCGAGAATTCCTAGCCGGCCACTCGTGCCGGCACCGATATAGAACAACCGCCCGCCCTTTTGAAAAGCAGCGGCAATAATATCGATCAATTCGGCAATTTCCGCCAATTGCTCCCGAACCGCCGCCGGAACTTTTAAATCCTCATCGTTCATTTTTCGAACCATATCAATAGTGGCAAGCGCATCAATGTCCAGAGTCGCCGGATTACGGGTCTCGGTTAATATTTTAGTCAAATCGATTTTTTCGCTCATAATACCCCTTCCGATTTGCGGCTAGCAGCTGGCCGCTTGAACAATTAGAGTTTTTGCATCTGCTTACAACACCAGTAGCCAACCGCCAGCTACCTACTCTTCTATGAACGCAAAGCGCTGTCCTGGTTTGATGTAGTCTAGTAAAAATAACTCTTCCTCAATAACTTCGGCGACAACATTTACGCGTTGATCGGCCGCCAGTTCCTGAGTTATCAACTGCAATTCGCCCATATACCTGCCGTAGCCGCTATTGTCAATGGCGATTGCCCCGCACGTCCGCAAAACAGTATTGTTCGGCGCGATAATTTGCCGGTCAGCATTAATATTGTACAGACCGCGCGATTCCTCGGAGCGCAGGCAATAGCGGCCCGGGTCGGTACGGTTAGTATGTTTTGTCGCAAATAAGATGGTTCGCTCGATTTCTGAAATTCCGGCAGTCACCCGGCATTTTAATTGCACTACGTCACCGGGTAATTCGCCGACTGCTTTTAGTTCAGCTTCCGGAACAAATGAATCACCAAAGATTACTCCGTCACACAGCCCGGTAGCTGCAAAATGTTTGGCTGCAATCAATGACGGTATCTCGCGATGTTCTTCAAGAGTTGGCAATCCGGCGTAAATCGGTCCGCGCGGATTTTCCCGGGACGGGATAAACGCGTAAACCGGGATTCCCTGTTTGCGGAATTCCACTGACCGCTGACAGAACAACTCGAAACTTAAACCAGTTTCTTCACGCGGATAAAAATTGTGACAAGATTCAATATTGTGAGCCCGAATCCGGGTACGCAGCAACTGTTTGAGCGCCTGTTTATCAATCGTACTGGCATTTACTTGAATATTAAATTGTCCGTTTTCTGAAAAACAAGCGATTTCCTTAAATGAGAAGCCAAAGTCAAACCGCCAGACATCAACTGCAAATTCCCTGAGCGGCTCTAAATCCGCCATACTTGCGCCGAGCATGTTAAACGCCCGCGGACTGATGTCGGCAATGGTTCGGTAACCAAGCGCTTTAGCTTGGCTGGTGAATTCACCAAAATCGCGAAGAATATCTTCGGCGCTTGCTTCGGGTACGTGCAACGAAGTGAACAGTAACGAGTAACCGTATTTCGATGCCATCTTTAAGTAAGCCACGTTATCCGTTAACGAGTGTTCCATTCCAACATAAGCTGAAATTCCTTTTTTGAACATATTCACCTAATCTTCCAAGCTATCATCAAAGCCGACCGCCGATGTTATCAAGAAACCGGCAATATAAGCAATAATAACACCCATTAAATAATTCAAAACACTACCTTGTTGAATTAGCAACGCCAATGGCAATCCGGAAATTCCTAAACCTACCGATGCCGTATGCATCATACATTGCCAGGCCCCGCCGACAGCTGCGCCGCAACAGGCGGTAATGAATGGTTTTCCCATCGGCAACGTAACACCATAAATTAGCGGCTCGCCGATGCCGAGAAACCCAGCCGGTAATGCGCCGCGAATGAGTTCTTTGATCCGTGGATTCTTGCTTTTCATATATACCGCGACAACAGCGCCGACCTGACCGGCGCCGCCCATCGCCAGAATCGGCAATAATGCCGTGGCTCCGGATTGCTTAATAAGTTCAGTGTGAATAGCCGCCAAGCCTTGATGCAAGCCGGTCATTACAATCGGCAGGAAAGTTCCCGCCAAAATCGCCCCGGCCAGCGCGTCAATTATATAACCGAATATTGAACCGCTGGCGCCGAAAGTCGTGCTCAGGTTCGTCAGCGTGTTGAAAAACCAGACAATCCCATCTGATAGATAGCCGCCAACCGGTTGTAAAATAAAATATGTCGCAAACCCGGTAATAATTAACGTCAACGGTGGCGTCAAAATAATATCCAGCGCGTTAGGCATCCGCTTTCTGATCGCGCGCTCAATCAAGCACATAAACCAGACAACTAGTAGTACGCCCAACAACCCGCCGCGCCCTGGAACTAATGGCGAACCGAACAGGGTGATTTTGGCAATATCCGGATAAATCATTATTGCCCCGGCCAAGCCACCCATCGCCGGGGTGCCGCGAAACTCGCGGGCGGCGTTGATACCAACCAAAATACCGAGATAGGCAAACAGCGCCGAACCCAATACTTGAAGGATTTTAACCCATTCAGCCGCCGGGAATAGCCCGGATTTGATGCCAGTCGCCGTCAATCCACTAATAAGACCGGACGCGATGATTGCCGGTATGAGCGGAACAAAGATATTTGCCAGTTGATGAAGAAAATGTTTAAACGCACTGGGTTTTTTCTTCATATCGGCAAAAGTTGATTGCAAGTCCTTGACTTCGCCCATGCGAAAACCGGTCATTGCCGTCACTTCATTCGCGACTTTAGTAACAATGCCCGGTCCGATAACTATTTGCAATTGTCCACCTTGTTCAACTAACCCCATTACACCAGGAATCTTCTTCAACGCCGGTTTATCAACTTTGGCATCATCCACCGGTGTCAGTCTCAACCTCGTCATACAATATGCCGCCGCGGCGATATTGTCTTTACCGCCAAAAACCGCCAGGATTTTTTCGGCTAATACCCGTTCCTTGCTCATGAATAATCCCTCCAGTCAAAATGTTTCACTAGCTTTATTCTACATTTTGCTGAAAAAGTCCTGCAAGAATCCATTTTTTTATCCGAGTTTATTTTTGAACTTGATTACGCTTACAGTAAAAGCAACCACGCTATAGACCAGCAGCGCGAAAAACATCGGGTAAATATAATTCATGCCGATGCCTTTGAGGACTATTCCGCGCACCACCGGCAAGTAGTAAGTTATCGGAAACAAATCACCGATATAATAAAACAACTTTGGCATCGACTCCCGCGGGAACAGATACCCGGACAGCATCATGCTCGGTAAAAAAACAAACATCGACATCTGCGATGCCTGTACCTGCGTTTCCGAAACCGTGGAAATCAAGATTCCCAACGCCAGCGATGCGACAATATACAGGGTAGTCAGCGCAAACAGCAATAATGCGCTGCCGCGAAACGGCAAGTCAAAAATCAAAATTCCGGCTGAAAGCGCGATAATCGTTTGCGCGTAACCAACCACGACATAGGGGATGATTTTCCCCAGCATCAGTTCCACCGGCCGGAGCGGCGTAACTATCAACTGCTCCATCGTACCGACTTCTTTTTCCTTAACTATCGCCATCGCGGTAATCATGACCATCGTCATCGTCAATATGACGGCGACTATTCCCGGCACCATGTAATAAGCCGAAACAAAATCCGGGTTGAACCAGGGGCGGATACGCATATCGATTGGCGACTCGCTCGATTTTCGGCCAATGCCCTGACGTTCCAGCAAAATCTGCTGGGACTTCGCCGAACCGACTAGTTGCGCCGCGGCAATCGCCGATGACGACGTCATATTATCGGACGCGTCCACCAGCACCTGCACCTGCGCCGAACGACCATGTTTGATGTTTTCTGTGAAATTTGGCGGGATAATTATCCCGACTTTGGCATCACCGGATAATATCCGGTCATCGACCGCCCGGTTACTTTTTTCGACATACTGAAAATCAAAATACTCGCAGGCGGTAAGCGAATCCAGCAGCTCACGGCTCTCGGCGCTCAAGCTCTGGTCGAAAACCGCTGCCGGTAAATGTTTGACATCGGTGTTTACCGCGAAACCAAACAAAATAATCTGCAGGACCGGGATGCCGATCATCATAATGAAGGTGGTCTTATCGCGTGCTATCTGGGTGAACTCTTTAGTCAGCAGCGCCCGTAACCGTCTTAAACTCGCCCGCATATCAATTTTGCACCAAACTGACGAAGACATCTTCCAATGTCGGCTCAATTATCCGGACATTGGCGAGCTGCGGCGGTTTGCCTTTCTCTGTTAAAATATGTACTCCGGCGCCATGCGCGTATATATCTTTAACGTCGGCTCCCAGCTTTTCTTTTAGCTCTTCGATCAACTGCGCCGGAACTTCAGTATCAATCCGGTATAAATCGCCCGGTAATGCCGCGCGCACTTCGGTCGGTGTCCCCTGACAAATAAGATTGCCGTTGAAAATTATCCCCAGCAAATCGCAATGCTCCGCCTCGTCGATAAAATGCGTTGTCACCATTATCGTCGTACCGGCCTCAGCCAAGTCACAGATAATATCCCAAAACATCCGCCGTGAAACCGGATCGACACCGCTGGTCGGTTCATCAAGAAATAGCACCTGAGGATCGTGCATAATCGCGCAGCCCAGCGCCAGCCGTTGGCGCCAACCGCCGGACAAATTCGCCGCCAGTTCATTTTCCCGCCCGCTCAGCCGCGCCATTTTGACGATCGCCCGGCCACGTTCGCGCCGTGCAGTTTTGCCCAACCCGTAAACGCCCGAATAGAACGCCAGATTCTCCTGCACTGTCAAGTCGTTGTACAAGCTGAATTTCTGTGACATATAGCCGATATAGGGTTTCACTCGTTCACCTTCCGTAAAAATGTTAAAACCCAATACCGTGCCAGTGCCGCCGGTCGGTGTCAACACGCCGGTTAACATTCTGATAGTTGTCGACTTTCCCGACCCGTTTGGCCCGAGGAACCCATAGATTTTCCCTTTGGGAATGGTGAGCGTAAGATTGTTAACCGCGGTGAAATCACCGAATTTCTTGGTCAGTCCGCTCAATTCAACTGCGTTGTTCATCGTCATCTCTTTTCGTTGTCGTCACGCCGGTTGCGCCGTTCTGCAATCCGGCGAGGTATACAAAAACATCTTCCATCGTCACCAATTCACGGGTAATGTCGGAAAATCCCAGATTGTTTGCCTGTAATTCAGCCGCCAAAAGGTGTTTCCCTTCTGCTTCGGACTGAACTGCTACCCGTAGTTTTTCGCCGACCACATTTACCGTTTTGACCCAGTTCGTTTGCGCCAGTAACCGCGCGGCGACCCTCGAGGCGGTCATAGTTTCCAACATAATATACGGAAAACTTTTTTTCATATCTACCGGTGTGTTTTGGGCGATCAACCGGCCGGCGAGCATAAACCCGGTCTTGTTGCATAACTCGGCTTCGTCCATGTAAGGAGTGCTGACAAATATTGTCATTCCTTGCTCGCGCAGCCGGTACAGCATCTGCCAAAACTGGCGCCGCGATACCGGGTCGACACCGGTGGTTGGTTCGTCCATAAATAGAATTTTCGGTTTATGCAGCAGACCGGCTGCTAACGCCAGTTTTTGTTTCATGCCCCCGGACAAATTTCCCGCCAGCCGGTTCTTAAACTGAATCAGCTGAGTAAATTCCAGCACAAAATCGCCCAACTCGCGAATCTGTTCGCGATTGGCGCCATACAAACTACCAAACAATTCAATATTTTCCCAAACGGTCAAGTCGGAATACAAGCTAAACCGCTGCGGTACGTAACCAACATGGTCACGCACCTGATCGAAATTTTCCTTGCCAAGTATCCGTTTTACCCCGCCCGACTTCTCATAAATATCCAACAGCACCCGGATCAGCGAAGTTTTACCCGCACCATCTGGCCCGAGCAACCCAAACAACTGCCCCGGCTCCACTTGCAAATCAACATTATCGAAAGCCACAGTCGCGCCAAAGTGTTTACTCAATCCGCTAGTTTCGATAGCATAATCCATTGCTTCTCCAGAACATCGAATTTAAAATATTTTGTAACCACTGACAGGGCTGCTCAAAAATGTGCAGGTACAAGGCGTGAGGAGTATCGCGACGCGACGCGTACTAGAAGTACGCAAGTTAGCGAACGGACGAACAACGAAGTAGATGCGCGTTTTTCAGCAGCCCTACTTAATTAAAACATCCGCCGGCATCCCTGCCTTAAATATCCCCTCGCCGTTATCTAACTTTATTTTCACGTAGAATACCAGATTTGCGCGTTCGGACGGCGTTATCGTCTGGCGTGGCGTGAACTCGGCCTGTTGGCTGATTTCGTTGATTGTGCCGCTGAACTTCCTGCCAGGGAAACTGTCGATAGAAACCGCGCATTTTTCGCCAAGTTTTATTTTTCCCATATCGGTGGACGGGATGTAAACTTTCAACCAGCAGTCGGTATTGTCGCCGATGGTCGCTACTGCCGCACCCGGCGCTACATACTCGCCTTGTTCAAAATTACGGGTCAGCACCGTTCCGTCGATCGGCGCGCGCACTACTGTGTCATCAATGGAGGTCTGTGCGGCTTTGGCTTGAGCAGCCGCCTGTTCAAAGGCTTTTTTCGCAGCGTCTATCTGATCGACACGGTTCCCTGAACGCAGCAACGACAATCGCGACTGAGCTGCCTGTAGTTGTGAATAGGTGTTGTTGCAAAGCGTATGCGCCTTTTCAATTGTTTGCGCCGCGATTGCGCCATCCTTAAACAATGCTTCACTACGTGCCAGATCAGACGCAGCCTGTTCATAAGTGACTTGCAGCGCCGCAACATTTGCTGCTGCCTCGCTAATTTCCTGCGAACGCGGCCCGCTCAGCAAATCTTCCCACTGCGCCCGCGCCCGCTGTTCGGCAAATTGCGCGGCACTAAGATTGGCTACTAAATCCGGACGCTCAATCCGAAACAAAATTTGCCCGACATGCACTTTGTCACCGCGGTCAAATTTCAAATCTCGCAAATATCCACCCACTTTTGGCGTCACATCGGCGCGGGTAACTTCAATCATGCCACTGGCTGCCAACCCGTCCGGGCGTTGCGAATAAATGCGATAGCCGGCCCAAATACCCAAGCCGAGAATAATTATAACCAATATCGCTAATTTTTTAATCATTATCGCGACTCCTTGATCTATTTGCCCTAAGATATTTATTTCGTCAATTCGTTGGCAAGCGTAGCAAACTCCTGCAACGACAGCGTTTCGCCGCGGCGGCTAAAATCGATTTGGGTCGTGGCGCTCAAAGCTTGCAATGCTTCACTACAAATTCCATATGCCCGCAGATTGTTGGACAGCGTTTTACGGCGCTGGGCGAATGCGGCTTTAATTACCGCAAAAAATTTATCTTCATCAATTAGCATTACTGGTTTCTCGCTGCGCAATTTTAACTGCACGACTGCCGAAGTTACTGCCGGTTCGGGAATAAATGATTGCGGCGCGACTTCAAACAACATTTCCGGTACCGAAAAATACTGCACTGCTACCGTGACCGCACCGTATTCCTTCCCCCCCGGGGTCGCGGTGAATCGTTCGGCCACTTCTTTTTGCATCATGACCACGATTTGTGTAATCGGCAGTTTTTTTTCGAGTAACGTCATAACAATCGGTGTGGTGATGTAATAGGGCAAATTGGCGACAACCTTAAACGGCTGACCGCCAAATAGTTGCTCCAAGTCAACTTCCAGTACATCCGCATGGATTATCTCGACATTTTGATAACCTTCCAGCGTTGTCGCTAGTATGTTAATCATTTTGGCATCGATTTCTACCGCTTTTACATTGGCACCGGCTTCAATCAATTTTTGTGTCAACGTACCCAACCCCGGTCCAATTTCCAGGACGTTATCGCCAACCGTTATTTCCGCGCGGCTGACGATGCTATTAACCACTTCCTCGTTTACCAAAAAATTTTGACCCAGCCGTTTGGAAGCGCGGATGTCAAACTTCCGCAAAATATGGCGGGTTACTTCGCGTTTGGCGATTATTGGACGATGTAGCGTTGGTTGATCAATCATTTTTCTCCTCGATTTGTAATATTATATTGAGCGGGCGGGATAACCCCGCCCCTACCTCGTTAAATTCTTCGCGGGTGATGCCAAAATTATTTAATCGGCTGATTAATTGTTTGGCGTTGCAACAACCTAATCCAAGTTTTTCGCAAACAAGTTCGCGCTTCGTTGCGCTATCCGCGCAGCCAGCCAAACCTTGTTGGCAAATGTCTTGCATCGAAAATTCGTTGCGCCTTTCCATGCTGCAATAATGCGTCAGCTCCAACGCCGCCCGAATGGCTTCTACCGACGCGCATTCCACGCCGACATCATCAACGCTTTGTGCCTGGCGCCTGGAAATATATGCCTGTTTGGCATTGGGAAACCGGTCGGTCAAATATTTTCTTATCCGCTCACCGGCGCTATCCGGGTCGGTAAATATTATTATCCCCCGTTTAGCATAAGCCGCGGCAATACCACTCAAGGAAAGCCCTAACATACTATAACCACCCGTCGCTAAGCAATCGGCATCGACTGCTTTCTGCACCGCCGCGATATCGCATTTTCCCTCGACTACAATTACTTCTTTTATCATAGGCTTATTATAGGCGAACAGCCGCCAAAAAAAAAGAGTGAAAGCAGATTAACTCTGCTTTCACTCTTTTCCCTGATAGTTTATTCCAAGATATAAACCTTTACACCTTGTCTACCAAAATTAACAGCTTCGCTATTATGATCCATGCAAAGATCAATTATGTTACCACGAATCGCGCCACCAGTGTCAGCAGCTATCGCAAACCCATAGCCTTCGACGTATAGTCTGGTTCCAAGCGGAATTACATTCGGGTCTACAGCAACGACACCGCGCTTGGCACGCATCCCGATGGCGGTATATCCGCCGCCCGGACCGTCAGCGTCAGTATAGGCTGTAGCCTCCATGTGTTTAGTCTCCCGAAAACGCATGACACCGCGTGAAGTTTCGACAGTGTCGCGCGCGCCGACTCGCTCTTTTTGAGCAACCGACTTGGTTATTTCAGTCTTACTAATAGTTGTGATATCTACCAGCACACCGTCTTCATACGTTTCCTTGACAGTGGCCTTTTCGCTACCAGTAACTCCGGCAATTTCGATTACAATCTGACCCTTTTCCATTTTGTCATCCGGTGTCTTGATTGTTTCAAATTTTAACGGACGAATTTTCTCAGTGGTTTTTTCTTCAACAGCGATAATTTTGATGGTCATACCGGCTGTCGGTCGAGCGTTCTCGTCAGTAGAAACTTTGAATTTTCCTTGTGTATGAATAGATTGCGCCAACTCTTTAACGGTCGGCTTACCTGTCATCAACTGTATAGTTTTTCCTTGATAGATTACTGTAACCGGAACCGCGTGATAAATCGTCACGTCCGTGCCGCCGTACCAGGTTTGACTGGTAATTCGATACTCGTCTCCGGCGTTCATAACAATTCCGACTTTCTTGATATTGTTCTCAATACTGCCATCATTGTTAAACGCGTTTACTTCAGTGATTTTGCCATTGTCATCGAATACGATTCGATCTTTGCATGTCCAAACGAAGCCGCAGGTAAAAACGACCAGGGTGATTATTAGCGCCGTAAGCGCTGCTTTGTGCTTTTGAATTAGTATATTTGTTTTCATCATGCGTCTCCTTTTCTTTGATATTCGACAATTATACACGTCCACTATGACCAGATACTGACCAGAATGGGATGCAAAAGCGACAGGCTGTCAACCCGTCGCTCTTTGTCGCCATAATATTATACCACACCTTGTCAAGGGGGTAACTTTGAAAAAAAACGACAGCAGTTACGCCATCGTTAATGAGCTATATTCTAAAAAGTTCTCTGGCATTGCGCGCCGTTGTATCGACCAGCGCGGCGGTCGGCAGTCCCAACAACCCGGCAATTTTTTCGGCAACATATTCGACATATAGCGGCTCGTTGCGTTTGCCACGATATGGCGTTGGTGTCAAATACGGGCAGTCGGTCTCAATCAACAAGCGGTTCAAGGGTATATGTTTGACAACTTCCAATAACTTTTTGGCGTTGGCAAAAGTAACCGGTCCGCCGACCGAAATATATAACCCCATATCCAGCAACTGTTTCAACATCTCAACGCTACCCGAGTAGCAGTGAAAAACACCCCGCAATCCACGAGCATGATTTTCGAGAATGTCCAGCATATCGGCATGCGATTCGCGGTTATGAATTATGATTGGTTTGTTAACCTGGCGCGCTAACTGTAGCTGGCGAATAAATACCTCACGCTGAATTTCTCGTGGCGAAAAATCATAGTGATAGTCCAGACCAATTTCACCAATCGCCACAACTTTTTTTTCCATTGTCGCCCAGCGTTCCAGTTGGTCATAATCCTCTGCCAGCACCGCTTTTGCATCGTGCGGATGGATTCCAACCGCCGCGTAAATAATATCGTTACTATTTGCCAATTCGACACTACGCCGACTAGACGGCATATCCGCGCCGGCGTTAATAATACCCGCCATTCCCGCCACCCGCGACCGTTCAATAACCGCTTCCCTGTCACCATCAAACCGCTCGTCGTCCAAATGGGCGTGTGAGTCGAACAATCCATTATCCATCATCAAGAAATTTTAGTGCCGCACGGCAAATCTGGCGCAGCAACAATTTCCAGGTTATCGTCAGTCGAAGCCGCGAGTATCATGCCATGCGACAGTACGCCGCGAATTTTTGCCGGTTTCAGATTGGCAACCAAAACCACTTTTTTCCCAATCAACATTTCAGGCTGATAATATTGGGCAATTCCGCTGATTACCGTTCGCTGCTCACTGCCCAAATCAACGGTTAGTTTGAGTAATTTATCAGCCTTGGCGACTTTTTCTGCAGTCAACACCTGAGCCACCCGTAGATCCATTTTGAAAAATTCATCAATACTAAGTTCAGAGTCCTGAGTTTTAAGTTCAGAGTCCTGAGCTCTGAGTCCAGAGTTGTTGACAGCTACTTGCACTACTTGACTACTCGACAACTTATCTTTACTTGATAACTTACTCTCCGTTTCAATCCTTGGGAACAGCGCTTCGGCGGCACCAATGCGGGTTCCGGCCGGGATGCCGTCCCAAGTATCCGCCATCAATAAATTGGTGACATCGCCGTCAACGCCCAACTGCTGCCAGATTTTCGGCGCGGTCTGAGGCATTACCGGCTGAATGAGCACCGCGACAATCCGCAATACTTCGGCCAGGTTATACAGCACCGTATTCAGGCGCGAGCGTCCATCTTCGCGCTTTGCCAGCGCCCACGGACCGGTCTCGTCAATATATTTATTCGCCCGGCTGATAAGTGCCCAGACATCTTTGAGCGCGTCGTTGATGTCCATTTTATCCATGCTCGTCTGAAAATTTACAACCGTTTTTTGCGTCAGTTCACGCAACGTTTCGTCCAACTCAGCGATTTCGCCGCGGCCATAGATAATCCCGCCGTTAAACTTTTCAATCATATTGAGTGTCCGGTGCAGCAAATTACCCAGATCATTTGCCAAATCGGCATTTATTCGATTAATTAGCGCCTCTTCCGAAAAATTTCCGTCCTGACCCAATTGGATTTCACGGCACAAAAAGTAACGGAGCGCGTCACAGCCATATTTTTCAATCAACACATAGGGATCGACAACATTGCCCTTAGATTTGGACATTTTGTCATCCCCGAATAACAACCAGCCATGCCCGTAAACTTGTTTCGGCAGCGGCAAGTCCAGCGCCATCAAGATGCAGGGCCAGATGATGCAATGGAAACGAGTAATCTCTTTGCCAACTAAATGGACATCTGCCGGCCAAAACTTCGCAAACAATCCGTCTTTGTCAACCGGATAGCCCAATGCTGAAATATAGTTACTAAGAGCATCAAACCACACATAAACGACGTGGCGGTCATCAAACGGAACTTTTACACCCCAATCAAAAGTAGTACGGCTGACGCACAAATCTTCCAGTCCTTGTTTGATGAAATTCATAATTTCGTTGCGGCGGGTTACCGGACGGATAAACTCCGGATTGGTCTCGATATATTCCACTAACCGCTGTTGATATTTTCCGAGCTTAAAAAAATAACTTTCTTCTTCGGCAGATTCAACGGCGCGACCACAATCCGGACACTTGCCATCCACCAGCTGCCGCTCCAGCCAAAAGGCTTCACACGGCGTGCAGTACAAACCCTTATAAGCCGATTTGTAAATATCGCCTTGCTGATAAATTTTGTCGAAAATATACTGGACGACTTCGTGATGGCGTTGTTCGGTAGTGCGGATAAAGTCGTCATGACTGACGTTCATAGCCGCCCACAACTTGTGAATCCCCTCGACAATATCGTCCACAAACTTTTGCGGCGATACGCCTTTTTCAATCGCCCGGCGCTGAATTTTTTGCCCATGCTCGTCAGTACCGGTTACAAAATAAACATCCTCGCCCTTAGCGCGATGATAACGGGCAACGCAGTCGGCAATCGTCGTGCAGTAGGCATGTCCGATATGGAGATTGTCGCTCGGATAGTAGATCGGCGTAGTTATGTAAAATGAATTCTTACTCATATTGGTTCCTCGGCTTTCAGTTGTTCGATTTTTTTGTACAATTCCCGTTTGGAGATACCTAGTTTCTGGGTCAAAGTTCGCAGCGCCTCATTACGCGAAACACCACTCGCCAGCAGTTCATTCAAAATATCCAGCAGCGGCATGTTATCGATGTCAGCCGCGCTCGGCGCAAAAGTTTCGCCGTCGGCGCCAGCCACTATCAATACAAACTCCCCGCGCGGCTCATTGGTATTATAGTAGTCAATATGTTCATCAACCGTAGCTACGCGAAATTCTTCGAATTTCTTGGTCAACTCCCGACCGATAACTAATTGTCGATTGCCTAATGACTTACTGAGCGCTCCAAGCACCTCCAGCACCCGGTGCGGCGCTTCGTAGACAATCAATGTTTCCCGGCGTTCTGAAAAACTTTCCAACAATTCACGGCGCTTCTTGTCGGTGCGCGGCAAAAATCCCAGAAAAGTAAACTGGCGGGTGTCCATACCTGAACAAATCAGCGCCGACAGCGCGGCATTGGCACCGGGAATCGGTGTAACGGCAATGCCGCTGGCATGACAAGCAGCGACCAATTCCACGCCCGGGTCAGCAATTCCCGGCAACCCGGCATCGCTAACTAATGCCACCGACTCACCGCCCACCATTCGCGCCACCAATTCCGGTGTGCGACTGTCTTTGTTCTGCTCATAGTAACTGACGAGCGGTTTTTTTATTTCCAGGTGGTTCAACAATTGCGCGGTGCGGCGGGTATCTTCCGAGGCAATTACGTCCACTTCCCCAAGTATTCGCATCGCCCGCAACGTAATATCTTCCAAATTTCCAATCGGCGTACCGACCAGATATAATATGCCAGTTTTCATTCCAAACCTCGTGTGAATAAGTTATAAAGTTATAAAGTTATAAAGGGGCGCGCCTTGTGTATGCCCGGGTTCTCTCGCGCATTAGTTCAACTTCAGCTAGTGAATATTAATTCTTATAGTATTCTTTGATTTCTGTCGAATAATTTCCATCCGGTTCGTAAATTATCAGCGGCGGCTCGACGGTCAGACCGGGTTTTGCACCCAGGCGGCTTTCGACTAGCACAATATTGGCATTCTTGGCTTTACCAGGATGCACCAGCCGCAGCCGTTTGGGTTCAAAGCCGTTTGCCCGTAAATAGCTGATAATTTCCGGCAAACGTTCCGGCAAATGCGACAGGCAGAGAATCCCGCCGGTCGGGAGCAGATATTCGGCCGCGTCAATCACATCACGATAATCAGCGGTTAACTCATGCTTTGCCATCGCCACGCCGGATTTTCGGCTTAATAATCCTGAATTCGCCCGCCGATAGGGTGGATTGGCGATAATCAAGTCGGCGCTTTCCGCCGGGAGAAATTCGCGAATATTTTTATAGTCATTTTCAATAATAGTAAAGTTCGCCGCGCAATCGTTCATTAGGATGCTCCGCTTGGAACGCTCCGCCATTGCCGGATTTAATTCAATACCGGTAACCGACTGCGCGCCACGGTGCAGCAAGATGAATCCCAATACACCGCTTCCCGAACCCAAATCGACCACGCGGCACTTCGTTTTAATAGTTGCAAAATGTCCCAACAACACAGCGTCAATAGCAAAACAAAACTCCTCGGGATGCTGAATTATTTTATAGCCGCCAATAATCAAATCATCAATGCGCTCGCCATCCTGAATTTGCATTTAGAGTTGCACTTCCTCAACAGTGTCCACCACAACAGCGGCTACCGTCTCTGGTTGATCTTTTTCGGTAACATCATCCCAACACAGCGTAATTTGATTTCCGGTTTTTAGTTGAATCCGCGCCGACTGCTCCCGGCGGTTAACGCCGATGACCATACCTTCGCCACGCTCGGTAACTACGACCGCGTTCATCTTTGGCGGATGCAATCGGGTGCCAGTGTCGCCAATTTGACTTTCATATTTCAAGCAGCACATCAACCGCCCACAAATTCCGGAAATTTTTGTCGGATTAAGCGAAATGTTTTGCTCTTTTGCCATCCGAATGCTAACCGGCACAAAATCGCCCAAAAAAGTTTTGCAACAGATTTCCCGGCCACAACAGCCCACTCCGCCCATCGATTTTGCTTCATCGCGAACGCCGACTTGGCGCAGTTCAATGCGGGTGCGAAATATTGCTGCCAAATCTTTGACCAGCTCCCGAAAATCCACTCGGCCATCCGACGTAAAATAAAATATTATTTTGTTGACATCAAAGGTGTAGTCAACATTCAGCAAGTTCATTTTGAGTTTATGTTTTTCAATTTTGGCTTTAGCAATCGCAAAGGCTTCTTTCTCCATGCGGCGATTTTTTTCAATTGTTTTCGTGTCTTCAGCTGTTGCTTTACGCATTACCGGTTTCAACGCGACGTCCACGACCTTGTCGCGTTGCTCGCGCGGACCGTAAACAACCGTGCCATACTCCACGCCGCGGGCTGTTTCAACAATTACGCCGTCATTTACAACTAATTCCTTGCCGTCCGGCGAGAAATCGTAAATTTTGCCAGTATCTTTAAATCGGACTCCAACTACTATTTCCATTTTTCCTCCGAATATATATGAATAGGGGTTAGTGATTAGGGATTAGGGATTAGGGGTTAGTGAGGATTTTGGCTGAATAAATCCTGAATTTCTATGAATAATTTTTCGGTAGTCAAGCGAAAATTCGCATTTCCATTTATCGCTCGTTCAGCTACCGTAAAACAATTATCGGCCGCTAACGCCATATCAATGTTTGCTTGCCCGCTCGCAACCGGTGCTGTCGAAAAATTTGTCCGGTTGATTTCACAAGCGCTATATAACAAGTCGCGTACTTGCAAGCGCAACAACAACAGCAACAACGCGGCCTTTTCTTTATCTTCGCTATTGATTTTGCCAAATTGTTCACAAATATCGTAAATTGCTGCATACCCGCCGGTGACGATGCTTTTATACCATCGAATGCTCAATTCAATTAGTTCTTGACCATAACTGCACAATTTTCTGGCAGTGGCGACATTGCCACCGGCCAAATTAGTACATTGAACCGCCAATGATTTATCGGCGCCAGCGTTCATCAGCGCTTGTACGGCATCCACACGCGCCAATTCGTTGAATTTCAAGCGGAGCGCGCGCGATAAAATAGTTTCCGGCAAGGCTTCCGGGGAACCGGATATCAAAAAAAAGCACACCTCCCGGGGTGGTTCTTCAAGAATTTTTAAAAAACTATTCGCCGCCTCGGTAGTCATTTTGTCGGCATTGTTAATAATGAACACTCGCATACCTTCGGAAAATCCGGTCAAGATTGCCTCATGTTTGAGTTCGCGAATCTGATCGATAGAAATATTTTTTTTATCCGGCAGCCGGTCGATTATTCGCAACCGATTTAAATCATTATCAACAATCTTTGTGGCAAACGCCTTGGCAACCAACTGCTTGCCGATACCATCAGAGCCTTCAAACAACAGCGCCTGGGGAATGTTTTTTGCTGACCGCAATTTTTCCAACAGCCGTTTCTGCCGGTCATGTCCGATAACTGCTCTAAACATGGCAATTTTGTTCCAGCAAAAATTCTTGGGTGAGCGCCCGTAGCACTTGTTGAATTTCCGTTATTGAGCGGTCAGCAGCAATTATTCTAAACCGCTCCGGTTCGCTCGCCGCCAATTCAAGATAACCGGCGCGAACTCGTTTGGAAAAATCATTATCCACCATTTCCAAGCGGTCTTTCTTGCCCCGACTGCTCATCCGCTGTTCGCCGCATTCTGGTGAAATATCCAGCAGCAAAGTCAAATCCGGTTTAAGACCAGCGGTTGCAAAAGCTGTCAGTTGCTTGACATCAGCGAGTTTTAGCCGCCGCGCCAGTCCCTGATACACGAAAGTTGAATCGGCAAACCGGTCGCTAATCACAATCTCGCCGCGTTCCAATGCAGGAACGATTTTTTCTTCGACGTGTTGCGCGCGTTGTGCGGCATACAACAACGCTTCGGTACGGTCGGTCATGTTCATGTTTTCAGTATCCAAAATTATTTTTCGAATTTTATCGCTGATAATTGTACCGCCCGGCTCGCGCGTCTCTACAACAACGTAACCGCTTTCACGCAAAAAATTCGCCAGCAATTTAATTTGGGTAGTTTTTCCTGAACCATCCGGACCTTCCAAAGAAATAAATAATCCGCGTTTCATAGCGCTAACACTTCCAATTGTTTAATTTTATCATCATGCCCCTCAGCAACCAAACCAGCCGCTTCCATGTTCTTAATATAATCCAGGACCGATTCATCACTTTCAACGCCGGGAAACAC
>JBAXTZ010000034.1:0-34723 GCA_037129925.1 Bacillota bacterium
TGTGGCATTCATTGCTTGCCAATTGTTGTGGTGGTTTGGTATTCACGGACAGATGCTAGTTTTCGGCACGGTCATGGGCCCGATATTGACAGCGCTCACTTTGCAAAACTATGACGCTTTCGTTGTCGGACAGGCATTGCCGAATATTTTCACTTCGAAGTTTGTCGACACATTCATAATGTTCGGCGGCTCGGGCTGTACTTTGGCGTTGGTAGTGATTATGGCGTTTATGAGCAAGAGCGCGCAGATAAAAGACCTCGGTCGGATGGCGCTGCCGGCCGGGCTTTTCAATATCAATGAACCGATAATATTTGGTTTGCCGATAGTATACAATCCAATTATGTTCATACCCTGGCTTTTGGTGCCGGTAGTATGCGCGATTGTAACTTATGGAGCCATGACACTGGGACTGTGTCCGCTGACCAACGGCGTAAATATTCCATGGACGATGCCGATGATGTTTAATGCCTTTTTCATTACCGGATTAACCGGAGTGTTTTGGCAACTAGTCAACTTCGTATTGGCATTTTTGATGTATCTGCCATTTATCAAAATGCTCGACAAGCAGTATCTTGCTCAAGAGCATGCCGACAACACCGTCGAAAATTAAACGCAAAATCAATAATCATTTACAGGAATCGAATCGGAGGCAATTATGTCAGTTTTTGACACGCTCGCAGAACGCGGGTTAATCCAACAGCTAACTCATGAAGACGAAATCAAAGAACTATTAGCCACAAAAAGTATCTCGTTTTATACCGGCTACGATCCTACTGCCGATAGTTTGCACGTTGGTCATTACCTGAGTATGATGGTAATGGCGCATATGCAACGCGCCGGCCATCGACCGATTGTGCTCATCGGCGGCGCGACGGCGATGATTGGCGATCCGAGCGGTAAAAGCGATATGCGGAAGATGCTCACGCCTGAACAGATTGAATACAATGGTTCGCGGTTCAAAGCGCAGATGAGCAATTTGCTGGATTTCAGTGCCGGTCAAGCTATAGTGGTAAATAATGCCGATTGGATTCTGCCGCTCAATTATATGCAAGTACTTCGGGATTTGGGACCGCACTTCTCAGTAAATCGGATGCTGGCGGCTGAATGTTACAAGCAACGGCTGGAAAAAGGGCTGACATTTCTTGAACTAAACTATATGATTATGCAGGCCTATGACTTTTTGGAACTGAATCGCAATTATGATTGTGTGCTACAGCTAGGTGGCGATGATCAATGGTCCAACGTACTTGCCGGGGTTGATTTGATTCGCAAAAAGGAACAGCGCCAGGCGCTAGGGCTGACGTTTACTTTACTTACCACCAGTGACGGCAAAAAAATGGGTAAGACTGAGCGCGGTGCTGTTTGGCTGGACGCCAACAAGACTTCAGTACATGAATTTTACCAGTACTGGCGAAATGTTGCGGACACTGATGTTGAAAAATGTTTGGCACTGCTTACATTTGTGCCGATGACAGAGGTCCGCCGACTTGGCGCGTTGCGCGATCAGGAAATCAATGAAGCAAAAAAAGTGCTAGCCTACGAAGTTACCAAAATAGTGCATGGCGAAAACCAAGCCGATCAGGCAGTTCAAGCAGCCGAAGCGTTGTTTGGCGGTGGCGGGGCGCTGGCTAATGTGCCGACAATTTATCTAACTAGCGCAGCTGTTGGCAAAAATATCGTCGATGTTTTAGTAGAGCATTCGGTTTTTGCATCAAAAGGTGAAGCGCGGCGGATGATTGCACAAGGCGGCTTGTATGTAGGCGAAAGCCGTCAAGAAAATATCGACGTGACGATTTCAGATGAAATATTTGTCAATTCAGAGCTGTTAATCCGTAAAGGCAAAAAGAATTATTACCGATTTGTGCTACAAAATAGTTAGATTAGTAATTATTGTCAAAAAAAAAGAGTTGTAGGCTTTAATATTTAGTTTTCGAGTGCTATAATGAACTCATCTGTTACTTTAAGAAGTACAGGTCTGCGGAAGACAATATAATGGGGGTCAGTTTATGAACTTTGTTTTCATTTCACCGCATTTTCCAGCTACCTGCAAAAACATTTGTAAAGCGTTACGAGTCCGGGGCGTAAATGTTCTCGGTATCGCGGATACGCCGTATGCAATGTTAGAAGCAGATCTGAAAGAAGTGTTGACGGATTATTATGAAGTGAGTGATTTGCACAATACCGAAGAAATTGCTCAAGCTTGTGGTTTTTTCACTTACAAGTACGGGAAAATTGATCGAGTCGAGTCCAACAATGAATATTGGTTGATGACCGATGCTGAGATTCGTGAGCAGTTCAATGTATTTGGCAAAAAGCCGGATGAGTTACGCTATTGTATTCAAAAGTCGTTGATGAAGGCTAAGTTTATCGAAGCCGGAATATCAGTAGCCCGTGGCAGAGTACTCGACAATTATCAGGATGCTAGAAATTTTGTTGATGAAGTTGGTTTTCCGATTGTCGGCAAACCGGATCGCGGGGTTGGCGCTTCCGGAACCTATAAATTAGCTAATGATTATGAGTTGCAGGCTTTTTTTGCTGAAAAACCGGAAACGGAGTATATTTTTGAAGAGTTTATTTCCGGGCAAATAATAACGTACGACGGAATTGTTGATCGCTATAACGAACCGGTTTTGGCGATGTCGAGTGTTTACGGTGAAGGCGTAATGGAGTCGGTCAACTCCGATAACCACATTTATTTCTTTACTGACCGGAATATTGATCCGGTCATTGAAGAATTCGGGCGACGGATACTAAAAACTTTTGATCTCAGAGAGCGATTTTTCCATTTCGAGTTTTTCCGTAATCATGCCGATGGCAGAATATTGGCATTAGAAGTCAATTGCCGGGCGCCGGGCGGATTTACGATGGATATGTGGAATTATGCTTGTGATACCGATGTGTATGGAATTTATGCTGATTTAGTAGCTTATGGGCATACGGATGTTTATTGTGAACGCAAATATTTTGCCTGCCACATTGGCCGTAAGAGCAACCGCGACTACAAATACAATCACGAGCAGATAATTAACAGTATCGGACACATGGTTATGAATCATATGGAGCTGCCGCCGGTGTTGGCGCGGGCGATGGGCAACTATGTTTACCTGATTCGCACAGCCGATAAAGGCGAGTTGATGGACGCGGTCAAAAATATTTTGTGGGTAGATTAAGGAGGAGTATATAATGAATGTTGTTTTAATATCACCGTATTTTCCACCAAACTGGAAGTATTTTGCAATTGGTCTTAAACGAGCCGGCGCTAACGTGTTAGCTGTTGGTGATGCCGATTATGACACGTTTGACCCGGAACTGAGCATGGCGGTTACTGAATATGTTCGCATAAGCGATTTACACAACTATGAAGAGCTTCGAAAGGCCTGCGGCTACTTTATCTGGAAATACGGTCCGATCGACCGGATTGAATCACACAATGAGTATTGGTTGGAAACTGACGCGAAATTGCGCTCGGAGTTCAATGTGTATGGAGTGCGCGAAGATCAACTCGAAGCCATCAAAAACAAAACCGGTATGAAGGAAGTATATATCCGCGCCGGACTGAATGTAGCGCGTGGTCGGTTGGTCAACAACGCTGAAGAGGCCCGGGCATTTATTGACGAAGTCGGATTCCCGGTAGTTGCCAAGCCTGATATCGGTGTTGGCGCGGCAAAGACTTACAAAATCGAATGCGAAGATGATATGAATTTCTTCCTTGAAGACCGGTTGCCGTGTGACTACATTATGGAAGAGTTTATTGTTGGCGATTTGTATTCGTTTGACGGGCTTACTGACAAAGATGGCAATATTTTGTTTTGGAATGCTAACTATTTCTGTCGCGGCGTAATGGAAACTGTTAATAAAGACATGGACATTTTCTATCACACTTGCCGTTATGATTTGCCAGAAGGACTTAAAGAAGCTGGCGAGCGCACCGTAAAGGCTTTTGATGTCCGCGAGCGATTCTTCCACTTTGAATACTTTGTTAACAAGAAAAACGGTAGAATTGTTTGTCTGGAAGTTAACATGCGTCCGCCTGGTGGCGTTACAATGGATATGTTCAATTATGCTTGTGATGTCAACTTGTATGACGAGTGGGCAAAGCTGGTTTGCGGCTTGCCGGTGTTGCCGAATGGTTTTGAACATAAATATTTTGCATCGCACATCGGGCGTAAGATTGATAAAAATTATATCCATAGCCATGAAGAAATCATGCAGAACTATGGACAATATATTATCGCCCAGCAACCGATTAGTGGCGTGTTCCGTGCAGCATTAGGCGATTATGTGTATATCGCCCGTTCGGAAAATATCGACCAGCTAAACGAGGTCATCGCCTACATCCACGCAAAATACGAATAAACAATTTCTTAAATGTTGACCGTTACCCCGCGGCTGGGTTGGCCGTTAAAATAAAAATTTTCTGGAGGATATCTTATGAATATTGAGTATCATAAGCATTGGAGCAGCAATTTGAATCGGGAAATGGAATACAAAGTTTACGGACACGCCGGCAAACCAATTATTGTATTCCCATCAAGCGGTGGCTCGTTTTACGAGTATGAAGACTTCAAAATGATTGAAGCTTCGCAGCCGTATATTGATGCCGGTTCGATTCAGTTTTTTTCGGTAAGTAGCGTAGACAAAGAAATGTGGTTGTCGACTACTCATTCGATGGAACATCGGGCATGGGCAAGCACCGCATTTGACAAATACATTACCGATGAATTCACTCCGATAGTTCGCGAGCGCACCGGTTACGATACCTTTATGGCTACCGGTTGCAGCATGGGCGCTTATCATAGTCTGAACATGTGGTTGCGTCATCCGGAAATCTTTGACGAGGCGATTGCCTTGTCCGGTCGTTATGACCTGGTTTTTGGTGACAACAGCAATGATGTTAGCAACGAAACATTATATTACAACGCTCCAACTCGTTATTTCCCTAACTTAAACGACGAGTGGTATCTCGACAAATATCGCCACAGCCGCGTTATTGTTTGTTCCGGACAAGGACCTTGGGAAGCAGAGACCTTGAAAGAAACTTATGAGATGCAAGCGCTGTTCCAACAAAAAAATATCCCTGTTGATATCCAAATCTGGGGTACGGACGTAGCGCATGATTGGCCGTGGTGGCGCCAGCAAATGCCGATATTCTTGGACAAGCTCGGCTATGCTAAAGTTGGTTAATACATAAACAAACTAGACAAACAAAAAGCAGTCGCATAGCGACTGCTTTTTGTTTGCGGACAACTGAGAAATGCGCTAGAATTGACGTAGTCGGGGTAAATAATATGAATATAAAATTATGGAAGTTAGCTGCGGCTATTAGTGTGGCAGTGATTGTGGCAGTTGGAATCTATTTAGTAATTGACTTTCGATTGTTACTTGATGCTACAGTCAATGGTGAGCGACTGCCTAAAAAAATCGCTTTAGTTTTACGCTCGGCTGATAATCCGAGTTTTATTGAGATGGAACGAGCAGCCCGAGCCAGTGAGTTGGCATTAGGGGTGAACATCGTCGTCCGCAAGCTTAGTCAGGAAATCGATTCTGCTGAACAGATTGACGTTTTACACGATTTGGCAAATCAGGATATCGACGCGCTTATTATTGACCCGGTTGATTCGATGGCGCTATTGCCAGTTGTAAAACAGTTTCAGTCCGCTGGCATACCGGTGGTGAACGTCGGTTGTCGGTTGGATCCGGCATCGATGATTCAATTTAACATGGCTGTACCGCCATTTGTATGTATCGATAATGAATTAGCCGCCTATGACGCGGCCAAATTCATCAGCAACCGGATCACTAAACCGACAAATGTGGTGCTGCTTATGGGAATAAATTCTTCGATTTTATCGGACACTCGTAAACGTGGAGCGATGAGGGCTTTTTCAGAAAACCCGTATTGTGTGCTTAAGTTGACAAAAATTGTCTATTGGAATAAAAATCAGGCCACGGTTACCGCAAAAGCGCTATATAACGACTATGAATCCATTGGTTGTTTTTTTTGCGTTGATGACGTCGTAGCAATCGGCGTGGCCGAATATTTGGAGCAGACCGGTCGCAAAAATGTTTTCGTAGCGGGATTTGGCGATTTGAAAGCAGCAGAAGCCTATATTCAAAAGGGCTATATGACGTTAACAGTAGCCGAGCGGAGCGGCAAACAAATCAAGACGGCAATTCAATATGCAGTGGATATGTTAGCTGGAAAAACAGTGCCGCAAGCCACATATATCGATTACTCGCTGGTGGATGATAAGATGTTAGAAGAACGTTGAGGTGAATATGAACATCGTTTTAGTTGAACCGGAAATTCCCGGCAACACCGGAAATATTGCGCGGTTATGCGCGGCTACCGGCGCAGAATTACATTTGGTTAAGCCGTTGGGCTTTTCAATCGAAGATAAGCAACTCAAGCGTGCCGGTTTGGATTACTGGCATTTGCTGACCGTTCACCTCTATGAAAACGTTGAAGAACTATTTGCTGGTTACCCGGCAGGACGGTTTTTTTATAACACGACTAAAGCCAAACAAAATTATGCCGAAATCGATTTTGCTACCAATGATTTTATTGTTTTTGGCAAAGAAACCGCCGGATTGCCGGCGGAGTTGCTTGCGAAAAATTCTGATTATTGTTTACGCATTCCAATGGTCGAGGATGCCCGGTCGCTAAACTTGTCTAACGCTGTGGCGATTGTGCTATATGAAGCACTACGACAAAATGCTTTTAGCGGATTGAAATGAGGTTAGATATGGAAGAAATATGCTTTGGCGTTGCCGGTAATCCGGATGAGTTTTATGAAGCTGGGAATAAGCGTTCTGAGCAGATGCCGGAATGGCTAAAAAATTACGGATTGAACGCTTATGAGTATCAGTGCGGCCGCGGTGTGAACGTCGGTGAAGAAACAGCGCGAAAAATCGGTATTCAGGCAAAAAATTACCGAATAAAAATGAGCGTTCACGCGCCATATTTTATCAGTTTGGCGACGTTGGATGATAATACTTTTGAAAACACCAAACGCCATATTTTCAACTCGCTACGCTTGGCTGGATGGTTGGGCGCTTATGCAGTTATTTTTCATATTGGCGGCGTAGGTAAAATGGAGCGAAAGTTGGCTTTTGAATTGGCGCAAACACGTTTTGCGGCGATAGTAAAGGAAGCCAAAGCTTTAGGGCTGGACGAGGTGCTACTGGCTCCGGAAACACACGGCAAAGTAAATCAATTGGGTACCGTAAAAGAAATAATTGAGTTTTGTAAAATATCCGAGCGAATAATTCCGGCAATTGATTTTGGACATATCAACTCAGTAGGTCAGGGCTATATTGTCAGTGATTTGCAGTACCAAGAAATTTTCGATGAAGTGTCGGAAAATTTAGGCGCAAATATTGCCGCTAATATTCATGTACACTTTAGTCAGATAGAATTCACCAAAGCTGGCGAAAAAAAACACCAGACATTTGCTGACGGCTACGGTCCGCCGTTTGAACCATTAATGAACGTCATCACCAAAAACAATTATACGCCGACGATAATTTGTGAATCTAACGGCACGCAGGCCAAGGATGCTTTAGCGATGAAGCGCTGTTATGAAAGTATTCGAAACGCTTAAGCTTTCCCGATACAGTGATATTCGAATTTTTCATCTTCCAAGATGTCGGAATAGCCAACGTACTGATTGCGACCATCGAAAATTATCCGATTATTCAGCCGATTTCCCAATTCCAAGAAGTCCGGCGCGCGAAATTCACGCCACTCGGTCAGCAAAAGCAAGGCATCGGCAGCTTCCAACGCATCGTATTTGTTTTTGCAATAGCGAACGTTTTGATTACCTTTTAGATATAATTGCTCGGCTTCTGGCATGGATTTTGGATCGTATGCCGCAACGGTTGCACCGTGTGAGGTAAGAATATTGATGATGTCGATAGCCGGCGCTTCACGCATATCGTCGGTGTTTGGCTTGAAGGACAACCCCCAGACTGCAAAATGTTTTCCGGTCAAGTTTTCGCCGAATCGTTCGATAATTTTGGTTGCCAAGACGACTTTCTGCGAATCGTTCACTAGTTTTACCGATTGCAACAAGCCAGGTGTATAGCCTAGAGCTTTGGCCTGGTGAATTAGTGATTTAACATCTTTTGGGAAACAGCTGCCGCCATAGCCAATGCCCGGATAGATAAAACTATAGCCGATCCGCGAGTCACTGCCTATGCCAAGGCGCACTTCATTGACATCAGCGCCGATTCGCTCACAAATGTTGGCCATTTCATTAATAAAGGAAATTTTGGTCGCCAAAATCGCATTGGCGGCATATTTGGTCATTTCAGCGCTGCGCACGCTCATAACTGTAAATTTATCGTGATTCATAGAAAATGGTTTATACAACCGCCGCAGTTTCTCGATTATCGTCGGGTTGTCGCAACCCACAATAATTCGGTCGGGTTTCATGCAGTCGGCGATAGCGCAGCCTTCTTTGAGAAATTCAGGATTAGAAACAATATTGAAATTGATTGTTAAATGCCGTAACCGTAAGCGCTCGGCAATTATTTCACGAACGATGTCGGCGGTGCCAATTGGCACCGTCGATTTGTTGACAATGATGATATCGGATGTAATGCTGTCGCCGATTTCTTTGGCTGCAGCGCGTACATAGCTCATATCAGTGCTGCCATCATCACTACTCGGCGTTCCCACGGCGATAAAACAGATGTCGGCATTGTCCAAACTGCTGGATAATGTCGTTGAAAATTTCAAATGTCCGGATTCAACGTTTTCGGCAACCATTTTTTCCAGACCCGGCTCAAATATTGGCATTACTCCGCTTAAGAGTTTGTTGATTCTATCCTCGTTATTATCAATACACAAAACGTTGTTTCCGGCATCAGCAAAACATACTCCGGTCACCAAGCCTACATAGCCTGTGCCTACTACTACTAAACGCATCGTTCCTCCAGATACCATTTTACAAATTTATTCAAACCGCTATCAATTGCTGTTTCCGGATAATAACCAAGTTCACGTTGAGATTTTTCAACATCGGCAAAAGTTATCGGCACATCGCCCGGTTGTAGCGGCTGTCGGTTGATAATCGCCGGTTTGCCAATTATCGCTTCTAGTTTTTCAACTAACTGTTTTAGAGTGGTGGTACGACAATTTCCAAGATTGAAAATTGCATGCTTCTCTTTGTTATAGTCAATTGCGCCTTTAATACCACTAACAATATCGCTGATATAGGTATAGTCTCGTGATGTGTTGCCGTCACCGTAGAATTCTATCGGCTTTTCTTCAAATATTGCTTTGGTAAATTTGTGAATTGCCAAGTCTGGTCGCTGGCGAGGTCCGTAGACTGTAAAAAAACGCAGTCCGATGAATTGCATTGGATACAAATGCGCGTAACTATGACCGATTAATTCTCCGGCAATTTTTGTTGCGGCATAGGGACTGATTGGATTGAGAACATAATCATCCTCGCGCCAGGGCGTGTTCGGATTTACACCATATACACTGCTGGAGCTGGCAAAAATAAATTTTTTAATTTCGCGAGATTTGGCAAACTCAAGCAGGTTTTGTGTGCCTTCAATGTTAACGCTTTGATAGAGCATCGGTTGCGCGATGCTGGGACGCACACCTGCGCGGGCAGCCAGGTGAATTATTGTATCACAGTCAGGTAGCTTCGATAGATCAGCGCGAATATCAGCCTCGATTAAACGATAGTTTGGAAATTTGTAGTGATTAGCGATATTTTGACGTTTGATATCTTCAGCGTAGTAGTTGTCAAAATTATCCAAACAAACCACGGAATGGCCGTTGAACAATAATTCGTCGATAAGGCTGCTGCCAATAAATCCGGCGCCGCCAGTAACAAGAAATCGCATGTTAATCTCCTCTTGTAAGCTTAGTTATTGATTGTAAATCAAAAGCGCCCTCAGTGCTGTCGCGATTAAAAAAAACGTTCAATGTTTGTAGCATAATAGAAATATCGGAAAGAAAAACTCCCCATTTCTGGCACTTGTTGATATAGTATAGATCGTAGAGCATCTTGAATTCAGGAGCTGTGTTATATTTTCCAAAAATCTGCGCCAGTCCGGTTATTCCCGGCTTTACGTGATGTCGAAAATGGTAAAACGGAATTTCTTTTTCAAAAGTAGTCGTAAAAACTTTGCGTTCCGGTCGCGGACCGACAACACTCATATCGCCGATAAGCACATTGAAAAATTGTGGCAGCTCGTCAATACGGGTTTTGCGGATAAATTCGCCAACTTTGGTCAGTCGGTTATCGTTCTTGGTGGCGAGCATCGCGCCGGTATGTTTTTCGGCATCATTATGCATACTGCGAAATTTATAAACGTCGAACTCCTTGTTGTTCAAGCCAATTCGTGATTGACGGTAAAAAACCGGACCAGGACTGTCCAGTTTTATGGCAATAGCGATTGCCAGCATTAATGGAGCAGAAAACAATATTGCAAAAAAAGAAACTAACAAATCCAAAAGTCTTTTTGCAAAAACATCCTCGTGCGAGAAACGAAATTTGTTGGCTGAAAAAACCATAATGTCATCAATAGTTTGCATCGACGAGCCGTTGCTAATAATGTTTAAGACCGACGGAATATAAATCAGTTGAATGTCGTTTTCTAAGCACCATGAAACTAGTTTGGCTGAGCTGATGTAATCGAAGCCATTGCCTAAAATGACGATTTCGATTTTTTCGACAGGTATATTCGGAAGATTGTCAATGTTGTCGGACCAACCGACCAAGTTATACCGTGAAAAACGTTGTGAAGAAATTCGGGTAACAACCCAGGCTGCTTCTTTCTCTTTTGCTAATAGCAAAGTTGCGGATTTTGTGTGAGCGCGCGAGTAAACATTCCAGCGGATTATATTTGCAGACAAATATAACAAGCTGACAATTGCGCCGTAAATTACCAAGACTTTTCTCGACGAGTCGAAATTAACAAAATATATCGCAATTAACAGCAAGGCCATGCTCTTGGCAAGCGAAGCGAGCGTGCGGGTAATGGTTTCGTCAAGGCGGCGTTCCCGGTAATTATAAACATCATTTATCGTAAAAAACAGCAGTGTCAACGCGGTCATAAATGGCATATAAAATAAATCCAGGTTGTCCCAAGCGGTATATTTAATATTTATTGATAAAAACACGGCATCAGTAATAAACATTGCCATAACACTAATACAAATGTCGACTAGATACTGTGCTATTCGATGAACCATTTTAAATGAACTAAGCGTTAATTTGGAATTTTTCATATCAGCCTCTGAATAATATTTACTGTCTGATTTGACGGAAAACTTTGAATATTTATTTTGATTGTGACATAATGCAGTATTATCACATGTAGCAAAAAAAAAAACAACGCTGAAACAGGCAATGGTCGGAGAATTAATGAAATATTGAAAGCTGGAATAACATAAATCAATGAATATTAAACTTTCGCTTAAGGATATTATCTGGAGCTATTTTGGAGTAGTGATAAAAGCCGGAGCTAACTTGATAATATTACCGGTATGTCTGCGGTATATGAGCGTCGATGAGATGGGTATGTTTTATATTTTCATGTCGATAAACGCGATGATGTTATTGTTTGATTTGGGGTTTTCGCCGACAATAACCCGGTTTGTATCATATGCGTTTGGCGGCGCAAAAACAGTTACCGAAAAAGGATTTTTTGCTGATCTGCACCACGGTCAGCCAAACTTTTTGCTAATCGGTCAACTGATGCGGCTGGCTAAAAAAATATATTTGCTGATATCGCTGGCAGTCCTGATTGTATTGGCGATTTTTGGAAGCATATACATTGATTACGTGGGCAGAGCGCTGCCAAGTGGTTATTTGTTATCGGCGTGGGCTGTTTTCCTAGGCGGGATAGCGCTAAATTTGTATAATTATTTTTGGGCGCCGTGCTTGGTTGGCATTGGGCAGGTTAAACTGTTTCAAAAGGCAAATGTTTATAGTCAGGTAATTTATCTTTTGCTGATAATTATTTCTGTGCCGTTTGTAAAATATCCACTGGTTTGTATTGCCATAGCCTACGCGATTAGCGGAATAATCATGCGAAGTATAGCCAAACGCTATTTGAAGAGCAGTATTCTTTATGACACTTCGCCGGATGCAGCACCGCTGCAAAATGACAAAATAGTGTTCGCGATTTTATTTGCCAATGCCCGAAAAGTTGTACTAGTAACTATTGGTTCATTGCTTGTTAATCAGGGGAGTATGTTTTTGTGTTCGCTATTTTTCAGCATCAGCACCGTCGCGTCGTTCGGACTGACCACGCAACTATTTGCAGCGGTGGCAACAATCGGCGCAACTTACGTCCGCACTTTTTTGCCGGCTATCAATGAGGCAAGTATGCGCAACAACCGGGAACTGCTAGTTAAGTTGCTGGCGAAAAGCGTGGTTGTCGGTTGGAGTATTTTCTTGTGTGGCGCAATTACAATTGCCTTTGCTTTGCCACAGTTTATTTTATTGATAAAATCGAATACTGCGCTACTTCCAACGCCATTGCTTTTATTGGTGGCTTTATATATGTTTTTGGAATTCAATCATGGGCAGATTTTTGCGTTGTTTATTTATGCCAAAAACGAAATTCCTTTTGTCGTCCCTTCGTTAGTTTCCGGTATTGCGATCATTGTCCTTTCAGTCATAAATATTAAGGTTTTAGATTACGGGCTAATCGGATTGTTAGTCGCACAATTTTTAGTGCAGGCGGCTTTCCAAAATTGGTATTGGCCGCGAATGGTGTTAACCAGACTGAACTTGAGCTTGGGCAAATTACTGCTAATCGGTGTTCGAGAATTGGCTAATAAATTTTAGATTAATAATTTAAAGTACATTACTGAGAAAAAGCGAGCTTTTTCGCGATAAAACGAGTAGGGCTGTGATAAGCGACGCTAACGGACTTCCTTGCTAATTAACGTGGCATAGCGCCCGTCTATTAGCTTTTAACCACATTGTCGCTTGATAATTACTATGCTATAATGCGCTACCATGAATTATAACCTGTTGAATGTTCAAATAAAACATTAACAACAAGGTTTTCCAGGAGCGTGTTAGTTAATAATGATTACGAAAAAGATATTAGCCTACCTAATTTTGGTAGTATTTATTTGTAATTTTTCGCAGATAACGGTTTTTGCTGAAGGAACTGAATTGTCAGCCGCGGATCAGCAGCAGATGCAATCGGATAAATACCGATTTTCATCTACTGCTGTTAATGACGTGCCTGCTAACTATGATTCGGAGAGCCAGAACATTAACGCGCTAAACAGCTCGGTTTCCGCAGCTCAATCTTGGTTGCAAACCGGCAGCGGGCCGGATTGGCTAAAACGCACCACGGTGCGGCTGGGTTTTTCGTCACAATACAATACTTTGTTTTCCATCGATACCATTCAACCATTTGTGTTAAAGAGTGACGCGACTTTGTTTTGGCAAGCGAGCTACAACCGTGATTCGCAGAACGCGGCAAATCACGCGTTGAATTTTGGTTTGGGTTATCGAAAAGTAGTCAATGATTCAGCGATAATCGGTATTAATGCCTTTGTCGATCAGGCGCTTGCGAACAGTCACACCCGGGCCGGTATCGGCGAAGAAGTGCTTTTTTCAAACTTGGAAGTTCGTTCCAACCAGTATATTGGGTTGACTAATCCGGTCTTTATATCAACTAGTGGTGGATTAGACACCTATGAACGGGTTGTAAACGGTATCGATTATGAAATCGGTGGCAGCGCCGCTTTTTCACCTTGGTTAGGCTTGTTTTTGCAAGGCTCGCATTGGTGGTTGCTTGATGATGATCAAACAATTGTCGGCAACACTAATAGTTTCAACGTCCAGAATAATATCGGTATGCGCGCTAATCTGGCGCTAACTCAGCAATTTGAAATAGAAGCGGGAATTAGTGGCAGTTACGGCGGTGGCGTTGTCAATAAATCTGGCGTTAACGAATACATCAAAGTTAATTTTAATTTGGCAAGCGATGCAGTTCGAGCTTCGCTGTTTGGTCCTAAAATTAGTATTGTTGACAGCGGCGATGTTCACAATAAATTATTGCAAATTGTCCGTCGGGAAAATATCGTTATGACGCAACAATACAAGACACCTTCGAAAACAATGATGGTAGTCGCGGTACAATATGCCGATAGTAGCCCGGCGGCAAGTGTTCCGGTTGTGGCAACTCAGACCAACGGCGAGTGCTCAACCACCCAAGCCCAGACCGATATTAACGGTAACGCCAGTTTCCAAAATCTTAATTCCGGAAATTACAATCTTACGGCTGTAGTTGGCGGAAATGAATACACGGTTTCGCAAGCGCTGAGTGCTGATACCAACAATTCTGTTACCATTTTAACTCAGGAATCATACAGCAAAAAAGATAAGGTGTCGATAACCGCGCTAGTTAAATACGCCTATGGCGTGGCGGTGAATGACTATACAGCTTATCTTCTAAACGAGCAAGGTGTTGTTCAAGATAAAGCCGGGATTAATGATGGAAAAGCTGTTTTCAAAAAGTGCCCTCCGGGTAGATATAGTGTACGAGTATACTTTAACAATGACACTGATAACAAATTTGGAAAATTCTATGAAACTGAAAAAACAGAATACGCGGCAGGTGAGTATACCGCGCTAATTAATAACGTCAACGTTCCGGCAACAGTTACGCTAAAAGTGAAATATTCCGATCGCGCCAACAGCGTTGTTGATAATTCTAAAGTAACGGTGGCTAGTATTTCGTCGGACGGCGGAACAACTAATATTGTTGAGGAGGGAAAGACTGACAAAAACGGCTGTGCTAATTTCAATCAACTTTTGGCAGGTTCAGTTGAAGTTACAGTATTTGACAAGCAACGTGAGTTTAAAAGTGTTGTAGAAATAAAAGAGAATGTGCTAGATGATAGCGCAAGCGTAATTCTGCCGGCGGCGACATTCAATATTCCGGTAGGTTATGCGGACTCTACACCGGCGCGGTTAGTAAATGTTGTCGTTCAACCGCAAGCCCATCCGGAGTTGGCGGTTTCGACCACCACCAATGGTAACGGACTGGCAGTTTTTGACGGGTTGACACCAAACATTGTCTATGATGTTTATGCAAAACTAAACGGTGAAATATATGGACGCGATAATATTATCGGCTATGCCGGCGAAATCCGCCAAGTCAAAACTATTACTGTTCCCAAAAAAGAAATTGATGCTACAGTAAACGTGCATGTAGCGTATGATAATGCAACGGCAGTAGAGCAATCCAAACTGGTTGTGTCAACTTTTAACGAAGTTGACCAAAAATGGCAATACTATCGTACTGTCTATACCGATGCCACCGGAAACGCAACTTTCCCGGCGCTTGGAAAATTGCGTATTGAAGAAGAATACTACGGAGCAGCTTCAAAACCGGTGTTTGTAGATGTTTCAAAGAAAGCAGTCGAACAGGTAAATATTTCAAAACCATCCGCGAAACTAGCGCTTACAGTTTACCGAGACGGAGTTGCAGTAGATTGCAACTACGTTGAAGTTGCCCGGATGAACGAAGGTAAAATCAACGCGAACGGTGATCAGAAAATAGTTGTAAAGACCAAGAAAGACGGCACAATCGTCACTGGATTACCAATTGGCCGATACCAGTTGTTGGCAGTAATTCCCGGAATGCAGCGTGCCTTGGTCACGGGTTATGAGCTGCGAGGCGACCAACAAACTGCCTTGAACATAAGCGCCGGTGAGTCGGCGAGCGTTTTGAGCGTAAATGCAAATCATTTGACCAGTAATGTCCCGGCCGAAAAAGCCAATCTGACATTGTATCGGATTCCGCAACAAGGCAGTCAGGAGCGCACACTCATCGGCAGCGCTACAACCGATATTAATGGTAAAGGACGGTTCGCCGGTTTGGAAATTGGTTGGTATTATGTTCAACTGGACTATCGTGGTTATAAGACCTACACTGAAAGTTATGTCGAAGGCGAGCGGATAATTTCTTTTGCCAGCCTGCCAAGCGGGAACTTTACGGTTTACACAGCTAATCGCGATCAGCGGCTGTCCTTTGCCGATGTGACGATAACCCGGTTAAGTGAGGGCAATATTCGCGCCAATACCAAGACTATCAGCGTTAAGTCCGATGCTGATGGAGTGGCGCCGCTGTGGTGTCTTCCAGCCGGGGATTATAGTATAACTGCTAAATATCAATACCCTGATGAACCGCTGATGGAAAGCGTAGTGACCAAGAACTTAGCTATTAATGCCTGGGATAACGTCACTATTGATTTTGGCAAATACTGGAGTGTTGCGGTCGACGCAAAATATACTAATAATGTGCCTGTTGCCGGAGTAAATGTCGAAATGAATTATCTTTCGGCAAAACTGCACGGCGTTACTGATGCAAACGGACAAATGATTTTCACCCAAAATCGGCCATTTTCCGGAGCTCTGAGCTGTGACTATCTGACTGACAGTCAGAACTTGGGCAATATCAAGGCTGGTTACAACTCAATTAATCCGGTACACGTTACTTATTCGTTATCTAATATCAATGTGCGCGCATTAAGCAGGAATGCCAAACCGCTGGCGCTAGTCGAAGTAAGTTTGCTGAAAAACAACGTAGTAATTGCAACTCATCGCACTGATTTCTTCGGCAGTGTAGCCTTTGGAGAGTTGACACCGGGAAAGTATACGTTAAAAGTAGGAAGAACAACCAGCCAGGTAAATCTTGGCTACAAGGAAACCAAGAATATCATCATGCGCAGCCGGTTGGACTTAGCTAGCGATAGCGATGCAGCAGTCAGCTTGGAAGAGCAGGAATTTGATATCGAGTAATTAATTTTGCTAAAACCTCGTTTAGATATAATCTTTTCGGGGTTTTTTGCTTTTGGTCGCACTGATTGGTTGATTTATCAAGTGTTGTTTGTTATATTGTTATGGGAAATTGTAAAAAAAATTTAGGATAGAAAATGAGCAAAAAAATCAAAGTCGTTCATGTGATATCCGGTACGCATATCGGCGGCGCAGAACGGATGTTGCAAAAAATAGTTCGTTATACTGATAAAAGTTGCTTTGACGTTGAAATTATTTCCCTAAATGGCATGGGGGTCATAGGTCGCGAATTAGTCGCCGATGGTATTGCGGTACATGCGTTTTCGCTCAATTCAAAACATTTTTTTTCGTCGTTGATAGCCATTGCCAGACTTTTGCGCAAACTGCAACCGGATATTGTGCAAACATGGATGTACCACGGCGATTTTTTCGGTGGAGTTTTGGCGAAAATTTGCACCAAGGCAAAAATAATCTGGGGCGTAAGGGTGGCGTTGCATGGTAAACAGCTCGAGCGGCGCAGCACCTGGGCATTAGCGTTATTGAACGCATTATTATCGTATTTTGTTCCCGATGTGATTATCAGTAACTCACTTGATGGCCGAGACACGCATATTCGTTTTGGCTACGCGAAAAACAAATTTATATTACTGCCGAATGGTTTCGAAACTGAGCGATTTAAGTTTAACAGCGCTAAACGGGAGGAAGTTCGAGCGCAGTGGCAGGTAAATGACCAGGAATTTGTTATTGGTATGGCAGGACGCTATGCCGCGCAAAAAGACTGGTCAACTTTTTTAAAGTTGATTAATGAGTTGCGCAAAAAAAACCTGCAGGTCAAGGCAATAATTTGCGGTTTGGATATTGACGATGAAAACCGCGATTTAATAGAAAATATTGATAAACTTGATAATAAGGATAGTGTAATCTTACTTGGACCGCTTACAAACATGATTGATTATTATTGCGGATTGGATTTGTTCGTGTTAACTTCACTGTTCGAAGGATTTCCAAATGTCGTTGGTGAGGCATTAGCGATTGGGATACCTTGTGTAGTAACTGATGCCGGTGATTGCCGGGAATTGGTTGATGACCGTTATGTCGCACCATGTGGCGAAGTATCCACGCTTGGCGTAATGTGTCAGATGATCATTGATATGGACAAATATCGTTTGGCTGAGCATAAAGAAAAGCTGGCAAAGTCGTTACGTGAAAAATACGACATCAAGAACATTGTTATCCGTCAACAGGACATCTACGTCAATTTGATGCGCGAAAAAGACAAGCACCGGAGAACGAAAAATGACTGACAGCAACAACTGGCTTAGAGTAGCCGCGTTTACCGGCAACAGCAACCAACCTAGTTCACGGTTTCGGGTGCGCCAGTACATCGGTGCCTTGAGAAAAGAAAATGTGGAGCTGACAGACTTTTCCTGCCGAGCCGGGGTATATGCTCCCAAAAACAAATTAGTTCGACCGCTGTGGGCACTGGCTAATTTAGCAGAGCGATTGGGACCTGCGCTTCAATCACACCGGTACGATGTCACTTTATTAAATCGGGAATTTCTTGCTACATACTATACACTGGAGCGGTTGACAAAAGCGCCGCGGGTGTTGGATATTGATGATGCTATTTACACCCACAGGCGTGGTGGTGGCTTTGTGGACAAGTTGCTGAAAATTTCGGCGGCGGTTATCTGCGGGCATGAATATTTGGCTAGTTATTGCCGGCGAATAAATCAGAATGTCTATATTGTGCCAACTTCGGTTGATGTGGAGCGGTATTCGCCATCGCTCAAACGGGCTGGTAGCGATAGAATCATTGGCTGGTCCGGGCAGAATAATGGATTGCAATACGTCTACGCAATCGAAGCCGGGTTGCTGCGAGCGCTGGAGTTAAACAAAAATGCCAAATTAAGAATTGTTTGTGATCAAGCGCCGAAATTTTCCTGCATTCCCGCAGAACGAGTAGAATATATTCGATGGACAGCTACCAATGAAGTGCAACTGTTACAGCAAATGGATGTAGGATTGATGCCGCTTGCAGATAATGAATTCACCAGAGGTAAATGTAGTTTTAAGATGCTGACATACATGGCTTGTGGCGTTCCGGTTGTCGTATCGCCGGTGGGGATGAATTGCGAGGTGATGAAAAATGGCGAAGCCGGTTTTTTTGCTACTAATGATTCAGAATGGTGCGAGGCCATTACAATGCTGCTGACTGACCGTGGATTGAGCGCCATTTGCGGCGCTACTGGTCGAACTATTGTGGAGCAACGCTTTGCAGTGCAGGCGAATGTCAAAAAAATTGCCGCCATTTTGCGTTCAGTAAGCGTTTGATAAAATATATTAGTTGACAGGAAGAAAAACTATGACAGTCAGAAAAATCATCAATGATATTAATAGTAAATATGTCGATAAGAATATTTTCACTACTATGTCTGTAGCAAACCAAAAAAAATATTGTCGGGCGTTAGTTTTTCCTATTCAAGACTTAGCAACTGAAGTGCGTGAACGACTTATTATTCGCATTAGCCAGTTGTTGAGGCAGAGGGAAATATTTGTCGATGCAGAGATGGTCAGCAGCTTAGCCGCGACCAATACAACAGCTGAGGACATTGAAGCGGCGTTGATATTAATAGTCAAACTGAATATTATCAATGAATATAAAGCTGACTTGGCGGCGATCGAGCGCGAAGCGCCAAATGAAATATTAACTTCAGGAATAATCGACAGTTTGCTTGCGAAAATGAACGACCGATCTTTAGCGGGTAGTAATTTCAACGGTGTAGGCAGGGGAAACTTTGTTGCAGCCGAAGCTGAACAAACGGACTACATTTTTTTAAGTAATCGGGAAATGATTTTGGGAAAAGAACAATGGGCAACAAGTTTTGCTTTAGCGAATGATGGAACTGAAATCGCATTTGTCGGATATAGTGGCGAGATATTGTTTTGGAATACTAATTTAGCCAGTTCTAACAAGCGCATTGTTACAAATAAAAAATCATTATTATGTGTTGCCTTTTCATTAGAAGGCGAAGTGGTCGCGGTGGGCGGTGACGACGGCGTAATAATGTTTTTTTCAAAAATGAATGGCAAATTATTATGTGAGGTAGATACCGGACTGGATACAGTATATTGCATAACATACTCACATAGCGGAAAGCGACTGGCAGTTGGCGGGCGCGGAAACAGAGTTTGCCTTTTTGGAATCGAATCTGGGTTGCCGCAGCAGAGCAGTGATTTCAAAACCATTAATCTTACTAACAATTACTGTTGGAAAATGTGCTTTGATGAGGAAGATGAATATTTGCTTATCGCGGGCGCCAAAGGTGAACTGACACGCTATGAATTGTTCTTAGATCGGCAGATTGCTATTGATTGCGATCATTCAGAAAACATATTTGCACTGGCGGTAATGCAAAGCCTGTTCATGATAAATGGCGAACGCGGAGAGTTGTTGGTAAAGTCGGTGATTACCGGCAAAAGACAGTTGACCCGCTCTTATCACGGACGGGCGATAGTAGATATTGCTATTTCGTTTGATCAAGAGCTGATCGCTACAATTGACTATTCTGGAAGTATCTGCATTTGGGATGCTTTGGACATAAATATGTTGCAAATGATTAATTTGGAAGAAGGTCCAATCATTCACGCAGCCTTTGAATTGAGTGGGAAAAGGCTGGTTTTGTTATATAAAAACGGCAAAGTACGTTTCTTGGAGCTAGAAGCCGAAGAATGGCATAGGGTTCGGTGAACTGAGTGCTGTATTTGGCTTTTGCGGCAGCGCATTTTGCGCTTATGGGAATAGCTTGGACGGTGTTTGATGATTATTTGCATCCAGCAGTAATTTGGGCCGCGCTTTGGGGGATGGCTCTGGCGGTGTTGTTTTTGGTACAGGATATGTACACGATTATTGTGACATCAGCAGCGTTGTGTATGTTTTTGTATGGTACAATATTTCTAATATTTGGTAGTTTTCTGGCACAAAAAATATTGATTCGCTACGATTGGCAGGTGCTAACCAGCCGTCAGCTAAATACTAAACGCCTCGATGTTATCATCACTTTGTTAGTTGTAATTGTTATTGTCGGTTTTCCATTTTTTTATGATACTGTGACGCAATGGGCGCAGTCCCAAGGTGCAGAGTTTTCGATAACCGACGAAGACGCTTTCGCCAAAATTCGCAACGGTTTTTTGGCGAGCGAAACCGAAAATGCGCAAAATTTGAACTTGGCTTACAATTTGTTGCCAATTTCGATGATGGTTGCTTTGATGGCATTGATACACACCGAAGGTCATTGGTGGCGGGGCGCGCGGGCAATAGTTGCACTATTAGCTTCGTTGGGATACAATTTTTTAACCGGCGGTCGTTCTGGAGCAATGTTTATTTTAGTTTCGGCAATTTATATGAAACTGGTCACGGCAAAGAAATTCCCGCTTAAACTTGTTGTTGCGATGACACTGATAATGTTGCTGTTTTTTGGAATGATAAATGTTGTATTACAAAAAGGTGATACCGATCGGAATAAGTCGTTTATAGAAAATTTACCCAGTATCGCGCGAAGTTTTGCCGATTATTATATTAGCGGTATTCTTGCGTTTAGTGATTATTTTGAGAACCCTGAAAAATTTGATCCCAATTGGCATATCGACTTCATTTTTCGAAACGCGTTGATAAAATTAGGCTTCGATTTGCCATTGGCATCGCAACATCAGCAGTTTGTTAATATCAGCGAGCGTGGCGACACCAATGTCTATACAATTTATTATTGTTATTATCCGGATTATGGTTGGTTTGGTACAGCAATTTTGATGGCATTGGACGGCGCGGTTTTGACTTGGTTGTTTATTAATGCGCGTAAAGGCAGCTGTTTTTCCTTGGTGCTGTTAAGCTTTTTGATGCGAGCGGTTGTTTTTAGCGTATATACCGAGAGCTTTTGGCGGAATTTGAATTTTTTGGGCAAAGCTGCGCTACTGTCAATAATCGTCTATCAATTGGCAAAAGAACGAAATAGTGAGACGGAAATCAAAAAAATATGAAAACAAAGCGAACATTTGCATTTATTGATATCAAAGCAATATTTACCAAGCACATACGAGCTATTATTTTGGCAAGCGTGCTTGGAATAGCGTGCGCGTTGTTAGCCACTGTTATTACTCAACCGGTATTTGAGGCAGATGGCTTTATTCGCATTTCTACAGATAAAGATTTGATAAGTTCAATGACTGAAGCATTAGGACAAGATATCAACGTTAAACAGTTACAAGGCACTTATGCCGAGGCGCTAAAATCCCATTTAGTCATTGACCCATTAGTTGAGAAAGTTAGCAAAGAATACCCGGTAAAATATGGCAATATCGACTATAAGAATTTCCTAAAGAAGATAACAATTACGCCGATAAAGGACACTCAGTTGATCAAGATTACCGCCAGGAGCAACGATCCGCGTGAAGCGGAAAATTTTGCTGAAATGGTGATGGCGGGTTTTTATCAAACCATGGAGCGTTATCAAAAAGCTAGCAAGACGAGCACTCGGGAGTTTATAAAAAAACTAATTGAAGAGAATCGCAAAAGCATGGACGAATTTGCCAAAGATTTGATAGAATTCAAAACAAAAAACGCAACACTTAATTTTAATGAAGAATATCAATATTTTGTTAGAAACAAATTTGATTTGACAAATGAAATTGCCAAGAGTAAGGGTCTTACACTAGAGTATTCGAATAAGCTTGGAAATATTAGCAACACTTTGAAAAATGGAACCAGGGTAAATATTGGCGACAATCCGGTATTACAACAATATCGAGCGGATCTTATTACTGTCGAGGCGAAGATTGCCCGAGCGAGTGTGCAATATACGGAAAAATACCCAGAGCTTCAGGCGTTACTGGCCCAACGAGCCGATATTAAAAAAAGTATTGCTGACGAAGAAACAATGATTGCCGAAGGTAAGGCGATGTCTACCAATACGCTGCAAACGACGCTACTACAGGAAAAATTTGCGCTAGAGGCCAATGTTGCCGGCGAAAACGCAAAGCTCAATTACTTAAACGATGAAGAAAAATCTTACGATAGGGCAATGAAAATATTTCCAAAATTACAGATTGAATACAACTTAAAACAAGAGGAATATCTGAAATATTTTGAGGTCAACAAATCGCTGTTACAGAAATATCAAGAAGCCCAAATTTCTGAAGCATCGGCAAAAGTTGATTTTGATGTGATGGGCAAAGCAGTTGCAGGAGAACAGCCGATAGCGCCGAATGCAACATATAATTTGCTCGGCGGGCTGATGATTGGTTTTGTATTTGGCATAAGTTGGGCTTTTTTCAGAGAGGTATTCAACCCGATAATCCGAAAAAAAGAAGACGTAGCAGCGTTTTTTTCGATGCCGTTGCTGGCGGTGAAAAAATATCGCGAGTCAAAACCACGCCATAGCAGCCGATTGTTAGATAGAATAAACTTGTTCAATAGAATTAATCGACGACTCAGGTTGTTTCACAGCAATGAAGCCCAGCAATCAATAGAAGGCAAAGTTCTTGCACAAATCGAAAAGGAAATTGATAGTGCCAGTGTAGCGATTATTAGCTTTGATACGGTAAAAAACGTTGATTTTGCCGTTGATTTTGCGGAGATCGTTGCGAAGACTGGACGACGAACACTGATAGTCGATTGCGATTATGCCCGTTCACCGCTGGACAAGTTTTATGGAGTGAAAAACATGGGAATCAGCGATATCTTGCTAACAGATGATGATCCGGCAAAATATATATTTCGGACATCGATAGAAAACTTGTTTGTCCTGCCAAGCGGAGTGGTTACTAATTATGACAGCTCAATCGGAATAATGAGCAATGAAAAAAAATACCAAATTGTATATGATAGAATAAGTAAATTGGTTGATAGAATAATATTTTTGTTTCCTCGGATGCTTACTGGTAATGAACACATTCCATTTTTGCGATATGTGGGAATGATAATTGCAGTGACTGAAACTAATTGCACCGGCGTTCTACACGCGAATGACTGTTTGGAAGAAATAGGTAAATTAACTCAATGCGCAATTAGTACGGTGTTATTTGAAAAAGATTAGTGAGCGGTTAATTGGGTGAATTATGAGTATGAAGAAAACGGAAAAGGCAGTAGAATATTCGCGGATAATAAACATGCTTGTAAGTCGCGATGCCGTGCTGACAGATAATGTTTTGCTTTCGTTGATTTGCGGATTGGAATATACCGACTTAAACTCTAAACGCTACACTGATTTAGTGGATAGGATTATTCGGCGCGTCAAGAAAGATATACAGTTATTGAAGCCGGAACTAAAACTAAAAAATGTTGTTTTTATCGGTAGCAATATTCAATTTTCGACGGTAGTGGCAGAAAAAATAGCTTGTTGCAATTTGACCGAACGATTGCCCGGCAGTTTTGCTAATGTTAATTTTGTTGTTTCTAGCGCCAAAGTTGACAAAACTGGTTTTTTCAATACTAATAACTGTTATTGTGAATTATCGGAGCATACTGCTCAAACTCTATTTTTTGATTTTAGCGAAATTGAGCGGCAATCTGTGCTGACAAACATTAGTTGGCTGGCGCTAAAGCACAAGGGGCTTTTTTTTAATCACAGCAGAATTATTGTCGCTGAAAAATTATCTGGTTGCGCTGCCAGGCATCCGGCGGACATAATGGTGCTGACCGGACGGCTGACGGACCACGAAGAAATTGTGACGAATTTACGCGAAATTACTGTTGCAAGCAGCGCTGCTGGAAATCAGCCTCAACATATCAGTATTTATCTATATTCAGAACCGGGGTGTGATTTTCTGCAAGTTAACAGTATCTGTTCGGAAATGATGGGGCAGTTGGTAGAATTAAACATTCAACCGCTGGCATTCAACGTTTTTGAGTTTACCGAAACAAACGCAGTTTTGGGCGAAAAAATATATGGTAATGATGTTTGCTTAACGGCGGACCACTGTGAGCAGTTATCTGTGGTATTGGAACCGGATACGATCCGGGAGTGGCTGAACACGCCGGTGGAAAAACTTGTCGAACAGCGCGATGCATGCCGGCAATTTCTGCAAGAACTTGACTCGTTGTCATCATTTCTATTATGTACGCAAACCGATGTGAAATATCTGGATCGCTCGATCTATATAAGACTTTCCAGTATTATGAACACCAGGCTGAGTATTGCTGCAATAATTTCTGGCGAACACCCAAGTCCACGCCAGTATGCTCAAGCATATCGACAGCGGTCGGCTGTTGGTAGTTCCCAGCTACCTGCCGCTGCTACGGTCATTAAGGCTATCGTCGCCCAGAGTATTCCGGCATACGTCGATAATCAAACTACTTTTATTGCAGCGGTACGCAGTATAAATGAACACAAAGCGGATTTGTTTTGCGAAGGGATTGGCGAAATAACTGTTTTTTTTGAGCAGCAACCTGAAGTTAAAAATCTGTTTTATCAAGATAACAATATGGCGTTCAAAGTTGTTGGCAAAGCCGGAAATGTATTAGCGCTAGTTATTGCAGAAAGCGAAACGTTATGAATGAGCTGATATTCAGCAAGTTGGACCGATTAAGCTACATTGGTGTTGCAGAGGATGCCGAACTCAATAGCTTGCAATTGCTCTTTAATGATGCAAACCCGTCTGAGCAATTGTCGGCTGACGCTGTTGCAATTTTATATCACGATGCAGCTGCGGCAGTGGCTGTACTAAATCTGATATTTGCAGACATCGGCATTGTTTTTGACAATGAAGTTTTAAGAAAAATGGCTGTGCTTTCGTTTGAGTACGGTGAAAATATCTCACTACGAGTAAGCAATCGGACTCCCGCGACCGAGTTTTCGGAAAGCAAAACATTCGAAGAAATAATTACCATTAAAAATGTCAAAGAAACATTCAGCATTTTGGAAGACTATCAAAATCAATTCTCAAAAAACTCGAGCCGTCCAAAAATTACATTAACTGTTCCGACGGAGCTGTTGCAATCGGGAACGATTGTACTGTTTCCTGCATTAAACGCTGGTTGGAGTAATTATACCGTAGCGCGTTTAGCTGAATGCGCGGCAGTTTGTTGCCTGGTTTCAAATACCAATAATTCATTAAAGAAATTTCGAAAATTTTTCCCAAAAGAGTTGTGGTCGCGTGGGATTGATGATGTTTCCGTTATTGTGGCGTTGAGAACTACTGAAACTGAAAGTAATGAAGGCATTATTCGCAGTCAATTAACAGCAATGGCTACTGCGAATAATATGTTCGCTGACAAATTATTATCCGTCCCGGTTATTTATTGCAGTGCGGCTAATGAAGCTATAACAACCGATTGGCAAGCCCAACTTAGGCGATATATTTCTACTAAACGTCAAATCAGCGCCGCCTACCGCAAGAGTTGCGCATTCTCAGCGTATTTGCGGCTGTTGAGCAAGATTGAACAGCGGGCGCAAATTGCCGCCGATGAAGTCGATTGTGAAATTCTGGCGATTGAAGGCTATTATGTTCAACAATCACAACGGAAAATTGAGTTTGTTGAACATAATGATGACAGCACGCTTATATTGGTGCGCGCCGAAATCGCGTTGGCCGTGGCAGTAATCGCAGAGTTATTTGCGTTGCAGTCACAACCGCCAGAAAAAAAAATCACAGAAACAGTAACCAAAGAGCGCTTTGTGCCGCGAGAATTCATGGGAATTACCGTCGGTAAAAAAAAGGTAGTTGAAAATTGCACGGTCAACATCGTTACAACCAGTAGATATGAAATCGAACGACAGATAAAATTGCTATTTGCAGTGTTGAATAAAATACTGCTGATGTTGCGAAAAGGCGCGTTGGCAACACAGTTGTTGAACGAACAGCAATTTGCCAGAATAGAAATTAACGCTACTATTGATTTCCCAAAGCTAGAGGAGTTTTTACAGTTACTGCACCTTGATTTTGGCGGGCAAGTCGAAATTAGAGACGAGCAAGCAGCTCAGTATCGAATTACTTACCGCCGATTCATGAAGAAAATTTTGAAAGACGTTAAAAGTTTTTTCGCTGTTTTAGAAAATCAGGTTGTTAAGGAATACTTGGAGCGTGACACGCAAAAAAATATTAGCCTGGGTGAACAGGCGCTCAAACGAAAACTTACACAGTTGCAAGAGCGCTGCAATAATTATTATGAGGCGCTAGAAATTATTGCACGGCTGAAAACGGAAGAATTTATGTAAAGATCGAAAGGAAGCGGTTGTGAAACTTAATCCACTAGTATATTTCGGGTTAATAATATGTTTTTTCAGCTCAATTGCCCAGTCCAAAGATATTTCGGTTGCTCAGTTTGGCGCGCTCGCTAACGGTATTGATGACGATGCTCCGGCGATTCGCCGCGCGCTCGCTTTTGCGCAGCCGGCAGACTGTATTGTGTTCCCGGCAGGCGTGTATTTGTTGCAAAGCGGTAGCGGCTATATCTATGGCGATAACGAGTATCTAATGGTTATGAAAACCGGTATAAAGTTACGCGGAGAAGGTAAGGCACAGTTGAAAATTGCCGACGGCGCAGCCTATAAAACAAAAGCTAAACGCGGCATGGCGGTCATTTTTGCCGAAAACTGCGATGGTATTTCACTAAAAAATATTAGTATCGACCAAAACGGCGTTAACAATATTGTTCCGAACGCCGGGCGGCAGATAACCGGCTATGCTGTGCGGTTGCATAATTGTACTAATACGAAAATTGATAGTTGCGAGTTTATAAACAATTATGGGCAGAACACAATATTGATTTCGGGATATAAATCGAAAATGTGCGAAATAACTAACAACGTTATAATAAATGGTGGAACATCAATCCCCGGCAATAAATTTCAAGACGACTATTCGGCGATTTATTCCTGTGCACAGATGACCAACGTGACCGGAAATAGAATATCTAACGATATTTATCCGTTTGCAAACAGCGGCGCTGTGGAAATCCATAATTCCGATAGCGTTGTGGCAAACAATGTTTTTGAAAAATGCCAGCCGGCTATATACATTTGCAGCGACTTTATCAATCAAACGGTTGCTCGGGTAGTTGTGCATAATAACAAAATCATTCAATGTAATCGCGGGATATTTTTTGACGGCAAGGGTGACTTTGCCAAAATTGAAATATCCGACAATTATTTTTTGATGAATAAATTTCAAGCAAACTCCAAGTTTTCCCTTGCCGCGGCTATTCAAACCCGGCGAACGGATTCACTCGTTTACGATTACACACAACGGATAAGCAATTTGCGTGTAACTGGCAATGAAATGGCTGAAGAGTTTACAGCTATTCCTGACAAAGCCAGCGCCTGTTTTGCCCGGATAGCTTCGATTCATGGCGCTGTTTTTCAAAATAATCGAGTTGCGAATGTTTCCGGTTCGGCAATTGTGTTAATGGGTTCACCATTTGGCATGAAAGATATTTTATTTGTGGACAATGAGTTTCGCAATTTTGGACTAAATAGCAGTCCGTATGGTCATGCGGCAATCGATTTGTATTTTTCCGGGTCGTCACTGCAACCGCTGGCGCCAGCTTTTAATGCCGACAATCTGGGATTTTTTAATAATAGTTTTTCTGTGGACAAAAAATACACCGGCGAATATTATGGATTTTCCGCAGGTTTTGACAAGAATTCCAAACTCACTAATCTGGTTTACGGCGGTAACAGCTTTGCTGGTGTTTTGCCAACTGCTAAATCGGCGAATGCAGTGCTAGAAGCCGGGGAACTATCGGACTCTTGGCAAATATTGGCACAGAACTCTGAGGTCGATTGAGATGAAAATATGTTATATTATTACCACCAGTGAGTTCGGCGGTGCTACCAAAAATCTTTACTACCTGGCTAAATATTTTGCCAAACAACACGAGGTACACGTAATCGCCGGCGACCGGCTGTGGCTAGCCGACGAAGCCGAAGCCGCCGGTTATACCTTTCATCAAATTCCGTCAATTATCAAGCCGATTGCGCCAGGGAAAGATATTTTGGCGATATTTGCAACTACGCGGTTGTTTAAAAAAATCCAGCCGGATATTGTCCACTGTCACTCCAGCAAAACCGGATTAATCGGTCGTGTCAGCGCAAAACTGTTGAATATCACGACCGTTTTCACCGCGCACGGTTGGGCAACGTTAAAGAGCTATGGCCGACTAAAGACACTGGTATATTTAGTGATTGAAAAATTCGCGGCCCATCTGACCGATTGCATGGTATGTATAGCGACAAGTGATATGCTGTTAGCAAAAAAGCTTTTCGCTTGCAAGCGGTTTGAGTTAGTTTATAATGGCATACCTGACAGCCAATATTTAGTAACAAAACGCAACCGGTCACAGCCGCTAAAATTGTGTATGGTGGCGCGGTTCAAGCATCCGAAAACACCCGATGTCGTTGTCGCAGCGTTAGAGCAACTGCAGGCACAGGGAATAACCATGCAATTGACGTTGATTGGTATTGGTCCGGACATTGAACAAATGAAGACAATGTTTAGCAAGTCAGCAGTCGCCAATCAGATAATATTTTTTGGCGAAACCGGCGCTGTTGAACAGGAATTGCTGCACTACGATGTTTTTGTCTTGTCGACAAAATGGGAAGGGCTGCCAATTTCGATTATCGAGGCGATGCGCGCCGGTTTGCCGGTAATTGCAAGTTGCGTCGGCGGAAATCCTGATCTGGTAATTGACGGAGTGACCGGTTATTTATTTGAGTCGGGCGCTGTCGGACAACTGGCGAATTTATTGAAGACAATTAATGCTGACCGAAACTTACTCCAACAGCTTGGCGATTGTGGGCGCCGTCGCTATCAGGAACTATTTTCTGAAAAAACGATGTTGGACAAAACCGAGCAGATTTATCAAACTGTTTTGCAGCAATAAAAAAACAGCTGGGCGGCAAAAGTGTTATTCACTTTGCTCCAGCTGTTTTTTGCGGGTGGTTGTTAATAAAACAGCACATCTACCGGCAAATCGGCAATTTTGTACTGCGCCGGTACCGGCTCGTCCGGCGTTACCCGGACAACAATCTTGTTTTTATCGCTCGAAACAATGCCAGACCTCGATGGGTCGAGTTCGGCCATTACCGGGTCGGCCGAGACGGTGCCTTTTACAATTGTGCCATTGGGAAAGCGGATGCGGACTTTTTGACCGGCGGCAAGCTTTTCGGATAAAAACTTGGACTCGATATATGCCAAAATAAAGACATCTTTCTGCAAAACCACTTTGGCAATTTCCTGACCCTCTTTTACAAATTCATTTTCTTGAACGAAAAGTTTAGCCATACTACCCGCTTCCGGAACGCTGATATTCATCAAACTGATTGAGGTATTTAGGGCGCGTAGTTTTGTTTCGGTATCGAGAATGTTTTTGTCAAAATACTCAGTGCTTTGAACGGTCTTGGTGGTTTCGGAGCGGGCGATTTCCGCCTCCAGCGCGTAGTATTGCTGTTCAGCGACGTTCAAATCCCGGCGGGCATTGGCGGTATCAACTATGGTAGTGGCGCCGTTCTCCCGCAGACTTTGCATTGCGTCAAGTGTCTCCTGGCACTTCTTGATGTAAACCGTTGTAGCATCTTTGGCCTGCAGGAGCTTGGCTATTTCAGAATTGTCGGTGAAATACTTTTGCTTTTGGGTTTTGAAAACATTGATTTCGTCTTGCAGCGCTTGTCGTTCAGAAAGTAGTTGCGGACTAACCAGCTCAATAATTTTTTGGCCGCTGGAAAAACCCTCGCCCTGTTTGAACATGATTTTTTTCACATAGGCGCTTGCCGGTGAGCGCAAAGTATTTTCGCCAAAAGTAATATAACCGGACGCGGTCATCAAGAAAGTATCGGTGAAAATCGTGTAGCCCAAATAAACAAACGGCGACAATATCAACACCAGCAGCAGATACCAGTAGATTTTGGCCATGTTGCGTTTGCCGGGCGCGTAGTTGGCTGGTTTTACTATTTTTGGAGCGCTTTGACGAAAATTGAACCCCATATTAACTCCCTTACTGCTCAGTTTTTCGGATGACCCACCACGGAGCCATTGACGTATCCTTGTGAGTGGCTAATACCAATTCGCTAACCGTGGCAACGGCGGTAACTACCCGCATGACTAGTTGATACATTGGCATAAGCGGAATATACGGCATAAATTTGCTGTCTTTTTGTTTGCGGTCGGAAACAAACAACAGATAGAGTATAAACAGAACAGTGGTTGAACACAGATAATAGAGATAGGTTAAAACCATCATCGTCAAGGCAAACGCCAGCGAAAATTTCACAAACAGCCACACCAGATAGATTATCGACAGAAACGGCACACACAGCCCAAAAAAGAAATCATACCAAAAAATTGCAAACAGGCTTTTCCAACCAATGTTTTTCGGCCGCAAAATTTTCCGGTAGCGGCGAAAATACAGGAATGATAAGTCGCCATCCCAGCGCATCCGCTGTTTGATTATTATCGCCCAAGTTTCCGGCACGTCGGTGTACATGGTCGCGTCGTAACTGTGGATGATTTTTAAGTTGGGGTAGCGGTGCAAATAGCTTTTAATGCGGGTGGTCATGTCCAAATCTTCGGCGGTGCCGTTTTTCCAGCCGCCGATTGCTTTGACAAAACTCTTTCTAAACCAACCGTGGGCGCCGGAAATATTATTAAGCATTCCGAATTCAGCCAGACCGGTTTTCGATAGTTGCAGACCAATCATATATTCAATCGCTTGAAAGCGGGTGACAAAAGATTTGCGATAATTGCGCACCCGAATGTTTCCCGACGAACCGATGACGTTCGGGTTGCTAAAACCGCGCATTGTTGCCGCGACCAAATCGTTATCCACCGAACAATCGCCGTCGATAATAAGAATTATTTCTCCGGTGCAGAGCGATAAACCTAAGTTGTTAGACGAAACCCGACCGCCGCGAATTTTCTTTGGAATAACTTTGATGGACCGCAGAGAATTTTTGTTTTTGGCATGATATTCGTTAGCATAGAGCAATGCGGCGTTATAAGTAGCAGTGTTTTTGTCCGAACCGTCCACCATTACCAATATTTCGATCCGACCGATATAGATCTGCTCCACCAGCGAGCTGATGGTGGCAACGATTGCTTCACCCTCGCTGTAACAGGTGACAATACAGCTGACCGGCGGGAAATAGTTGTTGGGGTGTTTGAGAATGAAAACTTCGCGCCAAAACCGCCGCAAATAGCCTAAAATTATAATTGTGTTGAGCGGCAGTTCGAACAGAATAACCATCGGAAACATGACTATGATAAACTTAAGGTAGCCGGACTGCTGGAAATACAGCGAAAGAAAATAGAGCACTTCATTGAAGTACCGGCTCATAATTTCGCCGAAACTTTCTCCAGCAGCAGGCTCGCGCTCGCATCGGTGATGTCTTCTGTTTCCGAGGAAAACCAATTCATCTTGCTGTCAAAGTGACCTTGTTTTAATTCCAAAGATTTATTAAACTCAGCTATTCTGCCGGTGATTATCGACAGCCCGGCAGAATCGGTTTTTGGCAGCAAGAACACAAAAGTATTGTAATCAAGCTTGGTACACATATCGGTAGTACGGACAACCGTGCGCAGAAACTGAGCGAATTCTAACAGCAAATCATAACCTGAACCAGAATTGCCGGGAATTATTTCTAAGGATACCAAGCCAAAACACTCGCTCTTGTAGCGCAGTTGCATGGCAATCATCCAGTCCAGCATAAAAGAAAAATTACCGATCATCATATAGTTTAATTCATTTACGATCAAGCCGACGGCATTGACTGTGCCGAACTTGACCTGGTTGCGGCCATAATCGGTAAGCTTGTATTCATAAATTGGCCGTTTGCTTAAGTCGTCGGTAGAAAAAGTTTTGCCGCAGCTCATGCAATCAACTCGAAGCTTACTTTCGATGTGATAAACGCCGCAATCCTGGCAAACCCCGTTTTCCAGCGGCCGGTCGTAATCTTCGCCAAATAGTTTGAGCTTGGTGCCGCAGGACGGGCAGACTAACCGGGCAAGCTGGGCATCTTTGAGAAAAGCGCTTTCCGGGGCGACGTGACCGCAAGTGAAACAGTGAATGAATTTTTCGTTACGAATATTAATACTGCCACAATTCGGGCAATGGTCGCTGAATTTTAGCAATGCCGAAAAGCAGGCCGGACAACAAAATAACCGGTCGATCAGCTTTGTCTTGGATAAAATATTCTGACTGACCATCTCTTCTAACCAAAAAAAATAGTCAGCGGCACCTTCATAAAATTGCTCAACCAGCGGATAGTAGTAAAACATCGGCTTGGTTTTATCCAGCTTAGGTCGAATTTGAAAATCAGGACGGGTATAAAAATAGGCGAGGATACGATTTTCCCAACTATTGTAGTTGTGTACTTCGAGTTCCGACGCCAGCCCGGCAATTTCCTGGACGTTCGCCTGTATTTCGCCAAGTTGCAGCGGTTTGTAGTAAGTGCTGAAAGCGCCGTTGGTTTCCAAAATAATCGGGGTCAGGCAAAGGCGACCGGAGCGTCTGGTTGAATTGATAAACGGTTGCAACTGTTCGCAGCCAAAACCGGTGGAAATAATCAATGCCGACGGAGTTTGCTGTGTGGCGCTGAAATCGTCCAACGAATTGAATACTGTTACTTCACCGAGCGCGCCGGTAAGGGCGCTAAACAGGGTATGGTTGAGCTTTTGAGTAATATAAGCAATATTCATGCAAATCAGCCTCCGTTGGAATTTATTGCCAAGTTTATTTTCAAGCAAAATAGTTTTCCTTAATGGATGAAATTATAACATTTATTGCAAGTAATTGCATCGCCCGCTCAGGTTTTCAAAAAGATTGCTGATAAAATATTGTTAATATGCTAAAATACTCTATGGGAATTACTGACTATTATTCGAAAACAAAATAATTTTATGTTATTCAGGAGGACAAATGAGCAACGTATACAACGATATTCATAAGTTAGCATTTGCGCTAAAGACCAGTGACGAGTTCCTAGCGCTGTCAGCTTGCAAAAAAGCCCTGGAATTTGATGAGACCGCCAAAAAAATGGTCCAAGATTTCATGGAAAAACAAATGGAACTGCAAATAGCCGCGATGTCTGGTAAACAAGAGGAAAACAAGGCTAAAATCGAACAGGCGCAAAAATTGTACGAGATTATTTCCTTAAACAATAACGCGCGTGAATATCTCAACAGCATGATGAAATTCGACCGGATTATGCAGGATATGTACAAAATTATCAATGATACCATCAAAGAAGGCATGGATTTATTGGACGGCAGCGAAAAAGAAGGAACGGATTTGCTTGAGAACGCAGAAGCTTAACGCTGAGGTCATTGGCCTGTTGCAAAAAATCGTTCCAGCCTGGCGATTATTGTTTGAAGAGCCGCTGGCGGCGCACACGACTTTCAAAATCGGCGGTCCGGCGGAATGTATGATTTTGCCAATGACCATAGAAGAAGTGCGGGCTGTCTGTTTGGTTGCAAAAAACTATAATGTGCCAATATTTATTTTGGGCGGCGGCTCCAATCTGCTAGTGCGCGATAATGGAATTGCCGGAATTGTTCTCAAACTAAGTCCGGATTGTTTTGGTCGCATCGAAAAAACAGCAGATGGTTTGCGGGCTTATGCCGGTGCGTGGTTAAAGGACGTTTGCGCTTTTGCGGCGGCACATTCGCTGACCGGTATCGAGTTTGCCTGCGGCATACCCGGCTCGATGGGCGGCGCGGTATATATGAACGCCGGCGCCTATGACGGCGAACTCTCCGGTTGTGTGCAGTCGGTTATGGTTTTGATGCCGGATGGCACGATTGCTGAGATACTTGGAGCCGACGCTGACTTTAGTTACCGCCACAGTATTTTTCAGACTAATGGCGCGGTGATTTTGGCGGTTGAATTGCAGCTGGTAAAAACCGTTCAGTCGGAAGTTGTCGCTAAAATGCGCGAA
>JBAXTZ010000035.1:0-34716 GCA_037129925.1 Bacillota bacterium
ATCTCAATGAAAAACCGTTTAGCGATGTGTTTATCACCGGATTGATTCGCGATCAGCAGGGACGAAAGATGTCAAAATCTCTTGGTAACGGCATCGATCCGCTGGACGTAATTGAAAATTACGGCGCTGATGCATTACGGTTCGCACTCATTTCTGGAAACACTCCGGGAAATGATATGCGCTTTAATATTGAGAAAGTCGAAACCTATCGTAATTTTGCCAATAAAATTTGGAACGCGTCCCGATTCGTACTAATGAATCTTGCTGATTATGAGTACGATTCAAAAAATGTGCCGGCCGATTTTGTTTTAGCCGACCGGTGGATACTCAGCCGTTTGCAAATGTTAATCACTAATGTAACCAGCGCTTTAGACAATTATGAGCCTGGTGAAGCCTCGCGGTTGTTATATGAATTTATTTGGGACGAATTCTGCGACTGGTATATTGAAATGGCAAAGTCCAGACTATACGATAAAACCAATCCTGAATATGCCAGTACTGCTAAATGGGTTCTGACACATGTTCTTGAAAAAACAATGCGATTGTTGCATCCATTCATGCCATTCATTACCGAGGAGATATGGCAAAATGTAGCCAAGGGCGAGAGCGTTATGGTTAGCCTGTGGCCAACAGCGGATAATCAATTTGCCGATATTGCCGCTCAGTCTGAAATGACATTCGTAATGAATTGCGTGCGAGCCGTCAGAAATTTGCGTGCAGAAGTAAATACCCCGCCAGGTAAAAAAAGTGAAGCGATAATCTACGCGCCAGACGTTGATGCAGAAATATTAACTGCGAATAGTAATATTTTGAACAATCTGGCTTCAGCAACGCCGCTTGTTGTCAGACCGTTAAGCGCCGGTCGCGTTGATGACGCGATGATTGCCGTCGTCGAGAACAGCGAAATATATTTGCCACTCAAAGGTCTGATTGACATTGATTTAGAAATCAAGCGATTAGACAAGGAACTTGAGTCGCTAAAAAAAGAGACAGCACGGTTGGAGGCAAAACTTGAAAATTCTGCCTTCATAGCTAAAGCGCCGCTTGAGGTTGTTGCCAAGGAGCGGGACAAGCTCAACGAATACCAGGAAAAATACAGTAAAATAGCCGAGCGGAGCAAATATTTGCGTGGGTTGTAATATGAAATTGACAAATATCGAGAGAACGCTTAAGTATTCGATGTATGGATTGCTACTGCTGTTACCGTTTGAAGAATTGACTGCAACTGCTTTTTTGGTAGTTGCAGCGGTTGCAGCAGCGACCATTTGTATTAAAGAACGTTGTATACCACTCAAAACAACGTTCTTGGTATTGCTGCTCGGTCTTATTGTCTGTATCGTAATATCGTTACGATTTTCTCCAGACGTTGGTTACGGAATACAAATATTCTTTTTTACGATATTTCGTTATGCTTTAGCAGCATTTGCCGCCGGAGTTTATGTCTGGCGATTTGGAATTAAAGAATTTATGCTTGTCACGATGGCAGCAGCTTGTGTTTCGGTCGTTTATGGCTATTGGCAAGTAATATTTTCTCCGTATCTGGAAAACAAGGAATGGATTGATGCTGAGAAGTTCGGCAATATTACTGTGCGGATATTTGGCACCTGGGGCAATCCCAATATTTTCGGCGGTTATTTATTGTTCGCGGTTACAGCAGCGCTAATTTCCGCCAATTTTTATAAGGCGAATCGAGCATATCGCGTAACTTTTTATGCTGTTGCAGCGCTATTTATTGCAACGATATTTTTCACATTTTCGCGCGGAGTATGGTTGGCGCTATTTGCGATGTTAGCAATATTGGCGCTACGTTATGGGAAAAAGAAGATTGCGCTTTTTCTGCTGCCTTTTCTTGTGGCTTTTTCAACGATAGGAGTGCTTTGGCAGCGGTTGCAATCAGTGTTTACCGCCGGAGATTCCTCGTCGGTAATGCGGCTGGCGCTTTGGGCAAGCACTGAGAAAATGATCATGGTACATCCGGTATTTGGTTGGGGTTGGGGATTGTATTGGTTTTACTATCCACAGTTTGACTATTTATTGCAAACAGCGGGATTAAAAGTATTTCACGCGCACAATACCTATTTGCATTACGCAGCTGAAATTGGCATTGTCGGATTGGTGATTTTTCTTGCAATTTTGACACTTGCAATATATTATTCATTTAGATGTTCAAAAGATAATAATTACCGCGAGTATCGCTATCTGACTGCTGTTTTCATTGCATTTTCAATATTATCGATGACTGATCATATCTTGTTCAACACCCGGATGAGCATACTTTTTTGGTTGTTTCTGGGAATCGCGTTTTCGAAAACTAAGGAGGAAGTATGACCCTGCGTCAAGCAATAGAAGTTTTGCAAGCTGAAGTACTATTCGGTGAGCAATACTTGGATAGAATTGTCGGGACTGCCTGTGGCGCCGATCTTATGAGCGATGTTTTGGCTTTTCATAAAGAAAATGCTCTGCTTTTGACAGGATTGGTAAATACTCAAGTCATTCGCACCGCTGAAATGAGCGACATAATCGGCGTGGTCTTTGTTCGCGGCAAACGTCCGCACGCTGAAATATTGGCTATGGCTGAAGAAAATTGTTTACCGATTATCACTACAAAATTCCCGTTATTTGAATCATGCGGCCGATTGTACATGCACGGCGTGCAAGGTTCAGTATGTTCGGAGGACTAATGAGTGAGCCGATGAAACTGGAGTTCCAATTGGAACAAGATAATTTTGATTTTGCCGGAGTACCGTCTAGCCGAATTAAAAAAGTGCTACAACAAATTGGTGTGAAAAATGAAATTATCCGCCGCGTAGCGGTAGCCTCTTACGAAGCTGAAATAAACGTAATTATTCATTCCTTGGGCGGTTCAATAAAGGCTTTGATTTTTCCTGATCGTACCGAGCTATATTTGGAAGATATTGGACCGGGAATCCCGCGAGTGGATTTGGCGATGCAGGAAGGATTTTCAACGGCTACCGATAAAATCCGCGAAAAGGGTTTTGGCGCCGGTATGGGATTGCCGAACATGAAACGTTGTTCAGATGAGTTCGAAATTTCATCCGAAGTTGACGTTGGCACCAAAATCAAAATGATAATTTTCCATAATAAATAATGCGGCGGTGAATTGCAATGGAAACTTTCTTTCGCTCCGTCGGTTTAAAGGCAGATCGCTGTAAAGGCTGCGTGAGTTGCATTAAACGCTGCCCGACTGAAGCCATTCGGATTCGGGAAGGTAAAGCACATATTATTGAATCAAAGTGCATTGACTGTGGAGAATGTATTCGGGTGTGTCCGAATCAGGCGAAATTTGCGATTACCAATCATTTGGAAGATACTGATATTTATAAGTATAATATCGCGTTGCCGGCGCCATCGCTGTTTTCACAGTTTGAACTTAAATATTCAGTCGAGGCAATTTTATGTGGTCTGTTGCGTCTGGGGTTTGATGATGTCTATGAAGTGGCAAAAGGTGCCGAAATAGTCGCTTTTAAATTAAAAGAGTATTTGCGACAAGACGGAGTACCCAAACCGGTCATTTCCAATGCTTGTCCGGCATGTGTACGCTTGATGCAAATTAGTTATCCAGAGCTCATTCCACATTTATTGCCTTACGAGCCACCGGTTGAGGTTGCGGCGCGAATCGCTCGTACCCGGGCGCTCGAAAACAATCCACTCTTACAGGCTGATGATATTGGAGTTTGGTTTATCGGACCATGCCCGGCAAAAATGACTGCGGTTGTCCATCCGTTGACTGAGAAAAGCTCAAACTTAAATGGTGTTATCGCCGTTTCAACGATTTACGGCAAATTACACAAAACAATTCCACGCACAGATGCCGAATTTGCAGAATGCGATAATCGGTTAGGCGAGCTTGCTCGTTGGGGCGGTGTTACCTGGGGTGTGGCCGGTGGTGAAAGCGATTCTGTAGACAGTCCGCGTGGTACGGGTTTGATTGTACACGGTATTCATCATGTCAAGGAAATGTTTGAACAGTTATCGGATATGAAATTGACCGGGGTCGAGCACGTTGAAGTGCTGGCCTGTGAATCGGGTTGCGTCGGCGGCGCATTAATGGTGCAAAATCGATTTGTAGGTGAACATAATCTGCGGACACGAATCGACGCAATGAAAACTGATAAAAACGCTGACCGGTTTAGCATTGATGGTAAAAACTTAGAATTGATGGAAATGTGTGAAAGCTGTGCACCGGTTAAGATTTACCAACCGGTACCTATTGACGAAAATATGTCTGAAGCGCTGCGTAAGGTAGAGCAGATGGAACAGGTGCTCAAGCAGTTACCGGGATTGGATTGCGGCTCGTGTGGTTCGCCGACCTGCAAGGTTTTGGCGGAGGATATTATTCGCGGCTTCGCGGCTGAGACCGATTGTATCTTCAAGTTGCGTGAAAAAGTTCGGGATATGGCGCGAGCCATGGTTGATTTGGCGGAGCATTTGCCGCCATCTTTTGAAAAATCGGAGGATAAAAGGGATGACTGTTAGAGAACTGGCTGAACAAATTGACCTTAGCATCGTCGCCGGTGAAGCCGGACTGACCACTGAAGTGACTTTTGGCATGGTTTCAGATTTACTCAGTAATGTTATGGGGATGGGCGATAGCGGCGCCATCTGGGTGACAATGCACGTCCATCAGAATATCGTAGCAGTTGCGTCGTTGTCGATGTTGTCGGCGGTGATAGTTGCCGGAGGCGCCGACCCGGACGGTGATACCATAGCCAAGGCAGAAATTGAAGGTATTCCATTATTTACAACTGAATTATCACAGTTTGAAGTTTGTGGTCAAATATATGCCTTGGGCATAAAAGGCTGAGATGAAGCAATATATTGCTGATCTGCATGTCCACACTTTGCTTAGTCCCTGTGCGGAAGTAGAAATGACTCCGCATAATATTGTCGCGCATGCCGCGGCGCATAACGTTGATATTTTGGCGATAACGGATCACAATGCTTGCGATAATCTTGCCGCAGCCATCCAAGTCGCGGCAGATTATGGCATAGTGGTCATTCCCGGAATGGAACTCGAAACAAAAGAAGAGATTCATGTTGTCGTACTGTTTGCGAAAATGCGGCAACTGATGCAATTTGCGGGATTTGTCGATTCTCGGCGCAGCGGCAAGCTAAATGTTGCAGAAAAATTCGGTCCCCAGTTTGTTGTTAATGCGGATGACGAATTGATCAGCGAAAAATTGGAGATGTTAATTTGTCCGGTAAACATTCCGATAGCTGAGGCGGTGACTAAAATTCATGAATTAGGAGGCATTGCGATCGCCGCGCATATCGATCGTCCGGCAAACGGTATTATCTCAATACTGGGCTTTATACCGCCCGATTTGCCGCTTGATGCCGTCGAAGTATCAAGGCGAATTAAGCTGGCTGATGCCCGACAGAAGTTCAAGTTTGTAAAACAACCGTTTTTGACATCGAGTGATGCGCACATAATGGACGATTTCGTAAACGGCGGAAAAACTAAATTACTTTTAGCTGAACCAAGTTTCGCAGAACTTGTCCAGGCAATAAAATCCGAGAATGGGAGAAAAATACTTCTAGAATAAATTCGGAGCGTATTGTATAATGAATACGGTATTTTCTGAATATTATCAATATAAACATCAAGGAGGAAAAGCATTATGTCCCAAATGGAGAAGGCTTGTTGTGGTGGTTGTTCAAATACTGCTGCAATGCCTGAACTTGACGTTATTCTGGCAAAATTTGATGGCGTTAAGGGCGCGCTTATTCCAATTCTTCAAGAAGCGCAGCATGCCTATGGTTATCTGCCGAAGAATGTGTTGGAATACGTAGCACACAAGACCGGAACACCGATCAGTCAGATCTACGGCGTGGTTACTTTCTACGCCCAATTCCATCTCAATCCACGGGGAAAAAACATCATTCGTGTTTGTCAAGGAACTGCTTGTCACGTGCGTGGCGGCAAGAAAATCCTGGAAATCATTGAGGACAAGTTGGGAATCAAAGCCGGTGGAACTACTACGGACTTAAAATTCACCCTGGAAACAGTTGCTTGTATCGGAGCTTGCGGTCTTGCGCCGGTGCTAATGGTAAATGACGACACCCATGGCCGTCTGACTCCTGAGGCGACAATCGCTGTGCTGAACAAGTATTAATAATTATGATGCACGAACTGTCCTTGAGCATACTCGATTTAGTGCAAAACTGTATCGCTGCTCAAGCAAATTGGGTGCTGTTAGAAATTATTGAGTGTTCTGCTACTGACAAGCTGTTATTTCGTATCAGCGATAATGGCAAAGGGATGGATAAAGAAACACAAAAGAAAGTACTCGATCCTTTTGTTACATCACGGACAACTCGCCGAGTGGGCTTGGGTCTGCCGCTTATTGACATGACAACTAAAATGTGCGGCGGAAGCTTTTCGATTGAATCCGAAGTAGGAAAAGGAACGATAATTGAAGCGCTATTTCAGCTTAGTCATATTGACCGCCCACCGATGGGCAAACTGGCTGATACAATAAAGAGCCTGATTATCCTCAACCCTGAACTGGATTTCAATTATAAGCATATTATCGATGATGCAGTATTTACAGTTTCAACTAAAGAGTTGGTCGCTGAATTAGAAGGCATTTCTTTGCAAACACCAGAAGTGCTGTTGTGGTTGAATGATTATATCAAGCAAGGTATAGCTAATTTATCTGGAGGGAAAAAATGAAATCAATTGAAGAATTGAGAAAACTGCGTGAGCAATTAAAAGCCGGTACCGCGATACGCAAAGAAGCCGGAACGAAAATTATTGTCGGAATGGGAACTTGCGGAATTGCTGCGGGCGCTCGTGAAGCCATGAACGCGATCGTCGACGAGATAGCCAAACGCAACATTCATGATGTTCAAGTAAGTCAAACCGGCTGTATCGGTATGTGCGTTCTTGAGCCGCTAGTTGACGTAGTTCGCCCTGGTGAGCCGCGTGTTACTTATGGTCGCGTAACACCAGAATTGGCGCGACGAATTGTCACTGAGCATGTTGTCAACGGTAACATAGTTGAAGACGCTGTAATCGGCAAGATTGAATAAAGCTGTTGGAGGAAAATAATGGCACACGTAAGATCTCACGTATTGATTTGCGCCGGAACCGGCTGCGCTTCGTCCGGCTCTAAACGCGTATTTTCAGCATTTGAAAGTGAAATAGCTAAAAAAGGCTTAAGCGAAGAAATTAAAATTGTTGAAACCGGCTGTCATGGTTTTTGTGAAGCTGGTCCGTTGGTAATTATTTATCCCGAAGGAACGTTCTATGTTCGCGTGGGCGTAAATGATGTAACTGAAATAGTTGAAAATCATTTGTACAAAGGTCGGATCGTCGAGCGGTTATTGTTTAAAGACAAGATGACCTTGGCAAGCGTTCCTAAATACAGCGAAATAGATTTTTATAAAAAGCAAATTCGTATGGTGTTGGCTAACTGTGGTCAGATCGACCCGGACAGCATTGACGAGTATATTGCCAATGGCGGCTATGAAGCGCTGGGCAAAGCTTTGACCGAAATGACTCCGGACCAGGTTGTTGACGAAGTAAAAAAATCTGGTCTGCGCGGCCGCGGCGGCGGCGGATTCCCAACCGGCATGAAGTGGAGCTTTACTAAGGGTGCTGCCGGTGATAAAAAATATGTTGTTTGTAACGCTGATGAGGGCGACCCCGGAGCATTTATGGACCGTTCAGTACTTGAAGGCGACCCGCATCGGGTTATCGAGGGTATGGCTATTTGTGGTTATTCAATCGGTGCCGACGAGGGCTATATTTATTGCCGCGCTGAATACCCGCTGGCGATCAAAAGATTGCGAACGGCAATTGTCTGTGCTGAAGAAATGGGTTTGTTAGGCTACAATATTTTAGGAACTGGCTTTAATTTCAAAGTTAAAATTAAAGAAGGCGCCGGAGCTTTCGTTTGCGGAGAAGAAACTGCATTACTGGCATCTATTGAAGGCAAACGCGGTATGCCGCGTCCGCGCCCGCCGTTCCCGGCGATTTCCGGGTTGTGGGAAAAACCGACAAATATCAACAACGTTGAGACGTTTGCAAATATCCCGCATATCCTAACTAAAGGCGCGGAGTGGTACGCATCAATCGGCACCGAAAAATCCAAGGGCACAAAAGTATTTGCTTTGACCGGAAAAATCAACAATACCGGTCTTGCTGAAGTTCCAATGGGAATTACCATGCGCGAAATTATTTATGACATCGGCGGCGGAATTCCTGATGGCAAAAAATTTAAAGCAGTACAAATCGGCGGACCGTCCGGCGGTTGTTTACCGGAACAATTATTAGATCTTTCGGTCGATTACGACTCCTTGATACAAGCCGGAGCGATGATGGGTTCAGGCGGATTGGTTGTTATGGACGAAGAAACCTGCATGGTCGATTTGTCAAAATTCTTCCTGTCCTTTACTCAAGCAGAGTCTTGCGGAAAATGCACGCCGTGCCGCGAGGGCACCAAGCGGATGTTGGAGATATTGACTAGAATTACCGAAGGCGAAGGCAAAGAAGGCGACATCGAGTTGTTGGAAAAATTGGCTAAAGGCATAAAAGCCACAGCATTATGCGGACTTGGACAAACTGCGCCGAATCCGGTATTGTCAACATTGCGTTACTTCCGCCATGAGTATGAGGCGCATATTCGCGATAAAAAATGTCCGGCCGGAGCTTGTTCGAAATTGTCCGGATTCTTTATTACTGATGGTTGCAAAGGCTGTGGATTGTGCAAAAAAGCTTGTCCGGTTGATGCCATTAGTGGTGAAATGAAAGGCAAACACGTAATTGATCACAATAAGTGCATCAAATGTGGTGCTTGCGTGGCAAAATGCCCGTTCAAAGCCATTATTAAAGGTTAATATTAAAGGAGCGAACAACAATGGATATGGTTAGTTTGACTATAGACGGTCGTAAAGCCATTGTGCCCGCCGGTTCGACTATCATCGAAGCGGCGGCGGCTGTCGGCATAAAAATCCCGGCGCTTTGTTATCATCCGGAACTAAAACCAGAAGGCGCTTGTCGTGTATGCGTAGTAGAAATAAAAGGCGGACGCGGTCCGGTTGCTTCCTGCGTTTTTCCGGTAGCAGAAGGAATGGAAGTATATACCAATACCGCTTCGATTCGCGATGCCCGTAAAACGGTTGTTGAATTGTTGCTGGCGAACCATCCTCAGGATTGTTTGACTTGTCAACGCAGTACTAATTGCGAATTGCAAGCAATCGCCGCTGACCTTGGAGTGCGCGAGATTCCGTTCGAAGGCGAGAAAAAACATTGCGCGATTGACGATAATAATCCGTCTTTGGTACGCGACCAAAACAAATGCATTCTCTGCGGACGTTGTATCCGCGCTTGTAACGAGCGACAAGAAATGCATGTGTACAGCTTTATCAACCGTGGTTTCAATACTATGGTTTCACCGGCGTTTGATCAGGGTATTGATAAAGTAGCCTGTACCTATTGCGGACAGTGTGCAAGCGTTTGTCCGACCGCTGCAATTGTCGAGCGCGACAATACTGAAGATGTATTTAGAGCGATCAACGATCCGACCAAACATGTCGTTGTACAAACAGCTCCGGCAGTGCGCGTAGCATTAGGTGAAGATTTGGGTCAAGGTGTTGGTGGTATTGTAACCGGTAAAATGGTTGCCGCATTACGGCGGTTGGGTTTTGACGGAGTATTTGATACTGATTTCACTGCTGACTTAACGATTATGGAGGAAGGAACTGAATTTCTCGGGCGATTAAAGAACGGCGGCACTTTGCCAATGATAACTTCTTGTTCACCGGGATGGGTCAACTTTATTGAGTTGCAATACCCGGATTTGTTAGGGCATTTGTCAACTTGTAAATCACCGCAACAAATGTTTGGCGCATTAGCTAAGACTTTTTATGCTAAACAAAAAGGTATTGACGCTAAAGATATTGTCAGTATTTCAGTAATGCCTTGTACTGCCAAGAAGGCTGAAGCAGTACGTCCAGAAATGCGTTCAAGTGGCTATCAGGATGTTGATTATGTCATCACTACCCGCGAATTAGCACGGATGATCAAGAGCGCCGGTGTCGACTTCTCGGTAATTCCAGAAGAAGACTACGATGCTCCGCTTGGTTTATCAACTGGCGCCGCGGTCATATTCGGCGCTACCGGCGGCGTTATGGAAGCGGCATTGCGAACAGTGTACGAAGTAGTTACCGGCGAAACACTGGCTTGCCTAGATTTCAAAATGGTTCGCGGTTTGGAAGGCATCAAGGAAGCTACGGTTGATGTCGGTGGAATTGCAGTGAAAGTTGCTGTTGCGCACACACTAGCTAATGCCAAGATATTGATGGATAAAATTCGTGCCGGTACTGCCGATTATCATTTCATCGAAATCATGGCATGTCCGGGCGGTTGCATCGGTGGCGGCGGACAGCCGTTCGTCAATGATAAAAAAACTCGTCAGGAACGTATTGATGCAATCTATGAATGTGACAGTTGCATGCCAATGCGCAAGTCGCACGAAAATCCAGCTGTGAAGGCACTTTACGAGCAATATCTTGGTGAGCCAAACGGTCATAAATCACACGAACTTTTACATACTCACTACAACGCGCAAAAGCGTTAATTGATAAAGGCGGCTCCATTGGAGCCGCCTTTATTTTCTTTGCAGAAACATAGGCGTTGGAGTATAATATCGATGTAAATAGGCTAAACTTTACGTTACGAGGTAATAATGCAAACATATGTTGTTAAAGATGCGATCAAATTTGCGTGTGAAGAGACCGGACTGACGCTGAGCCGAATTGCAAAGGTGTCCGGATTTACGACTGAAGAGTTGCGCAATATGAAGCTTGGAAGAACAGCAGCCACCGAAGAACAAATAAAAAAACTGGAAAGCGTTTTGGGCTTGAGTTTGCTCAGTCGGGCGGTTTCTTTAGATAAGCATGTTCGCACCAATAGTGAGCGTGTCATAGACCGGGTCTATACCTTTTTTGAAGTAATCACCAAGTTTTTTCGTGGTAAAAATTAACAGCCGCTTTGCGGTTTTTTAGAATGGAGGATAAATGTTCATTACGTCAAAAATTGATCATATTGGTATCGCTGTCAAGGATATCGAAATCGCGAAGAAGTTTTACGCTGACATGCTAGGCATGACTGTTCAAGGGGAAGAGACAGTCGTTGAGCAAAAAGTCAAGGTCTGTTTTATTCCTTGTGGTGATAGTGAAATTGAACTGTTACAATCAACGGCTCCTGACGGGCCAATTGCCAAATTTATTGAAGCAAAGGGCGAGGGAATGCAGCATATCGCCATTCGAGTCGACAATATCGAACGCGCTATTGCCGATTTGAAAGAAAAAAATGTCCGGATGATCGATGAACAGCCACGCTATGGAGCAGGTGGAGCGAGAATTGCGTTTGTTCATCCAAAATCCACCGGCGGTATTTTATTGGAACTCACCGAAAGAAAATAAAGGAGGCGTATATGTCGACGACTAAAGAGAAAATAGAATTGCTCAGAGCGATGCAGGACAAAATCAAGCTTGGTGGCGGTCAAAAGCGAATCGATAAGCAGCATGCGACTGGAAAAATGACTGCTCGCGAGCGAGTTGATCTATTGCTGGATGAAGATACGTTCGTGGAGATGGATGCGTTCGTTATTCATCGCTGCGTTAATTTTGGAATGGAAAAGACAACTACTCCGACTGATGGAGTTGTGACTGGCTATGGTCTTATCGCGGGGCGCTTAGTTTTTGTTTTTTCGCAGGATTTCACCGTTATTGGTGGAAGTCTTGGTGAAAAACACGCCGATAAAATTGTCAAAGTTCAACAAATGGCTGCTCGAATGGGCGCACCAATTATCGGAATTAACGATTCAGGTGGAGCTCGAATTCAAGAGGGCGTGGACTCGCTGTCGGGTTATGCGAAAATATTCTATCAAAACACGATGGCATCAGGGGTAATCCCGCAGATTACTGCAATCATGGGACCATGCGCCGGTGGCGCAGTGTATAGTCCGGCGATAACAGATTTCATTTTTATGGTTGAAAAAACCAGCCAAATGTTTATTACCGGTCCGCAAGTTGTCAAAGCGGTAACTTTTGAAGAGGTAAGCGCCGAGCAACTTGGTGGAGCCATGACGCATAACGCAACGTCGGGAGTTGCACATTTCGTTGCCCAAACCGATGAAGAATGTCTGAGTGAGATTCGTCGATTAGTCTCGTTTTTACCCGAGAATAACATGTCGGAAACTCCGATGGCTACGACAAACGACACTGCTGACAGAATTGCCGCCGGCTTAAATGAAGTAATTCCTGATGACCCGAATATGCCCTACGATATGAACAAAATAATTACTCAAGTAGTTGATGACGGTGATTTTTTTGAAATCCAACAGCATTTTGCCAAAAATATTCTCATTGGCTTTGCCCGGATGGACGGACAGACTATCGGCATTGTAGCCAATCAACCGACGGTACTAGCAGGTTGCCTGGATATTAATGCTAGTGACAAATGCGCGCGCTTTATCCGGTTTTGCGATGCCTTCAACATTCCGTTGATAAATTTTGTGGATGTACCAGGATTTTTACCGGGTACGGCTCAGGAATACGGCGGAATTATCCGTCACGGCGCCAAAATGCTGTATGCTTTTTCCGAAGCAACTGTCCCAAAAATCACTCTCATTATCCGCAAAGCCTACGGCGGAGCTTATATCGCGATGAGTTGTAAAGAGTTGGGCGCCGATCAGGTTATTGCCTGGCCGACAGCTGAGATTGCGGTTATGGGCGCTGCTGGCGCTGCTGACATAATCTTTCGCGGTGATGCCGACAAAGATGCCAAGAAGCAGCAATATATCGAGGATTTCAGCAATCCGTATCGGGCTGCGGAGCGGGGAATGGTGGATATTATTATTGAACCACAGTTTACCCGTGGGTATCTAATTTCAGCGCTTAATATGTTGAGCAGTAAAAACGAAATCCGGCCGGTTAAAAAACACGGCAACATTCCGTTGTAGGTGAAGATATGGGACTATTTAAGTTCTTAAAAAAGAAAAACGACATACCCGAATCACCAATTCCTCGAGTTGAGCCGCTACCGTTACAGTTTGAAATAGCTGATTTTAGTATGAATAAAATTACAATCGAGCCTGAACAGACATTGAAACCGGAAATAGTAGCAGCGATTACTGTTGCGATACAGTTGATTATTAACACCGAAAACATAACGGATAATAAGCAACCGTTATTGCGCAGACATATAAATAAGTCGTGGAAAATCGCCGGAATCCAGCGCTTGATGCAGGTTCGTCAATAGTAACTAGTCACTATATATAAGGGGAAGAAAAAATGAGGAAATTTATTGTCAATGTAAACGGTATTGATTATAACGTTGAAGTTCGTGAAGAAAACAGTATTGAGTCGGTGAAACCGGCACCGGTTTTGGCGCAGTCAGCGCCGAAAGCGGTGGTGCAACAACCTCCGACACCAGCTCCGGTAGCAGCTCCGGCTCCTGTCGTGAGACCAGTAGTTACAGCAACTGTTGTCGATGGATTTAATGTAAATGCACCAATGCCGGGTAAAATAATTAAAGTTGCCGTAGCCGTCGGACAAGCCGTAAGTCAAGGGGATGTGGTAATTATTCTTGAGGCTATGAAAATGCAAAATGAAATCAAGACGCCGGTAGACGGAGTGGTAAAAGCAATCAATGTTGAACCTGGACAAACAGTAAAACCCGGTGAAACAATGGTAGTGATCGGATAATTTACATAAATTCCTGTCGGAATGCTATTTCGGCAGGAATTTTTGTGCTTTTGTAGAATATTGAAGTAATCAATAATGTTTATAAGGATGTGATTGATATTCTGATTGATTCAGACAATCGTGTGATTGATCATTTACGATTGTCGGTTACCGAAAAGTGTAATCTGCATTGTTGTTATTGCGTGCCAGAAACAGCAACTATTCAACAAGAACTTTCGGTTGCGGAAATTGAACGGATTGCCAAGTTGCTTTTTTCTATCGGTGTGCGATCGGTGCGCATAACTGGTGGTGAACCATTGATGCGTAGCGATATTGTCGAAATTATCGCCAGTATTTATCAGATTGGATTTGACGACGTATCACTAACTACGAATGCGACTTTGTTAACTAATATCAATGCCCATGAGTTACTGATGGCGGGATTAAGCCGGATAAATATCGGCATGTCCAGCCTTAATGCCACGCGATACAATTCAATTACGAAATATCATTTGACCGCGGCGCTGACCGGTATAAAAATCGCCACAGAAAAATTCTCGGATGTACGTATCAATGTGGTAATGGTTGATGGATTTGATGATCACGAGTTTGAAGCTTTTCGGAATTATTCGAACTTGCATGACGTCACGCTAAGATTTATTGAATATATGCCCGTTTTTGGCGCAGCAACCGCTACGCGATTTGACTTGTGGAAGAAATTGCAAGAATTTGGTGCCAAAAAAATCGCGCCACTTTTTGGGCAAGGACCGGCGGAATATTATTTGGTACCTGGTTTTAATAAACCTGTAGGGTTGATTTTTCCGATACACAAGAAATTTTGCAGCAGTTGCCGGAGAATTCGTTTAAGTAGTGCCGGTGAGTTACGTCGTTGTCTGTTTGATAACCAGTTACTTGATTTGCATACACTAATGAATGTTCAGACCTCGTTAGAAATTGTCCAGAGTATAAAAGCCTTTATTAAGGGCAAGCCAAGCGAACATTCCATCAATAAGGACACAAATCTTGGTTATAGCATGGCAAAGATCGGTGGATAGCTTTGTTGTCAGAAGCCGGTCAGAACCATTTGTTACTATTAAGAAAATTCATTATAGGAGATATTTATGCTGTTAATTAAAAACGGATTACTTGTTACTAATGACCTTCAAAATACCATTATTGACAATGGCGCAGTACTTATGGACGGAAACAAAGTAAGTCAGGTTGGCGATTCTGCCGACCTGCAACAGCGTTTTCCAAATTGCGAAACAATTGATGCGACCGGTCGGATTATAATGCCTGGATTAGTAAATTTGCACATGCATACTTACGGACTGTATGCTCGGGGAATTTCACTTAATACACCACCAGCTGAAGACTTTATCCAAATATTGCAACGATTGTGGTGGACTCTGGACAAAGCGCTGACACCTGAAGGGGTGTATTATAGCGCATTAGTTATGTTTATCGAATGTATCAAAAATGGTGTTACTACAGTTTTTGATCATCATGCCAGCCCGACCTGCGTGCGCGGCAGTTTGTTTAGTATCCTGGAAGCTGCACGTAAAGCCAAACTGCGTTCTTGCTTATGTTACGAAGTTTCTGACCGGGACGGCGAGCGCATTTGCGACGAAGGAATTCGCGAAAATGTTGATTTTATTAATGCTGCAAAATCAATGTCTGACACCGCTGGAATGTTCGGTATGCACAGCCTGTTGACACTTTCGGATCGTACGCTGGAAAAATGCGCCCGCGAAAATCCGGCTGGTAGTGGTTTTCACATCCATGTGGCTGAAGGCAAAGGCGAGTTATATGATAATTTGCTGCACCACAATATGCGTCCGGTTGAACGGCTCGACAAATTCGGGATATTGAACGATCGAACTTTCGCCGGCCACTGCATTTATATCAACGAATCAGAAATGGATACCATACGCGATCGCGGCACAGTCGTGTTGCACAATCCTCAATCCAACATGGGTAACGCAGTCGGTTGCCAAAACCTGATGAAGCTATTTGAGAAAAATGTTCAAGTTGCGCTGGGCACTGACGGCTATACCGCGGATATGTTTGAGTCGATGAAAACGGTAAATATCTTACATAAACATCAGAATGCTGATCCGCGGGTAGCTTGGGGCGAACCAATCCAGATGTTAATGAATAACAATCCCGATATCGCGTCACGCTATTATGACGTTCCGGTTGGCCGATTGATGCCAGGGTATGCTGCTGATGCGATTATCGTAGATTATTTTGCGCCAACACCGCTCAATAGTAATACTCTGGGTGGACATATGCATTTTGGTATGAGTGGAAAATCAGTTTCGAGTGTTGTTTCCAACGGCGAAGTTGTTATGAAAGAGCGTCAATTATTACTCGGGTTGGATGAAGCGGAAATTGCAGCAAAATCTCGTGAAGAAGCCGTCCGGGTTTGGAATCGTTTGTAAAATATAAAATAAATATCTAAAAAGTATCATGGAGGAATTAATGTCACAACACATGAAAGTTCAGAGTTTCGAAACATTATTACAATGGATAATTGATGAGTATCAAACCAAACAGTCGATTTTCGGCATTCACAAATCATTATTTTACAAGCCGCAAGTAAACAATCGCTATGGTCGTGAATTGTTTGGCAGTTATCTGGCAACTCCGGTTGGACCGGCTGCCGGTCCGCATTCCCAACTTACACAAAATATCATCAGCACCTGGTTGTGTGGCGCGCGCTTTATCGAATTGAAGACTGTTCAGAATAATGATGAGTTGGATATCGGTCGTCCCTGTATCGATATGGATGATGAAGGTTACAACTGTGAATGGTCGCAGGAGTTAAAGCTGGAGCAATCGGCGTGGGAATATATCAAGGCTTGGGCAATTATTCACATTTTGCCGCAGATTCTTGAATGGGAACCGGAGCTGCAAGTTGGAACTATTTTCAATTTGTCGGTAGGCTACAACTTGGAAGGTATTTTACAACCAACCATGCAACAGTTTATTACCCGAATGAAGGATGCGACTGTTGAATTAGAGCAAATTCAAGCTATTATCGCCAAAAAGTTTCCGCAATTTTCTTCAATTGCGATACCGGCAAAAATATCAAACAATGTTACTTTATCTACAATGCACGGTTGTCCGCCTGAAGAAATCGGAAGAATTGCTAAATATTTACTGGAAGATAAAAAGTTTCACACCACAGTCAAACTAAATCCGACATTATTGGGAAGAGAAGTTGTTCTTGGTGTGTTAAATGATACTTTGGGCTATACCGATATTGATATTGCCCAAACAGTATTTGATCATGATTTAAAGTACCCAAGAGCCGTTGAATTAATTAAAATGCTCCGCGAAGTTGCCGCCAAAGAAAATTTGTTTTTTGGTGTTAAATTGACAAACACTTTAGCTATGACCAACTATAAAAACTATTTACCAGGTCCGGAAATGTATATGTCCGGTCGAGCGCTCTATCCGTTGGCGTTTCAATTGTTTGAAAAACTCATGGAAGAGTTCAACTATGATTTGAATGTTTCCTATTCGGCCGGCGCAGATGCAATGAATGTTTCCAATATTTTGGTTAGCGGTGCCTTAACCATTACTGTCGCTTCGGATTTGTTGAAGCCGGGCGGTTACGCCAATATGGTTCAATATCTCGAACAAATTAATAGCGATATGGAAGACTGGGGAGCTGAGAACCTAGTTGAGTTTGCCGCTGCCAGCCGTTATTGGTTGCCGCGTTGCGCAGCCGATTCACTAACTGACATTCGCTACAAAAAAAGTTATCATGAACACGGTCTGCCGAAAGTCAAGTCAAGTTTAGCCAAATTTGATTGTATTGCAGCGCCTTGTATGGAACAGTGCGCAGTATGTCAGGACGTTCCTGGTTATGCCCGGGCAATTGTTGAAGGTGATTACGATAAAGCTCTCGATATTATTATGGACCGCAATCCATTGCCGGCGACAACTGGTTATGTTTGCACCCATCTATGCCAAAATAAATGCAACCGCAACAACAACGATCAACCGGTAGCAATTCGGGCATTGAAGCGCTTTGCCGCTGAGTATGGTCAAGTAATAATCAACCCTGCCAACGAATTTGCCAACAATGTTGCGATAATTGGCGGCGGACCGTCCGGATTGGGCGCTGCTGCTGAATTGGCGCGCAACGGTGTAAAAGTTACAGTATTCGAAGCTCGCACCCGCGCTGGCGGGATGATGGCGATTGCGCCGGAATTCCGGGTTCCCCCGACTGTTGTCGATCAGGATGTTGAGCGCATTATGCAAATGGGCGTAGAATTTAAGTTTGGCACAAAAATCACCAACAAACCGGAGCAATTGCTTAAAGAAGGCTTTGATGCAGTTTACGTAGCTTGTGGTTTTCCGAATGATGCCGAGTTCAAAATTGAAGGTCGGGATGGACATGGCGTTTATGGCGCGCTGGAATTGTTAGAATTGGCCGCCAGCGATAGCACTCCGTATTTAGGAAAAAAAGCGGTCATTATCGGCGGCGGAAATACGGCTATGGACGCAGCCCGAACTGCTGCACGGTTAACCGGACAACCGGTGACTGTTGTTTATCGCCGGACTCGCAATGAAATGCCGGCAATTGAAGAGGAAATCGAGGCCTTATTGTTTGAAGGCAACGTAATTGAAGAGTTGGCAACCCCGGAGCGCATTGTGTTGAATAGTGATGGACGAGTTACAGGGTTGGTAGCCAGCCGCAACGTCCTTGGCGCTGCTGACAGCGATGGTCGCCGCAAGCCGGTTGCCGTAGCGGATAGTGAATATGTCATACCGACGGATTCCGTAATTATCGCTATCGGTCAAAGCAATGACAAATTGCTGTTCAAGGGCAGTACGATAGAATTGAGTAAAAATGGTGGAATCGCTGTTGATGGCAAGCAAGCAACAAATGTCTGTGGTGTTTATTCCGGTGGTGACACCGTGCGCGGACCGGAAATCGTTATTCGCGCCTGCGCTGACGGAATTGAAGCTGCAAAAACTATTTGTGGACAATTGGGTATTTCGAGCATTCGAAAAGTAAGTGAATTTGTTACTGTAAGTGAAGAGGAAATTACCGTGTTAAAGGCAGCGCGTTGCCGGAAGAGTTCGCAAAATCACGAACAGGCGATCCCGGCAGATGCCCGCTACAACTTTGAATTAGTTGAACAAACTTTCACTGAAGAAGTAGCTCAGGCTGAAGCAGCTCGTTGTTTGCAATGCACCAGCTTCTGCGATAAATGTGTCGAAGTTTGCCCGAATCGCGCCAATTTCACCTATAATTTACCGAAAGCTATCAATTGGGAAATTCCGGTAATAAAATTGCGGCATGGTGAGCTTACTAAGTCCGAAACACAATTATTTACCATCAACCAGCTCCGTCAAGTGGCTCATATTGATGATTTGTGTAATGAATGTGGTAACTGCGCCAGCTTCTGCGTACACCAAGGTCGCCCATATTTAGACAAGCCGCGGGTGTTTTTCGACAAAACGGTTTTCGACGCTGAAAAGGATAACGCGTTCTATTTCAATGGCAAAACCATCAGCCGCCGCGATAACGGTCAAACCTCGCAGTTGAAAATTACCACTCGGGCAATGACTTATACTGATGACCGCATGACCGTAGAAATGGATACTAAATTCAAATTCAAATCCGTCAAAACTAACAAGAAAATCACTGCAACTGTTTCTATGGCAAATGCTGCTGAAATGCTTGCGCTGTATCAAGGGATTTCCAACTCTGCCGCTTATTTGGCAGAAATAAAGTAACCGGAGAAGATGATGAATCAACAAATTGACTGGCAATTAAACTTATTCAACGAAAAAGGTAAAAAAGCTGATTTGTATGCTTTTTCCTGCAAAGAAATTTCCAAAGTGCGCGATTTTCACCGTTCGATTCCCGGCTATAAGCCGACACCGTTACGCAATTTAGACAACTTGGCAGCATCGCTTGGATTGGCTAAAGTATTTATCAAAGATGAGTCCTATCGTTTTGGTCTGAATGCATTTAAAGTGCTTGGCGGTTCATTTGCAATTGCCAAGTATCTTGCCCAAAAACTCGGCAAGTCCATTGAACAAATGCCGTTTTCGGTTATGACGAGCGAAGCCGTTCGTCAACAACTAGGAAATGTTACTTTTGCAACCACAACTGACGGCAACCATGGCCGGGGTGTGGCTTGGACGGCTAACGTCTTAAAACAAAAATCAGTAGTGCATATGCCTAAAGGTTCTTCCCAATTTCGTTTAGACATGATTCGGGCAGAAGGCGCAACTGCCGACATCACTGACATGAACTATGATGATACAGTGCGTTTAACTGCCAAAGAATCGGACGAGAATGGTTGGGTAATTATTCAGGACACTGCCTGGGAAGGTTACGAAGAAATTCCGTTGTGGATTATGCAAGGTTATGGCACGATGGCGTTAGAAGCCGATGAGCAAATTACTGCTGAAGGTTTCGAACGTCCGACACATGTATTTGTTCAAGCCGGAGTCGGGTCATTAGCCGGAGCAATTCAGGGCTATTTCACCGATAAATATGGCGCTGATATAAAAGTTATCATCGTTGAAGCCCGTGCCGCTGATTGTCTGTATCGTTCAGCAGTTGCTAATGATGGCGAACCGCATAACGTCGGGGGTGACTTAACTACGATCATGGCCGGATTGGCTTGTGGCGAACCGAATATCATTGGTTGGAAAATTCTCCGTGACTATGCTACTGCTTTTGTCAGCAGTCAGGATGCTGTCGCAGCTTATGGTATGCGCGTGTTGGGTAATCCGCTGGCGGATGATGCGAAAGTTGTTTCCGGAGAGTCTGGGGCAGTTACAGCCGGATTGTTGCCGCTAATTATGAAAGACAGCCGTTTGGCTGACCTCAAAGCGGCGTTGGGATTATCTGAAACCAGCCGGGTGTTGATGTTTAGCACCGAAGGGGATACTGACCCGGATCACTATCGCGAAGTAGTTTGGAACGGTAAACTGCCGCTATAATTTTAGTTAGTCTAACAAATAAATTAACAAAAATGGAGGACTTATGTTGAGTAATGAACGTCAACAACAGCTAATCGAACTTTGTCAAAACCTTATTCAAGCCGAAAGTTATTCAGGAAACGAAGGCGAAGTTGTTAATCGTATTCGCACGGCAATGGAAAACTTTAAATTTGACGAAATATACGTCGATCGATATGGCAATATCATCGGTGGCATCCATGGTAACCGACCAGGTCCGACTATCGTTATGGACGGTCATATTGATACTGTACCGGTTAACGATCCGACCAAATGGAAACAAGATCCGTTTGGTGGCGCTATCGTCGATGGTAAAATATATGGTCGTGGCACCTCGGATATGAAGGGCGCAGTCAGCTCAATGTTGGCAGCTATCGGTTTTTTTGGCGAAGATTTTGGGCGTAACTTTGCCGGTAAAGTATATTTATCCGGCGTAGTTCATGAAGAATGTTTTGAAGGCGTTGCAGCCCGGGCAGTCACTGAAAAATTTAAACCGGACTTGGTAGTTATCGGTGAATGTTCTGAATTAAATCTCAAACGTGCCCAACGTGGTCGCGCTGAAATAGTTGTTGAGACTTTCGGAATACCGGCACACTCGGCTAACCCGGACAAAGGCTTGAACGCTGTGTATCTAATGGCCGACATTATCGGTCGGATTCGCAAATTGCCGACGACTGAGCATCCGGTGCTGGGAAAAGGAATATTGGAATTAACCGATATTAAGTCGGCGCCATATCCGGGTGCTTCCGTAGTGCCGGAATACTGCCGGGCAACTTATGACCGCAGATTATTGGTCGGCGAAAACTTGGAAAGTGTGCTTGCGCCGTTACAAGCGTTGATTGATCAATGGCAGACTGAAACCGGTCATAAGGCTCGCGTATCATATGCCCGCGCTGAAGAAATGTGCTTTACCGGCAATAAAATTGAAGGTGAGCGTTTCTTCCCGGGTTGGGTGCTAGATACTGAACATGCTTGGGTTAAAACTGCGATAAACGGTTTGAAGAGCGTAGGAATTAATCCGGAAATAACTCAGTATTCATTCTGCACCAATGGCAGTCATTATGCTGGTGAAGCCGGAATACCGACTATTGGCTTTGGTCCGTCGCGGGAAAATCTCGCCCACACTAATGATGAATATGTTGAAATTGACCAGTTGGTTCGTTCCAACGAAGGCTATTACGGTATTCTCCGTGAGGCGCTCACAAAGTAATTTGTAGTGAGGTTTATGTGAAATATCTTATAAAAAAAGCCAATATTGTTGACGGAAGCGGCGCTGCCGCTTTCGTTGGCGATATTTTAGTGGATAATCAAAAAATCGTAGCCATTGAAAGAAACATTGAAGACAATAACGCCACAATTATTGAGGCTGACGGCTTGACCGCAGCACCTGGATTCATCGACACTCATAGTCATTCTGATTTGGCCGCGATATTGACGCCAAAGTTATCGGCGAAAATTCGCCAGGGAATTACCACTGAATTATTAGGACAAGACGGTATTGCACCAGCGCCGTTGCCGGAAGAGTTTATTTCTTCATGGCGCAAAAATCTTGCCGGGTTGGACGGCGATAGTGATACTATCGACTGGAACTATCGGGATACCAGCGGGTATTTAAAATTATTGGATAAAGCCCATGCTGCAACAAATCTTGCTTACCTTGTACCACATGGAAATGTCCGAATGGAAGCAATGGGGCTCGATGATCGCGTAGCAACACCTGAAGAATTAGACAAGATGAGGAATATCGTTCGCCGGGAAATGGAAGCCGGCGCCTATGGTTTATCAACCGGACTAATATATATTCCCTGTGCCTACGCGCTCACTGAAGAATTGGTAGAGTTGTGCAAAGTAGTCGCCGAATTTAAAGGCGCATTTGTCGTTCATCAACGCAGCGAAGCAGACGATATTATTAACTCAACGAATGAGATTATCTATATTGCCGAGCAGTCGGGCGCGAATTTGCATGTCTCGCATATCAAAGTCTGCGGGAAAAACAACTGGCCGAATATCGACACGATGTTATCGATGCTCGATGCGGCAAGTGAACGCGGAGTACAAGTATCTTTCGATCAATATCCTTATGTTGCCGGGAGCACGATGCTCGGCGTAATTCTTCCGGCTTGGGCACACGCTGGTGGAACGGATAAACTAATTGAGCGCCTGGCGGACCCGGAAATGCGGCGGGCAATTGAACGGGATATTGCAACCGGAATACCCGGCTGGGATAATTTTGTCGATTTCGCCGGATTGGATCAAATATTTGTTACCAGTGTGTTAACTGAAAAAAATCAGGCATGCGTTGGAATGAATCTTGTTCAATTAGGTGAATTTTTCGCCCGTGAACCGCTTGATGCGACAATGCAATTATTAATGGAAGAAAACAATGCTGTCGGCATGGTGGATTTCTACGGAAACGAAGAACATGTTATCAAATTTTTGACCCATAAATTTCAAAATGTTTGTACTGACGGACTGATGAGTCCGGGAAAACCACATCCGCGGGTCTACGGGGCATTTCCCCGGGTGCTCGGAAAATATGTTCGCGAAGAGCGGGCGTTAACGTTGGAGCAAGCAGTTCGGAAAATGACCGGTCGACAGGCCGATGTATTTGGCTTAAACAACCGTGGTTATCTGCGTCCAGGTTGTTTTGCCGATATAGTGTTGTTTGATGATGAAATAATTGGCGACAATGGCACTTATATAGCGCCAGAACAGTTTCCAAGTGGCATTAAGTACGTTTTTGTCAACGGCGCAATTGCCGTCGATAATGACAATGAAACAGCTGTAGGAGCTGGAATGGTATTGAGGCGGCAGTAACATGAATTGTTTGATAAAAAACGGTTTGGTTGTCAATGCTGAGTCCATTATTAAAGCTGATGTCCGTATTGCTGGCGGCGTAGTCTGCGAAATCGCTGCTACCATCACTGCGACTGCTAATGAAAAAGTTTTCGATGCCGCCGGTAGCTATTTGCTGCCGGGCGGCGTCGATCCGCACACCCATTTTGCACTGCGTGGTGGGAATGCTACTGCTGATGATTTCACCAGCGGCACTCGCGCCGCGGTGTGTGGCGGCACAACAACAATAATCGATTTTGTTACACCAGAAAGCAATCAAAGCTTGGTGGAAGCTTTTATCAGTCGAAAATCCGAAGCTGACGGTGCAGTTTACTGCGACTACGCGTTACATTTATCGCCGCTACCGCATCATGATAATTCGGCGTTTGAAAGTGAGTTCGAGTATTTAATAAAACATTTTGCTGTTGTTTCAGCAAAAATATATTTGGCATATAACGCTTTAATGGTCGATGATCAATTTGCGTTACGAATTTTGAGTTTTGCCAAGCAACACGGAGTTTTAGTTTCAGCGCATTGTGAAAATGGTCATGCCGCAAAATATCTGGAAGCCACAGCTATTCTAGCCGACGAAACAGCGTTGAAATATTTTCCAAAATATCGTTCAGTCGAATTGGAAATCGAAGCTGTTTCGCGTTTTTTGGCATTTGCTAATATTATTGATACACCGGTTTATATTGTGCATGTCAGCGCTAAAGCGGCTTTGGCCGAAATAACCACTCGTCAAAAAGCTGAGCAGAAAATATTTGTTGAAACTTGTCCGCACTATTTGTATTTTGACGAACGCAAATACCTTGGAGCAGCTGAAACTGCCGCCCGATTCATGATGGCGCCGCCACTGCGGACAACAGCTGATTCCGAGACGCTTGTCGCAGCGATTATTACTGATGTTGTGGATACGATTGGCAGCGACCATTGTGCGATCAATTTGGCCTGTCGGGCTAAAAAGTTGGACGACTTTATCAGTGTAGCTAAAGGAGTGCCCGGGGTTGAGCAACGCTATTCATTAATGCTCTCGTTACTGGCAAATTTCGGCGATGTAGGTATCAGAAAAGCAGTGGAAATATGTTCGACTAGGCCAGCAAGCATTTTCGGACTTGCAGCACAGAAGGGAAGAATTGCCGTAGGCGCCGATGCTGACATTGTTGTCTGGAACAAGAACGACCGTCAAACAGTCAGCGCCAGTACTCAGTTTCAAGCGGTTGATTTCACCCCCTATGAAGGTTGTGAATTGACTGGGAAAATTGTAAGTGTTTTTCGAAACGGTGCAAGAGTTTTTCATCGCGGTGAGTTTTCCGGGAACAGTGACGGTAAATACCTTATGCGGCAGGCTATTACGCGTTCAAAATAGGAGGAATTTATGCAGTGTATTATTAACAACAACGTAATTCAGTACGAAGACAATTTTAATTTATTGGATTTTTTGCGTGATAAATTGCATTATACCGCAACTAAAAACGGTTGTGGCGAGGGCGCTTGCGGCGCTTGCATGGTGCTTATTGATGGCAAGCCGATGCGGGCTTGTTTGTTGACTGGCGAAAAAGTCAGTAACAAGACTGTATTGACGGTCGAGGGTTTGTCCGATTTTGAAAAGCAAGTCTATTCTTTAGCTTTTGCGCGAACCGGTGCTGTACAATGCGGTTTTTGTATTCCTGGTATGGTAATCAGCGCCAAAGCGCTGATAGAAACCAAACCCGACCCGACCACTGAGGAAATTCGTTTGGCTTTGCGCGGTAATATTTGCCGTTGCACCGGTTATGCCAAAATAATTGAGGCAATAAAATACTCCGCTCGCTGTTTCCGTAATGGTAGTATTCCTGACCACACTACCGGTTCAGGAGTTGGGGCGACCGCAGAGCGAATTGATGCGGTTGAAAAAGTGTTGGGTATCAGCAAATATTGCGATGATATGTATTTTGATGGGATGTTGTATGCTTCAGTATTGAGAAGCGCGTACCCGCGTGCCCGGGTGCTGGCGATTAATTTTGAAAAAGCCGCGCAACTGCCCGGTGTTGTCTGCGTTTATACAGCCGCTGATGTTCCGGGTAAAAAAGCGTCCGGTTTAATCAAGAAGGATTGGCCGGCATTTATCAGCATTGGCGAAATTACCCGTTATCGTGGTGACGCAATCGCAGCGGTCGCTGCTGTAGATAAGAAAACTGCTGACGCTGCTCTAAAACTCATCGAAGTTGAATATGAAGAATTAACGCCGGTGTTTTTTCCGAAAGTTGCCTTACAAGCCGGTGCCCCGGTAATTGATCCAACTGGTAATTTGCTGAATAAAGTTGAAGTGAAGCGCGGTGATGTGGACGCGGCGATTCTAGCAGCCAAGTTCGTCACAACTAACACCTATCAGTTGCCGTGCGTCGATCATGCATTCTTAGAACCCGAGAGTTGTGTGGCAGTCCCGGATGCGGACGGTAAGATAACTTTGTTTACTGCTTGCCAAAATGTTTACGAAGTGCAACATAATATAATGGAGCTTACCGGCATTGCTGTCGATAAATTGCGGGTAGTTGGGGCGATAACCGGTGGCGGCTTTGGCGGCAAGGAAGATCTTAGCTGTCAACATCATGCCACGATGCTCACCCAAAAAACCGGAAAACCGGTAAAACTGACATTTACCCGCACCGAAAGTTTGTTAGTGCATCCAAAACGCCATGCTATGGAAGTTGAAATGACCACGGCTTGTGACGAAAAGGGACACTTGACTGCAACTCGCGCGCGGATTTATGCTGATGGCGGCGCTTATGCCTCGATGGGCGGACCAGTATTGCAACGGGCTTGTACGCATGCTGCCGGACCTTATAAAATTCCTAATGTTGATATTGAAGGCTATGGGGTATATACCAATAATCCGCCAGCTGGCGCGTTCCGTGGCTTTGGTGTACCGCAGACCAATTTTGCTTGTGAAGGCAATATGGATATATTGGCCGAGCAGCTGGAAATGTCGCCTTGGGATTTTAGATTTATGAATGCCGTGGAAATCGGCGACCGCTTACCTAACGGACAGATTTGCGATGAAGGCACGGCAATGAAAGAAGCGTTGCTCGCAGTAAAAGAAGCCTATGAATCACATCCAATCGCTGGATTGGCAGCCGGACTCAAGAATACCGGCAAAGGAGTTGGCGTACCGGATATTTCCCGGGTTAAATTGCAGGTGAAAAATGGCCGGGTGCTAATTCTGACCAGCGCCGCTTGTATCGGACAAGGATTGGCGACGATGTCGGCGCAAATTGTCTGTGAAACGGCGGGAATATCTCTGGATCAAATTGACTATGTATTGCCGGACACTGATTGCACACCTGATGCCGGCAGCACAGTAGCCAGTCGGCAAACGATGTTTACCGGTGAGGCATCAAGGCTTGCCGCTTTAGAATTGAAAGCAGCTTTGCAAGGACCGTCGCAGAAATCCGAGTGGCAATGCGCGGATTTAACTGATCTTGAAGGACAGGAGTTTTACGCCGAATTCTTCGGCAAAACCGATCCGATAACTTCTGACAAAACTGATCCTTATTTTCACCTCGGTTATAGCTATGCTGCCGACGTGGTGGTGCTCGACAAAGATGGTAAATTAGAAAAAGTTTATGCAGCCCATGATGTCGGTCGGGCTATTAACCCGATTAACGTCGAGGGGCAAATTGACGGCGGCGTGGCTATGGGCTTAGGAATCGCTTTGCGTGAACAGTTGGTAATGATAAATGGCGAACCTAAAGCGAAATTTGGCACTCTGGGAATTTTGCGTGCCAATGAAATGCCGGACGTTCAGTCGATTATCATTGAAAAAAACCCGTCAGAAATTGCTTATGGCGCAAAAGGTATTGGTGAAATATCGTTAGTTCCGGTAGCAGCGGCAGCGGCAGCGGCGTACTGGAAGTTTGACGGCATCCGGCGGTTTGCGTTGCCGTTAGCGGGAACTCCTTACAAAAAATAATACAATGCAGGTAAATGTGTGTTAAACAATATAGCCAACAATACTGATCGTCAAAATATTGTACTAGTCCGCGGGGGCGGTGATTTGGGTAGCGGAATAATTCATCGTCTGTATCGTTGCGGTTTCAAAGTCATTGTTTCAGAGTTGCCAAAACCTTTAGTAATCCGTCGGGAAGTGGCTTATGCTACTGCGTTGGAACGTGGTAAACTGACTATTGAGGGTGTAACCGCGCGGGCTGTAACGTTGGACGGTTACTCTGCAATACTTCGCGACGGCGAAATACCGGTATTGACCGAAGACTATCAACTGTTGCTCGGACGGTTGGAGCCGGTGGCGGTTATTGACGCTACATTGCGCAAGGTAGCATGCGATACAACAATTAACGATGCTCCGATAGTTATTGGTGTCGGTCCGGGTTTTGAATGCGCAATAAATGTCCACGCTATTGTCGAGACAATGCGCGGTCATTACCTGGGCGCAGTATATTACAGTGGTTCAGCGATAGCTAATACCGGTGAACCGGGCAACATTGGCGGCTACACTCACGAGCGGGTGCTTCGCGCTCCGATAACCGGATATTTACAACCGGTCGTAGCGATCGGCGAGCAGGTACAAGCCGGCGATGTCGTTGCCCGTTGTGATGATCAGGCGGTAGTAGCGACAATTTCCGGGGTAATGCGCGGCATGATCTCACCGCAAATTGTCCAAAGTGGTCTCAAAATCGCTGATATTGATCCGCGCGGAGATACGACTTATTGTTATTCAATATCGGAAAAGGCCCGCGCAATTGCCGGAGGCGTTGTCGAAGCGCTGTTGTATCTGGCTAACGGCAATGAATAGCAACTCAATATTTGAGTTGTACCGGCACTTACAGGACGATAGCCCAAGCCGGCAATTAGCAATAATTGGCGGTGGCGGTAAAAGCAGTATGCTGGTAAATATTGCCGGAAGATTCCGACTTAAGAACTGTAAGGCATTATTTACTACTACTACCAAGATGCAACCCGCAGAAATTGGCTCAGCAGTTGGACACAATTCATGTTATCTGGTTAATGATTATCAAGAACTGCTTGAGGCAATCGATGGTCAGGGAAATCGTCCGCTATTTTGTCATTGCGGTATTCGTGGTGACAAAGTATTTGGTGTCGAGGCGCGATGGCTGGCTAAGCTCGCAACCGAGCGCCCCAATCTGCCAGTCATTTATGAAGCAGACGGCTCGCGCGGCTTACCCTTAAAACTGCATGCTGTTGATGAACCGATGCTGGCGCAACCTAGTTCAGTAATGTTTCTAATTGGACTATGCGCGCTCGGTTCGAACACCCGGGATACTCTGCATCGTTTCCCTAAGAGCGGTCAACGCGGTTGTTATGTAGACGCGGATTATTTGGTCAATCTAGCCACGATGGCGCTAGATAAACTTGTAATCTTAGGTAGTAAAATGATTTTTCTTAATCAATATGAATTATTATCGTCACACGAAATCCAAGCCATGTATACTGCCAAATGGAATTACCCAGTATTCCTTGGAAGTGTACAGCGGGACTATTATATTCAAATTCATTAAATTGGAGGACAAAATGTCAGTTATTGGAAAAAGCTACAAGCGGCAAGATGGATTTGCAAAAGTTACCGGACGTGCTCGCTATGTCGATGACATCCCTGTGAACGGACTGCTGCACGCTAAAGTGTTTCGTAGTCCAATTGCCAATGGCCGGGTATTGTCGATAGATACTGCGGCAGCAAAAGCACTACCCGGCGTGGTTGGAGTATTCACTTACGAAGACGCGCCTACCCATTCTTTCCCGACTGCCGGACACCCATGGAGTTTGGACGTACATCATCAAGATATTGCCGATCGCCGGATATTGAATGACCGGGTGCGTTATGTCGGTGATGAAATTGCTGTGGTTATTGCAAAAGACGAGTATACGGCTGAGCGCGGCGTAGATCTCATTACGGCTGAATACGAAGAGTATCCGGTATTATTAACTCCGGAAGCGGCATTAGCCGACGGCGCAGCGGAAATTCACGCCGGAACAAAAAATGTGGTCGGTTCATTTGCAATAAACATCGGCGAATTTGCCGAAGCCGATAAGCAATCCAAACATCATTTCCAAGCCAAATTCACCGTTCCTGTTGTTCAGCATTGCGCAATGGAAAACCACAGCGCTTATGCTTACATTGATGAAAATTCCAAAATCACAGTTGTATCATCGACACAGATTCCCTATATTACCCGCCGTATTGTCGGCCAAGCTTTGGGAATAGCCTGGGGCAAGGTACGACTCATTAAACCATTTGTCGGTGGCGGATTCGGCAGCAAACAGGATTCGGTACTAGAAGCCTTGGTCGCTTTCTGTACACAAAAACTGTGCGGACGTCCGGTACGTCTGCAATTTACGCGCGAGGAGACTTTTGTCAGCACGCGCACCCGCCATGCAATGAATATGTACTTAGAAACCGGCGTTACCGATGATGGTATTCTTGCAGCCCGTAAATTTGATGTTCACGCGCTGAATGGCGCCTATGCGTCACACGGCCAATCGATTTGTTCGAAGACGATGACTACCTATGCAATGTTGTACGGACCCAAAACTGGTTGCGCTTACAACGCCAAAGGTACAACAGTATACACCAATATGCCAGTTGCCGGCGCGATGCGCGGCTACGGCGCGCCGCAAGCGGTTTTTGCGGTAGAATCGCACATGGAAGATATTGCCCGGGAATTGCAGCTCGATCCGATTGAGTTTCGTCTAAAGAATATTACTGAACTCGGTTGGGTCAGCCCGACTGGTATTAAAGTACGCAGCATCGGTTTGAAAGAGTGTATCCTTAAAGGCAGAGAATTAATCAAATGGGATGAGCGAAAAGCGCAATATGCCAATCAAAGCGGCAATATCCGCCGCGGGTTGGGTATGGCTGCATTCGCATATGCTACCGGCGTATTTCCCATCAGCGTAGAAGTTGAAGCTGCCCGGATCATGATGAATGATGACGGATCAATGCAACTGCAAATCGGCGCTACTGAAATTGGTCAAGGCAGTGATACTGCTTTTGCGCAAATGGCGGCTGAAACTATCGGCGTGCCGTTTGAATATATCTATGTAGTATCGCATCAAGATACTGATGTTACACCGCTTGGTCTTGGTTCATATGCTTCGCGCCAATCTTACTCGACTGGTCTCGCGGTGCGTAAAGCTGCGGAAGAAATTCGCGCTAAAGTTATCAAATATGCAGCTGCTAACTGGAATTTGCAAGAAGGCGAAGTAGATGTGGTTGACGGCTGGATAATGAGCAATGGTAAACAAATTGTGTCGCTCGCCGAACTGGCATTGCATAGTCATTGCAACAATAAAACAGCTGCGCCAATCAGCGCTGACGTATCACACAATCCGGATGGCAACCCTACAGCATACGGCGCAACGTTTGTTGATCTGGAAGTCGATATTGCTCTTGGGAAAGTTACCATAAAAGACATTATCAACATTCACGATTCTGGCAAGATTCTAAACCCGCAACTGGCTGAAGGACAAGTTCATGGTGGTATGAGCATGGGTATCGGTTATGCGCTCTACGAGCAGCTCTTGATTGACGCCAAGGGACATGTCTTGAATGAAAATCTGTTGGATTACAAACTAATGACCTTCCCGGATACGCCGGATTTGAAGGCGTCATTTGTGGAAACTTATGATCCGGCTGCGCCGTATGGCAATAAATCGCTGGGTGAGCCACCGACAGTTTCACCGGCGGCGGCAATTCGTAATGCCATTCTCGATGCTACTAATGTCGCGTTTAATTCCTTGCCGATTACACCGCAAAAAATGATTGAAGGATTTACTGCGGCCGGGCTGATTACTCCTAAGGAGGCTAACTAACAATGTACGATATCAAATCATATATTAATGCCACCAGTATTGAAGCTGCGGTAAGCGCGCTGGCGGCCAATCCTAACGCCATGATTATTGCCGGTGGCAGCGACGTGTTAATTCGTATTCGTGATGGAAAAAAGCCTCAAGCTGAATTAGTCTGCATCCGTAATATTCCTGAATTGGTTGGAGTAACGGAAACAACGACTGGTCTGCGTATCGGTCCTGCGACACCGTTTAGCAAAATTGCGGCTAATGAACTAGTGAAAAAATACATTCCGATTTTGGCTGAGGGTGTCAGTCAGGTTGGCGGACCGCAAGTGCGGAACGTTGGTACCGTGGGTGGCAATGTCAGCAATGGTGCGACCAGCGGTGATAGCGCACCGTCATTGTTTGCTCTCAATGCTAAACTGGAACTAGTTAGCCCGGAGGGTAAGCGAGTTGTAGCGATTGCTGATTTCTACAAAGGACCGGGAAAAGTTGACTTTAAACCGGCTGAATTGCTGACGGCAATCTTAATCGACAAGAGCGATTATCAAGGCTACCGTGGCCAGTATATTAAGTACTCGATTCGCAAGGCTATGGACATCTCTACTTTGGGCGTGTGTGCCTGGTGCAAGTTGGATGGAACTAAAATTGCGGATTTGCGGATTGCCATGGGCGTTGCTGCGCCGACACCGATTCGCAGCCGTAAAGCCGAAGCTGCGGCAATCGGTCAGGAATATTCCAGCGAATTAATCGCAAAAATAGCCGACATTGCTGTTAGCGAAGGCAAACCGCGGACATCCTGGCGTGCCAGCCGCGAATTCCGGTTACAATTAATCCATGAACTGGTAACACGGGCAGTGGCCGAAGCCGTGCGCCGTGCCGGAGGTAAAATATAATGGAACAAAAGATAACATTTACGATTAATGGCGAAGAAAAAAGTCTGTATGTAGATATTCGCGAGTCGCTACTCGAAGTAGTGCGCGACCGACTGGAACTTACCGGCACTAAGCATGGTTGCGGCGTGGGCGAATGCGGCGCCTGCACAGTGCTGATCAACGGCGAGGCTTTTGATAGCTGCATCTACATGGCTGTCTGGGCTGATGGCAAAGATATTCGCACAATTGAGGGCGAGTCTTGCGGTGAAAAATTGTCGGTTGTGCAAACGGCATTCCTCGAAGAAGGTGCGGTTCAGTGCGGGTTCTGCACCCCGGGCTTCATAATGACGACAACCGCGCTGACCGAAAGCGGTCGCGAATTTAGCCGGGACGACATCAAGCGGGAGTTGGCCGGCAATATGTGCCGCTGTACCGGTTACCAAAATATCGCGAACGCTGCCGAAAAAGCGCTGCAAACTGCAAAAGAATGCTGCGGTGAAAACTGTTGTGGTAAACACTAACAACACGCCATAAAAATGGTTTGTTTTCTGAGAGAATATAGTGCTATAATAAGCAAAAAACGGAGCAGGGTAACCTGCTCCGTTTGATTAGCTATTGCGGAGGAACTATGAACGCCGAACTTTATTTTGATATTTTGCATAGAGCAGTACAAAAAGGTGAGCCACTGGTACAAGCGACGGTAATTGCTACACGCGGCAGTTGTCCGGCGGAGCCGGGAACGAAGGCGCTGTTTGGCGGCAGCGGCTTGCTTGCCGGCACCACCGGTGGCGGCGCGCTGGAGCTGGTAACCGGTAAAATCGCTGGGGAAATACTAAACAGCGGTTTGAAAACAAAGTTCGAACATTTTGAACTAGGCGCCGACTTGGGTATGGTTTGCGGTGGTAGCGCGGATGTGTTTTTCGAAAACCTGTCCACCCGTAATTGGCGGGTGGTAGTTTTCGGCGCCGGTCATGTCGCTGCCGCGCTCATTGGTTGTTTAAAAAGTCTGACGGTCGACATTGTCTGCGTCGACCACCGCCAAGAATGGCTGGATCGATTGCCGGTGGGCGATAACATCTGTCCGGTTTTGGTCGAAAATTATCCGGACTATGTAAAGTCGCTGCGCGACAACGATTTTGTGCTGATAATGACTCCCGGGCACAAGTTCGATTTCTCAGTAGTGTGCGCGGTGCTAGATACATGGAAACTGCCATATTTAGCCTGCATCGGCAGCAAACGTAAAGCTATAGAAATGCGCACTGAATTAGCTGAAAGTTACACTGTTGATCAATTAAATACCGTTATCTGCCCAGCCGGGTTGTCATTTGGCACAAATGCGCCGGAAGAAATCGCGATAAGCATTGTCGCGCAAATGCTGATGGTGAGGGATGAAGTAAAGTGACTACTAACAATTTGACCCATGTTGACAGCGCCGGCGCGGCAAATATGGTTGATGTCGCCGCCAAGGAAGATAGCGCGCGGAGCGCGACAGCCTGCGGTGAACTGCACATCAATCAAGCCGCGTGGCAGTTAATCAGGGAAAATAACATTAAGAAGGGCGATGTTTTGGCAGCGGCACGGATCGCCGGAATCATGGCAGCTAAGAAAACCAGCGAATTAATTCCGCTCTGCCATCAGATCAACTTAAGTTCGGTGAAAATCAACATCGATACGTCGAAAACGAACATCGTTGTGATTGAAGCTATTGCCAGTTGTCAGGGGCAGACCGGAGTAGAAATGGAAGCGCTCACCGCAGTGACCGTGGCGGCGCTTACGGTTTATGATATGATTAAAGCCGTGGACAAGACCACAGTCATTGGTAACATCCGGTTGATGGCAAAGTCCGGCGGTAAGAGTGGTGACTATGTGAGGTGTGGAAAATGAACGGAACAATATTATCGATAAATATATCCGAGCAACGCGGCACGATAAAAGTGCCGGTTAATTCAGTGAATTTGGTGGCTGGTAAAGGAATCGAGAGCGATGCGCATTTTGGGTTTCAGCATCGACAGGTTAGTTTTCTGGCGCAAGAAAGTGTCGATAAGATGCCAAAAGGCAAGGTCGATTTGTATCCGGGGATATTCGCCGAAAACATTACCACCGCTGGCATCATTTGGCGCGCATTGCCGATTGGCAGCGAAGTTCAGATAGGTTCAGCGCGCTTACGAATCACCCAAATCGGCAAGCAATGTCACGACCGCTGCGCAGTCTATCATGTTGCCGGCGACTGTGTGATGCCGCGCGAAGGGGTATTTGCCGAGGTAATAACAGGCGGAACAATTGCCGTCGGCGCTTCGATAACGGTTGTGGGCGCTCATAAAGTCGGCATACTGGTGACGAGCGATCGCTGTGTTAGTGGGGTCTATGCCGACAGCGCTGGCACGGCTGCTCAAGATATTCTCCAAAATCAGTTGGAAGTTTGCGAGTATCTGGTCGTGGCTGATGAGATATCGGCAATCACTACGGCATTGACACAGTGGAC
>JBAXTZ010000036.1:0-32784 GCA_037129925.1 Bacillota bacterium
ATGATATCGTGGATATGAACGCGTAAAAGATAAAGCAGACTCGCAAGAGTCTGCTTTATCTTTGGGTTTGACGATAAAGAATGGCTATTTGTGCTGAATTAGCTCATTGAACTAGCAACGTCGTATAGCCTCACTAGAAAATCTACTCCAAGAGTGGTACGAAGCCTCAAGGGAAAATCTATTTATTGAGAAGCTTGTTTTTTTGATAACCGAATTTCAAAAGAGCTTTTTGAGTAGAACGAATGGTTTTAAAAAGTGAGACGAGATTAAGCGAAGCAAACTGATCCGTAAGGCAAGCTTTGACGGAGTCAGTGACATCAGGAGAGGCAAGGACTCTTTTGAAAGGGGTTAAAGGTTTGTCGTATTTTTTTATTACCTTTGAACCAATTCTCTGCTTGAAAATTAGTTTTGCAGAAGGCGTAAAAAAGTTGAGATAGAGTCTGGATGCGGTATACAGCAAGTTTAGAAGCCGCAGCTCTTCAGCGGTATCGTAGCGTGCATAGCCAGCAAAACGTCTGACAACGGAGTAGTTTTTCTGTTCAATGAAACAGTTGTCATTTTTCCTGTATGCACGAGAACGGGTAAATGTTATTTTTTCGTCTTGGCAGTATTTCAGGAGATGATAATTGATAAACTCATTACCGTTGTCGGAATCAATGCCTTTTAGCGGGAAAGGAAGCCTGGAACGCGCCAATATGATGCCTTTGAAAACATTTGATTGTGCCTTATTTTGGACAGCGACGGTTTCGGTCCAAGCGGTATTAATGTCGGTAAAGTTGAGAGAATTAATGAAATCACCGCTGGCGTTACCGCCACAATGAGCAACGAGATCCATTTCAACAAACCCTGGAGAGTTTTCATTCCAATCATCGAATGTGCGTACCGGTATTTGCTTTTTAAGCAATGTTCCTGGTTTAGTGAAACTTTTACCTTTGATTTTCAGATCCTTGCGAGCGTGCTTGAGGATACGCTCGATTGAAGAAGGACTGATTTTCAGGAGTTTGTCATGTGTTACAACAGAAGTTTTCAGGAAACCGTTTCGGGTAAGGTTATCGAGGACATCCGGCATAGCGGCAGCGAGTCTTCTGCCGCAAATATAATCCATGATAGGCCAGATTTTCAAGAGAGCTGAAGCGACAAAGCGATCATAGATAACTCTTTTGGGACGGTGCAATTTTTCTTTTTTTGGCAATGGTTTTGTAGACTTGATATATGCATAACGTAAGACATAGGTGGCATAAGACCTGTTATACCCGGTTGTAGCTACGAATTCGTCGATAATGACTGAACGTTGGGATTTAGAAGAATGAATGTATCTTTCGGAAGTAATTCGAGCTATTTTCTTCTTTTCCTGCATGGTAAGCCCCATCTTTTCTTGCCCCCATATTTAATCAAGGGCATTATCTACTATTTCGAATAGATTTTCAGGTGAGGCTTCGTTATTTTTTCGAGTAGATTTCTGATGAGGCCATTCGAACGTGCGACAAGTATTGATCTTTGTGGTAAAATGGTTGCTATAATAGATTATCGTCTATGTCGGTAAAAATGAATATTAACCGGCACTAGCAAGACGTGGTTAGTTCAATAAAAAATCAGGTTGCGTAATATGATTTGAGGTGAAAGCTATTGAATAAATCAACTGAGATTCGTGAAATTGCTACGGTGAATTATTTGTCAAAAAAATTAAATTGCGCCGAGGCGGTTTCTAGGGCGGTGCTGGAAGCCGGTGATTGCGCGCCGCAAGTAGTCGATGCCGTTGTGGCTTCAGCCTGCGGATTTGGCGCCGGAATCGGCGGAGCGGGGTGTGTTTGCGGGGCGCTGGCCGGTGGAGTTATGGCAATATCGGTTTTGGCTAACGGTGATAAACAAACTATTCGCGAACAGTCGCGGCAACTACATGCCGGTTTTGTGGAAAAACATAAAGTAACTTGCTGCCGGGCGCTCGGGCGGGGATTGGCTTATGGAACTCCGGAGCGCAAGCAATATTGTGCCGAACTGGTGCGGGATGTGGCTGAATTGGCAGTGAAGATGACGCTTGATTTGAGGTGAGTTATGTTTCCAAAACAATCCCGTAGCCGTGAGGTCATAAGCTTGGACGGCCTCTGGAATTTTAGCCCGGATTATGATTTGTGCGCCGGGCGCGATGGCTGGAATAGTGTGTTGCCCTACGCCGAAGTAATGGCAGTGCCGGCCAGTTATAATGACATCGGGGTGTCGGCGCGGTTGCGTGACCATGTCGGCGACGTTTGGTACCAACGCAGTTTTTTTGTGCCGGCGGGTTGGCGGGGGAAACGAATATTTTTGTATTTTGGCAGTGTATCCTATCAGGCTACCGTTTATCTGAATGGAGAAAAATTGCTGTCTAACAGCGGCGGGTTTCTGCCGTTTGAAGTCGATATTTCCGGGCAGGCGCTAATAGCTGAAGAAAATGCGCTGGTAGTGCAGGTCAATAATGAACTGCATTGGGATACGTTACCGCCCGGGGAAGTTGTTGAGCAAATATCTTTAAGCGGCGCAGTTACGCGGCTGCAAAAACAACAGCATGATTTTTTTAACTACGCGGGAATTCATCGATCGGTGCTGTTGTGTGCTACTGCCAACACTTTTATTGCGTACATCGCTGTAGAAACCGACTTTGACAACACAACCGGGATAATTGACTATCGCGCAGAATTGAATAATGCCGATACCTGCGAATTTGAGGCACAGTTGCTCGACCGAAATGGCAAATTGTGTGCCACTTCAACCGGAATTACCGGTCAGCTGATTGTTCCTGAGGTGCTGCTGTGGTCTCCGAATAGCCCTTATCTTTATAAATTGCGCTGTTCGTTAACAACAGCAGGTGAATTGCTCGATGAGTATGAACTAAATGTTGGTGTCCGCACGGTGAAAATTAGCGACGGCAAGCTGTGTATAAACGGTCAGCCGGTATATTTGCAAGGGTGCGGTAAACATGAAGATGCCGATATTCGCGGCAAGGGTTTTGATTATCCGACTTATTTGCGGGATATGGAGTTGCTCAAGTGGTTGGGCGTCAACTCCTATCGCACTTCGCATTATCCCTATGCTGAAGAGATGATGGAGCTGGCCGATCGATACGGAATACTGATTATTGATGAAGTGCCGGCAGTCGGAATGTTGGGCAAAGCTGTTACGTCCAGCGACGGTCTGAGCGCGGTATTTGTCGAAGGAAAGCTTGACGAAGCGGCTTGGCAGAATCACGCGGCAACCTTGAGAAAACTCATTTTACGTGATCGCAATCATCCGTCGGTAATTATGTGGTCGATTTCTAACGAGGCATCGACGATGGAACTAGCCGCAGAACCTTATTTTCGGCGGTTGTGCGATTTGGTGCGCTCACTCGATGGTCGCCCGCTTATCAATGTTGATTTTGCGATGATTGCTCCCGGAACTAGCATGGCGGCAAAATATGTTGACATCATCGGGCTTAATCTGTATTTTGGCTGGTACTCACAGTGCGGCGATATCGCGGGCGGAGCGGCTCAGCTTGAAGAGTTTTTGCGGGCTTGGTACGCCGCCGAAAATAAACCAATTATTATCACGGAATATGGCGCGGACACCATTGAAGGGTTTCACAAATTGCCGGCAACGATGTTCACGGAGGAATTTCAGCGCGACTTTTTCGCGCAATATCATGCGATATTTGACAAGCTGCCGTTTGTTATTGGTGAACACGTTTGGAATTTTGCCGATTTTATGACCAATCAGGGAATTATCCGTATTGACGGCAACCGTAAGGGGATATTTACCCGTCAGCGTCAACCGAAAATGGCGGCGCATTATTTGCGTGAGCGGTGGCAGAGCAGGAGGGCAAAGCTATGAAGTACGGCTGGCGTTGGTTTGGCCCGAATGATGGTGAACTATGTTTGGCATAGCTGTTTACAGTTTAAAAGATTATGAGTTATCGGGAAACATTGCTTATATTAAAAAATCAGCGGCATTGGGTTACAAATATTTGTTTACTTCGCTACATATTCCCGAAGTGAATTACCGGGATAAAATTGATGAGTTAAAGCAACTGTTGGCAATAGCTAAAGATTGTGGCTTTCACGTTATTGCCGATGTCAGTCCGCTAACCTTTGAATTATTTGGCGCTACTGTTGATTACTTAGCGCCGTTTGCGGAATTTGGTATCAAGACGCTTCGGCTGGATTATGGTTTTAGTATTGAACAGACGTTGGCGGTCAGCCGTAGTTCTTATGACATTGCTCTGGAATTAAATGCCAGCACTTTAAGTGAAAAGCGGATACAGTCGCTACTTGCCGCCGGAGTGCCGGCTGCACGATTACGCGCCTGTCATAATTTTTATCCAAAACCCTGTAGTGGTTTGACGGTAAACGATTATGAAGCCAAAACCCGAATGATTAACAAACATGGCCTGGCTTGTTCGACTTTTGTGCCATCGCAGCTCGGAAAACGTGGTCCATTATATGAAGGAGTGCCGACCATCGAAGCGCATCGAAATTGCACTGCTGTTTCGGCAGCTAAGTATTTTCTCTATCAGGGGAGCGCCGACCGAATTATTTTTGGCGATGCTTATGCCTCGACAGCCGAATTGACCAAAGTAGCGGCGCTTAAACCGGATTTGGTAGAAATAGTTTTTACCGCCTGCAAGGATTTGGGCGCGTCGGAAAATGCTATTGTTGCCCGTGAATTATATACTGCGCGGGCGGATTCGCCGGAGTATGTTATCCGCGCCTCGGAATCGCGGATGCTCGGGAAAGTTTCCGCCGATGTTGAGGTTGGAAATAGCGATGTGCTGCGAAAAATTGGCGCCGTTACTATTGACAATAAGGAATTCGGCCGCTATAGTGGCGAATTGAATATTTGTCTTGAAGAACTACCGCCGGATAAGCGCGTAAATGTAGTTGGTTATGTTTGTGCTGACGAGCTGACATTGTTGCGTTTTGTAAAGCCGGGAAGTAAGTTTAGGCTGGTAAAAACTAAAAACTAAAAGCTAAAAGCTAAAAGCTAAAAGCTGAAATATGTAAGATTAATTGAGATGAAAGAAGAGTTGAATTATTACCGGAGGAGCGATGAACTGGATAATTAGAAATTATCGAAATTGCGATGAACAGGCGGTTGTTAAACTTTGGAACAACTGTTTAACCCGTGATCCGATTAATGCTGATATTTTTCACAAACGGATATTGCTCGACGTAAACTTTGACCAGCGCTCGCACTTTGTCGCCGAGTCGGATGGCGAAATTGTCGGCTATGCCTATGGCATGTACCGGATTTATCCCTATGAAGACCGGGGAATTGAACCGAATCGCGGTTGGGTGCAAATCATCTTTGTGGCTGAAAGTTATCGTCGTAGTGGCATCGGCCGGGCGTTAGTCACTGCTGTAGAAACACAGTTGCAGTCGCTCGGTAAAACCGAAATCGGTGTGGCTAATTATAGTCCGTTCTATTTCTTTCCCGGTCCGGATCGCGATGTCTATCCGCAGGCAGTAGCTTTCTTCAAGGCGCTGGGTTACGCTGATTTGACGGACGCGGTAGGAATGGACATTGTGCTGTATGATTTTGCGATACCCGAAGAAGTGCTGGAGCTGGAGCGGAAATTATTTGTCGAGGGCTATTCGATAAAAATTTTTGCCGGTGAATACACTCTGTCGATAATACAGTTCATGAAAAACAATTTCCCAGGCGGGTGGGTGCGTAACATTCGTGAGTGTCTGTTGAAAAATAACGGCGAGCGCGATTGTGTAATATGTGTAGACCATGATGACAATATTGTTGGTTTTGCATTGAGGGCGATTGATGATTTGCCCGGGCATTTCGGCCCGTTCGGAGTTGTCGAGCAGTTGCGCAGCCAGGGTTTGGGCAAGGTGTTGTTCTACAAAATGTTGTACCATATGTATTGTGAAGGCACTTATCATTGTTGGCTGGCTTGGACGGGCGGCAAAGCGCAGAAGTTTTACGAACGCGCCGGAATGCGTGTTTGCAAGCGCCACGCAATAATGAAAAAAATTATTGAAGGGTAGCGAGATGGATAAAACAATAATGTCGATTGGTTGTCATTGCCTGGATGCCGAATTGATGGGCGGGCCGGCGGTGTTAAAACATACCAATCAGGGTGGCAAAGGCATATTTGTACATATGACACGCGGCGAACGCGGCAATCCCAACAAACAAGCTGATGAATATGGAATACAACTTGAGCAGGAAATGGTAAATGTCGCGGCGAAAATGGGCGCATCGGCAATTTGGCTGGGCTATGCCGCTGGCAACTTTCCGACGACTAGCGAAGTTGTCCGCGATTTAGTGCGGTTGATTCGCCAGGAACGCCCGGCGGTAGTGATTACCCATTGGCGCGGCAGTTTGCACGAACGGCACACCTTGACTTATGAAACCGTTACCGCGGCGATTAAGGCTGCGGCTAACCCGAAATATGATTTGGCAACCCAAGCCTATCGAGTTCCGAAATTTTGCTACGGCGAGAATTGTGAAGACTTGAACGGCTTTATTCCGCAAATATACAGCCCGATGACGCAAGCCGAGCTTAACCAGTGGCTGGACGCGTTGCGTGAATACGAATTATTTCGCGGTGGATTGCTCAGTGTGCCTTATGAAGCTTATTATACGACGATGGCAAAAGTCCGTTCAATTGAAGGCGGCGCTGGCGGATTGGCAAAAGCCTATATGTACGCCAGTCGGGTAGAGGAGCTGCATGAATAAGTATATTGCTGACCTTCATGTGCACACCGCGTTGTCGCCCTGTTGCAACAACCTGATGACACCAAAAACAATAATTGAAGCGGCGAAAGCCGTTGGCGTAAATATTATTGCCATTAGCGATCACAATGCCGGTGATAATGTCGATGTCATAAAACGGTTGGCGAATGCCGCCGGAATAACCTTGTTCTTCAGCCTGGAATTGCATGTTCAGGAAAGTTTTCATATGCTTACATTATTCGAAGATCGCGCCAGTTACCAGCAGTGGCTGGAAATTGTTGAGCTACGCCGCAGTAAGCAGTTACTCGAAACCGATATCGGCAAGGCCCAGCATATATTTGACGATAACGATGAAATTGTTGACACAATCGCGGAGCGGTTGAACCTGGACAGCTCCATCCCGGTGCGTGAGGCAATTGCCAAAGTCCATGAACTGGGCGGGATTTGTATCGCGTCCCATATAGATAGGGCTTATGACAGCGTGTTGTTGGCTTTTCCCGGTGGTGTTCCGGAAGACTTAGCCTTTGATGCTTTGGAAATATCTTCGGAAACTTTGATGCCTCAGGCAATAAAAAAATATGCTGCGCTGCGCAGCCGTTACCCCTTTGTTACTAATTCCGATTGCCATATTCCCGAAGAGTTTGTTAAAGGACCAAAGACGATATTTCATATAAACGAGCCGAAGCTCAGCGAAATATTGCTGGCGCTAAATAATCGCGCCGGGCGGTCAGTTGAATTTAAAAGCCGGGAGTGGTAGAATAACTGATATTTTCTTTCAACAAGGAGAAAAATGCAATTGTCAAAAAAAGAAGAAATATGGAACGCGATAACGCATGGTGTCGGTGCAGTTGTTTCGATTCCGGCGTTGGTGTTACTGATAGTTTTTGCAATACAACGGGGGAGCTCTTGGCGGGTCGTCACATTCACGGTATTTGGTGTGACAATGTTGTTGTTATATTTGTGTTCAACTTTGCTGCACAGCTCATTTAACAACAGAAAACTGCAAGATGTTTTTGAGGTCCTGGATCATTCCGCGATATATTTATTGATTGCCGGAACTTATACGCCGTTTATGTTAATCACGGTCGGCGGAGTGCTCGGCTGGACGATATTTGGTATCGTCTGGGGAATGGCATTATTCGGGATTGTTTTCAAAATATTTTTCGTCAAACGCTTCAAGTTGCTGTCGACGTTGATGTATCTCGCGATGGGCTGGCTGATAGTTATCGCCCTGAAGACTTTGTATCTGAATTTGTCGTTTAACGGAGTGCTATTATTGGCGCTCGGTGGTATATCCTATAGTGTAGGAACTATATTTTATATGGCAAAATGGAAATATGCGCATACCGTCTGGCACGGATTTGTACTGGGCGGCAGCGCCATGATGTACCTTTGCGTTTTGCTTTATGTATAATTGCCAGTATGATTGATAAGACAATAAGATTGCTCGAAAGAGTGATCTTTTTTTGTAATCAGAGAAATCAGGCAGGAAAAGCGGTTGGGTTAGTCGAATTAACATTGCACTAAACAGATTTTCAAAGGAGAGTTATGAAACTTGAAAAGTCGATTTCGCCGTTAGGGTTACTGTTCATCTCGGTTAGTTCGATTATGGGTTCCGGGTGGTTGTTCAGCGCCTTCTACGCAACCCAGAATGCCGGCCCGGCATCAATCATTTCTTGGTTGGTCGGTGGGGTTTTTATGCTCATTGTAGCATTTACCTTCGCCGAAGTTTTTTCGACGCTGCCGGTATCCGGTGCCAGCGTGCGTATCCCGCAGATCAGTCACGGTAATGTCGTGGGGATATTTTGCTCGCTGGCGTTCTGGTTTACCTATGTCGTGTTGATCGTAATTGAGGTACAAGCTGTTATCCAGTATCTTAGTTTCTATTTTCCCGATTTGGTCACCGAGTCCGGTGGACTGAGTTTAGTTGGTTATTCAGTGTCGATGGTGTTACTGTTTTTGCTGTGCTGGATAAACACCGCATCGATGAAATGGGTGACCCGTTGCAATAGTTTGCTCACGGTATTGAAAATTGTGATTCCGATTTTTATCGGTATCTATCTGTTAATCGCTTTTTTCAGTGTAAAAAATCTCTTTCATCCCTTGGATTCAGTGTTTGCACCGATGGGGATTCACGGTATTTTCGCAGCCATATCTACTGGCGGAATCGTGTTTTCCTATAATGGCTTTAAATTTTCTTGTGAAGTGGGTGGCGAAACCAAAAATCCCGGCTTTGCAATTCCCTTTGCGGTCATTGGCTCAATCTTGTTGTGTATGGTGATTTTTCTGATATTGCAGTCTAGTTTTATCGTTTCTTTAAGCCCAAAAGATATTCACGAGGGCTGGGGTTCGCTGACACTGATGAATAACAATTCGCCGTTTGCCAGTATTTTGGCAGAAAACGGTATTCATTGGATAATCCCAATCTTGTACGTCGGAGCCGTCGTCTCGCCGTTGGCGGCCGGATTAATTTACTGCACCTGTGCCTCACGTTCGCTGATGGGCATTGCGCTAAATGGTTACGCGCCGAAGTTTCTTACGAAGATGAACAAGAACAATGTGCCGCACATTCCGGTGTGGATCAATTTCGTGTTGGCGCTTATCGTGTTTAACTTTTTTCGCGGCTGGCATCAAATTGCCGATTTGCTGACCTATCTGTTCGCACTGACGTTTGTTTTTGGCCCGATCTGTTTACTGGCATTTCGCAAGCAGTTGCCGGATCGCAAGCGCCATATTCGGTTGCCGTTTGTCAAAATCTGGACGTTTGTCTCGCTATATTTGTGTACACTCTTTATCTATTGGGTGGGCTGGTTTATTATTTCCAAAACCGGTTGGTTCTTGTTGTTTTGCATCGTGATGGCGTTGGTTATGCAGATTGCAACCAAGGAAACGGTCGCGGAAATGAAAATGCATTGGAAGTGTTCGAGTTGGCTATGGGTGTTCGCGGCTACGGCATTTATAGCGTCTTACGCAGGAAGTTACGGCGGTGGACATGCGCTACTGGATGACGGCTGGGTGATGTTATTTTTGGCAGTCTCGGATTTGCTGGTAATCTGGTTAGCAATGAAATATCGGATGCCGGATGCAGCTGTCTTGGCTGAAACTGCGGATATTTAAACAGGGTTGTGCTGTTACTCGACTACTTGACTTCTTGACTACTCGATTACAAAAAAACGGAGGTATATATGGTTGTAACAATGTCTAATTCAGAGATTCGGGCGGCGGCATCGGCCGCGGCAAAATCGCAAATGAAATTTTTGATAATCGCGTATTTCTTTCTGGGGGCGCTTAATCAGGCTGGTCAGATTTTCAATATGAATAACCCGTCGCCGGATGCCTGGTTGCAAGTTTTGCTGACCGGGCTGGCATCGATAGTATTGGTGTTTTGCATATCGGCGTGGTTGAGCAAGGGCTACGCGAACGCTAATCTAATGATTGTCGACGGAATTAAGGCTTCTTCAAATGACTTGTTTATCGGTATAAAAGACTTTTGGCGGTCATTTATAGCGGTGATATTGATATTCATTAAAACCCTGCTGTGGTTCTGCCTGTTCATCTTCCCGGCGCTTATTGCCTACTTCAAATATATTTTGACTTTCTATGTTATGAACGAGCGCCCCGACCTAAGCGGTGCGCAGTGTATTCAGGAAAGTTGCCGGCTGATGAAAGGCAACAAGCAGCGGCTATTTAAAATGCTGATTATCTATATGGCGTTTTCGGCGGTAGTCGCGATAGTAGGCTATTTGCTGTTTTGGGGGTTGTTTTCACTGGTAGCTCCACAAAGCGCGGCTCAAGATGCAGCTTCAGCAATCTCAGTATTTATCGCCGGTATAGTTTATGGTATAAAAGCCAATCCAACGATTGCCAAATTTTACCGGCTAGTTTCTGCCGAAGCGTAATTTATTAACTTATAACCACTCGATAACTCGACAACTTGACAACTCGATAACTTATTCAGGGGGAGACATGAAATTCAACGGCTTAGGAATGAATCTTGGCAATTTGTCGCGGTTGAGCGCGGCTGAATCTCGCTCAATTAGCGCGGAAAACTTCACTGGCGAAAAAGGCGCGGGCGGCATGGCCGAAGTTTCGGGCAATAATGGCGCCGCGAAAAATCTTGGTCGGGGTTGGAAAGTTTCGCCCTGTGTTACGATTAAAGCCGGAACAGTTTTTCAATTAGCGGAAATTAACGGGCAAGGCGCCATTCAAAGTATCTGGATGACAGGTAATATCGGCAGGCATTTGATCTTGCGGATTTACTGGGACGACCAGGAATCACCAGCTGTTGAAGTGCCGCTGGCGGATTTTTTTGCCTCGCCCTGGACGGATGAAGATCAGGGCATCAACCGAATTGGCAAGAGCTGTTTGCCAATCGACAGCGTTCCGGTCGCCGTAAATCCGGTCTGCGGTTTTAATTGTTTTTGGGAAATGCCGTTTCGAAAACGGGCGCGTATGACCGTCGAAAATCGCGCCACGCAAGATAAAACTTTATTTTTCCAGATAAATTACACACTTACCGAGGTGCCGGAAGATTGCGGTTATTTTCACGCCCAGTTTCGCCGGGTCAATCCGGTTGCCTATAAAGAAGTTTTTACGATTCTGGACAATATCAATGGTCAGGGTCAATTTGTCGGTTGCTCACTGGGCTGGGGGGTGAACTCTAACCGTTGGTGGGGTGAGGGCGAAATTAAATTTTTCATTGATGGCGATAATGAATTTCCCACTATCTGCGGTACCGGCACCGAAGATTATTTTGGCGGCTCATATAACTGGGAAGTGTCCGGCGATTATATGGCTTATACTACTGCCTATTTAGGGATGAGGCCGGTGCCGCAGCTCGATATGTATCACGCGCAAAAACGCTTCCAGATGTATCGCTGGCATATCATGGATCCCATTCGATTTAGAACGGACTTGAAAGTTACCATTCAGGCATTGGGTTGGAAACAGGGTTTTAGCGAATATCTGCCGCTCCAGGATGACATCTGCTCGACGGCGTTTTGGTATCAGACACTACCCGGTTCACAGTTTCCCGAATTGCCGGATAATGACTACTTAATGATCAACTAACAACAACGAGGTAAATAATGGACAACACTTTTATCCTGCGTGAGACCGAGTTCGCCATTGACAAAAACATGCATTACGAAGGCGCGATGACGATTGGAAACGGCTATATTAATTTGCGCGGCGCTTTTGAAGAAGGGTTGGATAGTCAACCACAGGATTTGGAGTACATAAGAATTCCGGCAAATGTCACGCTGGAAAAATCCAGAAAAACTCAATCAAAATTCGGAACTTATATTCCCGGAGTGACCGGTAATAATCCGTTGCTAAACGAGGTAATAGTAAATCTGCCGCACATAATAAATTTCACATTAGTAGTTGACGGCGAAAACATGGATATGGAAAAATCGGCTATTAGCGAATACGACCGGAGCTTGAATATGTCTGATGGTTCGCTGGCGCGGCGGGTCGTTTGGAAGACTAAATCCGGTTGTGTCATTGAAGTCAAATTTGAGCGCTTTGCGAGCTGGGCGGACAAGCATCTGCTTTGTCAGGAAATTTCGCTAACCGCGGTTCAAGGCAGTCCGGATTTGGAAATATTTGCCGGTATTGACGCAAATGTGCGCACTAATGGTCATAATCATTTTTCTATGCTTAATACCTGGGTAAATGATGCCGGACTGCCAACTGTGCAGCTGGAGACGGACAGAAACGTAACGGCTTGGTTTGTTGCTGATGTCCAGTCGATTATCCCAAGTAGTCCGGTTCAATGGTCCGGCTACGTCGGACGCAAATTCGCGTTCCGGTTGCAACAAGGCGCAGTTATAAAGTTTGACAAAAAAGTTTACGTTGCTACAAATCGGGATAATGATAACGTTAATGCGCCGCTGTTACTGGAGCAGTTGGCGAAAACTTATGCCCATTGTAGTTATGCCGACTTGAAAAAAAAACATTCCGAAGTAATGGCGCTTGACTGGAACGCTGCGGACATCATCGTCGAAGGCAATGAAGAATATCAACGCGCATTACGGTTCTCGATATATCATCTATTGCGGGCGCAAGTGAAAGGCGATTCGCGGGTGGCGATATGCGCCAAAGGTCATGCCGGCGAAGCCTATTTTGGCAGATATTTTTGGGATACCGAGATGTACCTATTGCCGTTTTTTCTGTACACGTTTCCGGAACGGGCGCGTGATTTGGCGCTATACCGCTATAATACACTGGACGGCGCCAAGCAAAATGCCAAAAAGTATGGTTATCACGGCGCGCGTTACCCTTGGGAAAGCGGCACCGAAGGTACTGAGCAGTGTCCGAACTGGCAGTATGGCGATCACGAAATTCACGTTACCGCCGACGCGGTACTGGGAATGTATCATTATTATAAAGCGACTGACGATGAAGTATTTGCCAACACCAAGTTGCTGCCGGTTCTGGTGGAGACGGCGCGGTATTGGTGCAGCCGGGGCGATCGGCGTAATGGGCGCTGTGAGCTACTGGGAGTTATGGGGCCTGATGAATATTCGCCGTTTTCCCGTAACAATTACTATACTAATTATTTGGCAAAGTTTTCTCTGGAATTGACGGTCGAACGGCTGCGGAAATTGAAAGATAATGATGCTGCTTACAGCGAGATTACTCGAGAATTAGCGCTCTCCGAAACCGAGTTGGCAGATTTTGAGCTGGTCGCGGCGCAATTGCCGTTGCCGTATGATGAACCGCGAAAATTATTGCTGCAGGCCGAAGATTTTATGGATTTGGCCGATATTGATTTCGATAAAGAATGGCGAGACAAAAGCAAACCGTTTGGCAATAATGTTTCCCAAGAACGCTGTTATCGTTCGAAATGTTTGAAACAAGCCGATGCCTTGATGGTGCCATTTTTGTTCCCTCAGAAATTCTCTCAGGAAGAGATTGGCAACTGTTATGATTACTATGAGCCATTGACTACCCACGACAGTTCACTGTCGCCATCGGCACACGCGATAGTTGCGGCATGGTTGGGGAAAAGCGCGATAGCCGAACAGTTTTTTCGCCGGTCGATTTTCATCGACACCGACGCACAAAACTGCGGCGCCGCTGACGGAATACATATTGCTAACGCCGGTGGCAACTGGATGGTGCTGGTTTATGGATTTTTGGGAATGCAGACGGCCATCAACAGCGATGAATTAAGCTTTCAGCCGCGGTTGCCACAAGGAATTTCCGGGTTGGAGCTGACTATCAACTGGCACGGTACCGCAGTGAAAGTTGCCAGTGATCACCAGTCGCTGAGGTTGACAAATACCGGTAGCCAGAGTATCAACGTCCGCGTAAACAATCGTAAATACATACTGAAACCGGAAGTGGAACGGAAGTTCAAGCTGGTTTGAGTTGAAGTTTAATTGCTCATTTGCTCTGTTGCGAAGTGTTTTTATTTGTGCTACAATAATAACAAAATTGTTTACGCGTGGCAAAGGGGGTTGCATCATGGCTTTGGCTAAAATATCCGCCAACTGGCAAATAAATATTCCGCTGGAAATCCGAAAACTGCTAAAGTTAAGACCGGGGCAATTCCTTCAAATGCAGCAAATCGGCAATGAGATAAGACTTGTGCCGGTGCAGGAAAACATCAGCAAGCTGCGTGGCGCGCTCGTGAATGTTGCCGGAAGCATCCCGGAAAATTATGACGCTGCTGTAGAACAAGGATGGAAAGATTGGGCAAATGATTATGCAAAAAAAGCGTAAACTGATTGACACCAATCTGGTGATTCGTTTTTTGTCTAACGATCCACCTGTTCAAGCCGAAAAAGTTGAACGCTTCATTAATGATGCATGTTCAAACGGGGAACAACTCTTCCTCCACGATGTTTGCATCGCCGAAACAGTTTGGGTGCTGGAAAAAGTGTACAAAACAACCCGACCGAATATCGTTGCGTTGTTGAGAGACTTTTTCGCGTTGCCTTGCATCACCTGCGTTGAACCGAAATTAATTGACGCAGCGCTGAACGCGTATGCGAATAATAACGTCGACTGGATTGACGCTTGGCTCGCGGCATATTCTGAACTACACGATAACGGAGAAATATTTTCGTTTGACCGTGATTTCGATAAGTTGACGGGGATCAAAAGGTATGAGCCATGACCAAGTTGCGAATATAAAAAAAGCCGCCTGCGCAATGCCGGGCGGTTTTTTTATTGTGTTTTTTTTCATCTGCGGCAACAAAAAACCGCCAGCGTTACAGCAAGCGGTTTATATTAGTTCGAATTTTGCGATTATTACTCCGGCGATGCAGGTGTCGGCAACTAGTTGGATTTCGGCAGTTGTTTCTTTGGAGTTGGTCAAAAAAACGATATTGTCGCCAGTGCGGAGCGCTTTGCGGATATACATTGCACAGTTGCGAACAACGATTACGAGATCGCCGGAATTAAAATCACTACAGTGCTTGACGATGGCGTAGCTGTTTTTGCCGATATAACCGCCAGAATTGTGATTGTTGGCTTTGAGCGCGAAGTGCAGACCGTCAGCAAAAGTTTTTTGTATCGGAAACAGCTCGGAAATGTCAGTTTGTTTATTCAGTGGCTTGCTTTTATCAAATGTATGTAGAACCGGGATACAGAGTTGAGCCGGAGGCGCATAGTCTGCGGATATTTCATTCAACGTTTGCCCGGACAGTTCTAGTAGTTCATCTTTTCCGATATTCAAAAACGGCGCAACTTTGCTCAAAGTGTTCGCGGAAACTGTGCCGTGTTTGCCGCTTTCGATGCGCGAAAGCGTAGACAACGTGACCCCGGATGCGATAGATAACTTGCGCAGCGACTTGTACCCGGCTACCAGCCGCAGCTGTTTGAAACGAATTCCAATCAAAATTCACACCGCCCTTCTATCGTTAATTGTATAGAAAGCGGGTTGATTACATAACTGCGCGTTTACGCTTTATTAACAATATAAAATAAATATTGTAGCGTGTGCGCTACGGTGGTAGAATGTGGGCAAGGATTCGTGAACGGAATAAATGAACAAGGAGAAAATATGAAAAAAACCGCGTTTTTGCTCGTTCTTATTACTTTATTGCTTGCAGTTGCGCAAGCATCGGCTATGTCCAATTCGGTTAAAGTAGCGCCGATTACTGATGAATATTGGCGGATTAGTGTTGATGGCGGAGAAATAGGAAGTGTTAACATTGCCAATGTCAGCGGTAATCAAATGCTTACCGTTATTGTTTGGTACTCAAGCGAGTTCTATTATTGGAACAGCTGGAAAATATTTTTAAACGACGATGTAATTGCTACCGGTGTCTATACCAATTATGATGCCGCATATTTTGTTGCAAACCATTGGTGGAAAAATGGCGGAAAGCAGAATTATGAGGCTAAACTTGCGGATGCCGCCGCGCGTGCAAAGGAACAAGCGCTTATGTTAACTCCCGAATTTGCTTTAAAAAATGTTGAAGCGGCTTTATCGGAATATAAAATCGACGCAGTTTTCAAGGAAAGCAAGAGCAATTTATCATCGCGTGAGATTAAAGGTATTACTATTAGTGATGTCGCATATTCGAACATGGAGTATCCGAATGTCTTTCAGGGGGCTTTTGAAATTTCAGGTGATGCATCTCAATTAGGTAGTGGCAGTATTTCTATGAAAGAACTGGTTTCCAGCGACGGGAAAATAGTCTTTTCTGATATAGCTTGGAGTAGAGGTAATTCAAAACTCCAATCAAATCAGGTCGTACAAGTCATAGAAAAAATCTATGGGATGTCAAAAGAGTCTGTCGGTGGCTATAGAATGATTGATGCCGAAAACTATTACGTGTTCTACAAATCTGATGAAGACCATGTCACTGCGCAACTAACATATAAACAATATTTCTCGAATCATTCACAAATACCGATGCCGATTTCGCCGATTGACAGTGATGAACAAATATTACGAACGGCCACCATGCTTTCGGAACTTAAGAAATACGGACAGTCTGATGCGTTGTGCAATACATTAATAGGCAAGAATTTATTTTCAACTGATCTTTATACCCTTTCGGCAAAAAATAAGTACGAAGAAGGCAATACGCAGGAGGCCTATAATCTTGTTATGCAAGCTTTAAAAATTGATCCTACCAATAAAATTGCTATTGCGCTTAAATTGAACTGTGTATATAAACTTCAACAAGAGTCTATTATTAAAAAAAGCTTTGATTTTCAACAACCGAGTGAAAACAATGACGTGGGGCTTCAAAAATCAAGTAAAGTTATGGCGGATTCTCAATTGAACGATTCTCCATCTAAATTGAACGATTCTTTACGAGGTTAATAATCATTCAATATCAATTACGAAAATTTAGTTAAATAAATTCGAGTGTTAGCAATACTAAAAGCAGGTATTGGTCAAAACATCAAAGACTCCAGCGGGCAACTACCGCAATATTTCCCGAAGAAAACGATTTTGACGCGATGACTGCGTTGATAAAGTGTATCCGCTGAGCAAATTATTTGGAGGAATTTTTATGAACACATGGTTACTGGTAGCAAATCCGGATATATACAGGATTAAAGAAGCGGTTAGGGATATGCCGGAATTCGACTGGCACAAAATTCCGTATACGCGCAGAATAACAACCGGAGATATAGTATACATTTATTCTGCTGCGCCGGACAAGACAATTGTTGCAAAAGGGAAAGTTGTTAATTCCAACGTATGCGGTGACCTTATTGACGACAGCAAATTCTATGTCAATGAAAACAAGAAACCTGTTGATAATATTGGCTTTTTCAGAATCGGGGCATTTAAAGAGTTCGATGCCAAAGAAGCTTTGAGTTTGAGTAAATTGCGGCAACACGGTTTGAAAACGACGTGGAGTCAAAAAATTTCGGGTGAATTATTAGCGTATATTGAATCGGTATCGTAAAAGACATATAAAAAACGAATCTAGGATAGTGAAAATTATAAGAGTAGTGATTTGCACATATGTGGTTAAGGATGTGAATGATGAAACTTTGGCAAATACTCTCTATAGCGATATTGATGTTAGTTTTTTCAACGTTTTCTTATGCTGCAGACAACAACGCTGCAATCACACAGCTTAACGCCAAAATCAGTCAATCACAAACCCGCTTGCAAGCTGTAGAAAAACTCAATGACGGTATTGCCCGTGATTTGCTGGCGGCAAATGAGCAGTTGAGCTATGCTGTGGCTAACGAGCAGACTGGCAAAAACGAGTATGCCAGAATTTCCGGTGAGCTGGATAACGCGCTGCGGTCACATTACTCTGATCCGGCGGCGGTCAGCCGGTTACAACAGCAGAAAAATGCGGCTTGGCAAGTATATTTGAAGGAGCAGAGTACCACTAACACAGCGCGCGGCAAAGTGTCGGCGCTGGAAAAGCAGCGCAATGATTATGATTCCGAGCGTCAGCGGTTGATGGTCGATATCAATAATTCCAAAGCCGAATTGTTTGATATTGAGTTCAAAACGCCGGTGTGGGTCGAGGGTTACGGCGAGGCGGTGATGACCAAGACGATTTCACACGCCGATTGCGAAAACGTTGCTGTTCAAACCGCCCGGCGCGATGCGCTGGAAAGAGCCGGTCTGACTTTCATAAGTTCGCTCACAGTTGTTGAAAACAATCAGGTTGTCAAAGATGAAATCAAAGCCAGTATCAAGGCGGTAATTCTCAATCAGGACTTTTCCAGCGGCTATGGTACGCCAAAATTTGAAATCAACAGTGACTACGGAAAATACACCGTGAAAATCCGGGTGCAGGTGCAAAACACCAGTGACTATAATCCTTACCGCAACATTATTGCGGGAAACAGCTATGAAAACACAAAGCCGGTTGCTGTTCCCGTAAATATTCCTGTTCAAAGCCAAGCAACCGGTAGAATTATTCAGGAGTCAGCGCCGGACAATACTCTGTTTAGTTCGCGGCAGCGCAATGACAGTTGGCTAGGATTTGGCTTCGGAGTAATCGGTGGTGCCAGTTCAACAATTAATTGGACGAGTCCTAATGACGGTACCAGTAACTATGCCAACAATTTTCAGCGTCGCGAACTATCTGGATTGGCACTGGATGGCGGTGTAAAATTCAATAACTATTTCGCTGCGCGGGCTAATTTCAGTTATTTCGCCAGCCGGGGCGACGTTTATGCCCAGTACGATACGATGTGGCTGAGCAATGGCAGCGTTGATGTGGCAGCATACAAAATCGCTGCGCAACTGATCGCGGCTTGCCCAATGGGCGAGTTGGTACCCTATATCGGTTTGGGCGCAGGCGTGAATGTTACAACCACGGCATTGGCATATACTTACGGTGCGCAGAAGTCTGACCTGCCAAATTCCGGCACGACAACTTTCTATTTACCAATATCTGCAGGTATTGAATGGGTTCTGATCAAAGATGCCAGTGTTGTTGCCGATTACACATACAACTACAATATTGGTTCGAGCGCCGATCAGTTCGCGCAGCTTGCGCCACCGTCGCAAATATCGGGTTGGTTACGTTGGTATTTCTGATAGTAGGCTATGAATTTATGGATTCACCCAGCATCGAAATAAATATTGTTTTGGTATAGCAATTTTTTTCTAAAAAAATGAAAAAAGTTGCTTTTTTTTTATGCGAACATTGTCTAAAGTGGTGAATAGTGGTAGAATGTGGATGAGAAATTTGCGAAGGTGGTGAAGTTGAGTGTTTTTTGGCGAATATGAACATAGTATTGACGTCAAGGGCCGCTTGATTTTGCCAGCGAAGATTCGCGAGAAGCTTGGCGAGCGGTGTTTTGTCACCCGGGGGCTGGATAGTTGTCTGAATATTTTTACTGAAGCCGAGTGGGAGAACTTTGTCGCCAAGTTTAGAAATTTACCGATGGGTCGTGAAGATGCGCGTAAGGCCCAGCGGTTTTTTGTCGGCGGGGCCTCGGAGTTGGAATGTGACAAATTGGGACGGGTGCAGTTGCCGGCAAATTTGCGGGAATATGCAACGCTCGAAAAAGATGTCGTCGTCATAGGAAATATCGATCACGTGGAAATATGGAGCAAAGCAGTCTGGCAAAGCTATAACAATGAAGACGGCACCAGCATTAATGAAATTGCTGAAAAGCTTGTGGATTTAGGCTTTTAATGGAATTTAAGCATACCAGTGTGCTATTGTCTGAATCAATTGCCGGTTTGAATATTCGACCGGACGGGGTCTATCTGGATTGCACGTTAGGCGGCGCCGGACATGCAACTGCGATTGCCGAACGGTTAACTACCGGAAAACTGGTGGCTTTTGATCAGGATGACGCGGCGTTGAACGCGGCAATTGTTCGGTTAAAAGATTTCAGTTGCGACATCAAACTCATTAAAACCAACTTTGAGGATATTACAGCGGCTTTGGATGATGCCGGAGTTCTCGCGCTGGACGGAGTGCTTTTTGATCTCGGGGTTTCGTCTTATCAGTTGGATAATGCGGAACGGGGATTTTCGTATATGAACGACGGACCGCTGGATATGCGGATGGATAGTGGCACCGAATTGACTGCTGAAATAATTGTCAATGCCTATCCGGAGCGGGAAATTGCTAAATTGATTCGCGAGTATGGCGAAGATAATTGGGCGGCGCGAATTGCGCAATTTATCGTTAATGCCCGCAAAATCAGCCGTATCGTAACAACCGGTCAATTAACGACAATTATCAAGGCGGCCATTCCTGCTGCTGCCCGGCGCGACGGACCGCATCCGGCTAAACGTACCTTTCAGGCGCTACGAATTGCCGTTAATCGTGAATTGGAAATATTGGAACACTCTTTTTCTGCAGCAGTGGAGCGGTTAAAGCCCGGCGGCAGAATTTGTATAATAACCTTTCATTCATTGGAAGATCGAATCGCCAAGCAGTTTTTTATGCGGTTGGCGAAAGGCTGTCTCTGTCCGCCACAGATGCCGATTTGCGTCTGCGGCAAAAAGCCGTCTCTGAAAATTATTGGCAACATCACTCCCGAAATCGGTGAGTTGGAAGTTAACCCGCGGGCGCGAAGCGCGCGCCTGAGGATAGCTGAAAAAATTTGAACATGAGGTGATCGGTATGTTTGCAGCACGAAAAGTAGCTTTTGTCTCTGGACCCAACCCACGAAAACATGTCTGGAATGCTCGGCCGGTCATCTATATTTCGTTGTTGCTCATCGGCTTAATGATGGGTGTCGTTGCTTTGCAAAACCACCTGTTAGTTCAGGGGGAGTACGAATTGTGGGCGCAAAAGAAAGAATGGTTGGCTACTGTAAAGAGTGCTGAACAAACCAAATTGGAAATCGCTCAGTTGAAATCTCCGGCTCGTATTCAGCAGCTGGCAGCGGCGAAAATTGGCATGGTTGTGCCGGTCAGTGTTTATCAAGTCGGTGTAAAAACTAGTGGAGCAAGCGCTGGAAAAGTTGCGGACGCTTCAAAACAAATTCCAAAAACGAATTAGCAAGACTGAAGATAAGGCAGCCTTTTAATGAAGGCTGCCTTATCATATATTGGAGGCATTGATGAAAAAGTTAAGTCAATTATTGCAGCTATTGCCAACCGCTGATACAGTGAATTTTGCTGACGTTGAGATATGCGACATCACTTTTGACTCACGCACGGTTTCCGCGGGTACGCTGTTCGTTTGTATTCCCGGTGCCAAAACCGACGGTCATGAATTTGTCGGGCGGGCAGTTGCTGCCGGTGCGTCGGCTATCCTTGCTGAACGAGCGGTGGAAACAACTATGCCGGTAATATATGTAGAGAACACCAGAACTGCGATGCGGATTCTCGCACCGGAAATTTACGATTACCCGTCTCGCTCGATGCGGTTGATTGGACTTACAGGCACTAATGGGAAAACCACTACCACTTATTTATTAAAAGCGATATTCGAAGCCGCTGGTTATAAATGCGGAGTAATCGGCACTATTCAATCATTAATTGGCGATGAAGTTATTCCGGTCAAAAATACTACTCCGGATTCGGCTGAGCTTCAGAAAATTTTGGGGTTGATGCGCGACCGCGGCGTTCAGTATGTGTTTATGGAAGTGTCGTCGCACGCGCTGGAACTTGGACGGGTGGACGGCTGCGAGTTTGATTGCGGTTTGTTTACAAATTTGACCCAAGACCATCTGGATTTCCATGGAACACTGGATAATTATCGCGCCGCAAAAGCCAAGTTGTTTGCAAAACTGGGACAGGCTGTTACTAAGCCAAACAAATCGGCGATCCTGAATGCCGACGATTGCTCAGCTCAAGAGATGCTTACAGCGGACGGTGTTAAACGGATTAGTTACGCGTTAAACAGCCCTGCAACAGTGATGGCAGAAGACGTAGAATTGCGACTAAATGGTTGTTCGTTTGTGCTTAAGTATGACGAAAAAAAGTACCCTTGCAACTTAAATATTACCGGCTTGTTTAACGTATACAATGTATTGGCGGCGGTGGCGACAGCGCTTGCGGAAAATGTGGCGCTGGATGTAATACTGGCAGCTCTTGGACGGTTTCAAGCGGTATCCGGGCGGTTCGAACTGGTGAATTGCGGCCAGCCATTCGCTGTTGCCGTTGATTACGCGCATACGCCGGACGGGTTGAAAAACATCCTCGAGACTGCTCGCGATATAGTTACTAATCGCATTATCGTAGTGTTCGGTTGTGGCGGTGATCGTGATCGTACTAAACGGCCGATTATGGGTTCGATCGCCGCTGAGTATGCTGATATGGTCATTGCCACCAGCGATAATCCACGCAGTGAGGACCCGGAATTGATTTTGGATGATGTCGAAACTGGTATCAGAGCGATGTTGATTAATCGTCCCAATGTCGAGTTTCGCCGCATCGCTGACCGCGCGACTGCCATTCGCGCGGCAATCGAAGTTGCTGTAGCCGGAGACGTACTGTTGATTGCCGGAAAAGGGCACGAGACATATCAAATACTTCGGGATAAGACGATTGATTTTGACGATCATAAAATTGCCGGAGAAATTTTGCGGAAAAAATTTGGGGGTTGAGATGTTGGAATTGACTATTAAGCAGATCACCAAATTCGTTGACGGAAAACTAAATAGCGCGGCTTTTGCAGAACGGATAATTAATGATGTTTCCACCGATAGCCGGAAAGTGTCAGCTCGTACGCTCTTTGCGCCGCTCAAGGGTGAAAAGGTTGATGGACACGATTTTTTGCAGCAGGTAGCGGCTAACGGCGGTTGTGTGTTGTGCGCGCGTCCTGATATTGTAATCGAAAATAGCCCGTGCATTTATGTGGAAAATACTTTGGTGGCGCTACAGAAACTGGCAAATGGCGTTCGATTGTTATATAATATTCCGGTTATTGCAATTACCGGCAGCAACGGAAAAACCACCACCAAGGAAATTGTTTTTGCAACACTTAGCGAGAAATTTTATGTTTTGAAGAACGAAGGCAATTTGAATAATGAAATCGGCCTGCCGCTCACTCTGCTCCGCCTGACGGCTGACCATCAATGCGCAATTGTTGAAATGGGGATGCGCGGATTGGGGCAGATTGACGAGCTGTGCCGGATTGCCTGCCCGACCGTCGGAATTGTTACTAATGTTGGCGAGACGCATATTGAATTACTTCATTCTATCGAAAACATCATTTTGGCAAAATCGGAATTACCACAGTTTTTGCAAGCAGGACAACTGTTGGTGCTAAATGCCGATGATGCCAATGTCAGCGCTATGGCGAGCACAACTCAGGCAACTGTAGTTACCTATGGGTTTGCCGAAACCGCCGATGTACGGGCGACTAACATTGTAGCAACTATCGAGGGGATTAATTTCTTGGTAGCGCTTGATAAAGTGGCATTTAAGGCATTTTTACCGGCAGTTGGCGTGCATAACGTTCATAATGCTTTAGCAGCGATTGCTGTCGCCTGGAATTTGGGCTTAAGTGTTGAAGAAATCGTTGCCGGATTGAAAAAATACAAACCGGCGGGAATGCGGATGCTGCTCAAAAAAATAAACGGCGTAAATGTAATTGAAGATTGTTACAATGCCAGCCCGTTGTCAATGAATGCTGCCTTAGATACATTGGCATTATTTACCGGCAGAAAAATTGCTGTTTTGGCTGATATGTTGGAACTAGGCGACCATTCCGAGCGGTTGCACCGCGAAATCGGGGTCAAAGTAGCTGCAAGCGGCGTGAACGCTTTGGTGACCTATGGCGAGCGCGCCGAACATATTGCCGCCGCAGCAAAAGAACAAGGGATGTCCAGAGTAATGGCATTCCGTTCACATGACGATGTGCGTTCGTTCTTGCGCGGATTTCTCCGCGCCGACGATGTACTGTTGGTAAAAGGGTCGCGGGGTATGGAATTGGAAAAAGTGTTGAGCGCGGTGGAGGAAATATAAATGTTTTATTCGTTGATTGCTGCATTTTTCGTAGCGTTATTGATTGCTTTGGCTGTTGGACCGTTGTATATTCCATTATTGCGCAGACTGAAAGCCGGCCAGGCAATTCGCGAAGAAGGACCGCAGAGCCATTATAAAAAGGCTGGCACGCCGACAATGGGCGGGGTGATTTTCCTTACCGGAATTTTAGCGGCGACACTTTTGTTTGCATATGATAGCGCAGAAGCCTGGTTGGCGCTGGCAGTTACTTTTGGACATGCCGGTCTGGGGTTTGCCGACGATTTTATTAAAGTAGTATTGAAACGCAATCTGGGGTTGCGCGCCCGGGAAAAGTTCATCGGTCAAATTGTTATGACGATAATAATTGCCGTCGTCTCGCAAGTGGTATTTAAGCGCGGAACTGATTTGTGGATACCAGTAATTGATGCCGTAATTAATATCGGTTGGCTGTATTATGTCTTGATATTTTTTGTGCTGGTCGGGACAACAAATGCGGTAAATTTGACGGATGGCTTAGACGGATTGGCGGCTGGCGTGACGGTGGTGTCGGCGGCAGCAATGGCGATTATTGCGGTGCTGTTCAACCATCAGGCGCTGGGAATATTTGCGGCGACAGTATCCGGGAGTTGTTTGGGATTTTTGAAATATAATAAGTATAAGGCCAAAGTTTTTATGGGCGATACCGGTTCATTGGCGCTGGGAGCGGCATTGGCAATGGTTGCTCTGTTGACAAAAACCGAATTATTATTGCTGATTGTCGGCGGTGTCTATGTCGTCGAGGCGCTCTCGGTGATGATTCAAGTAGCCTACTTTAAGCATAGCGGCGGCAAACGAATTTTTCGGATGAGTCCGCTGCATCATCATTTTGAGTTGGGTGGCTGGAACGAAACTAAGGTGACGCTGGTATTTTGGTCGTGCGGTGTGCTATGTGCAGCGATTGCGTTGACGTTGGCAATAAACTAACGGCGCGGTTTGGAGTATTATTATGAATGTATTTTGGCGAAAAAAAGTGTTAGTTATGGGCGGCGGGATTAGCGGTGTCGGTGTGGCAAAAGTACTGGCCGGGTGCGGCGCCACAGTTGTTTTAAGCGACAATAAGAAAACCACGGCTATTCAGGATGAGGAATCCGCGCTAATAGCCGCCGGAGTGAATTTTGCCTTTGGCGAACAGACCGATGAATTGCTGGATTGTGTTGATTATCTGGTATTGTCGCCGGGAATTTCATTGTACGCGGCGTTACCGGCGCAGGCAACTCGCCGTGGCGTGGAAGTTATTAGCGAAGTTGAAGTTGCCTATCGGCTGATCAATATTCCGCTGATTGCAATCACCGGAACCAATGGTAAAACTACAACCACAGCATTGTTGGGAGAATTGCTAAAAGCCAGCGGGTACCAAACGGTAATCGGTGGAAATATCGGCGCTGCGCTGTCGCTGGAAATTGTCAGTAACCCAAACGCCGACGTGGTGGTAGCGGAAATTTCCAGTTATCAACTGGAAGCGGCGCGCGAGTTTCGCCCGAATATTGCGGCAATCCTCAATCTAACTCCCGACCATCTGGAACGGCACAAAACCATGGAAGAATATTTGGCGATGAAGACCAAAATATTTGCCCGGCAACAACCAGAAGATTTTTTGGTGTTGAATTATGATGATGAAGCTATTCGCGGATTGGCAAATAAAACTTTGTCCAAAGTTGTCTGGTTTAGCAGACGCGAACGCTTGGCTGAGGGTGTATTCATAAAAAACGGACAGATAGTCATTGCCATTAATGATAAAGTTATTGAGTTGATGCCCACCTCAAAGCTCAAATTATTCGGAGCGCACAATGTTGAAAATGTATTAGCAGCGGTCGCCTGCGCTTACTTGTTTGGTGCCAACCTTACCGCCATGGCGAGCGCGTTGCAGAGCTTTGCCGGAGTGGAACACCGGCTCGAGTGGGTGCGCGAAGTTGGTAATGTGAATTATTATAACGATTCCAAAGCCACCAATCCGGAGTCGACGATTCCGGCGCTCAATGCTTTTGACCAACCGATAATTTTGCTGGCCGGCGGCAAGGATAAGAACACGTCATTAGAAGAGCTAATGCAATTGGCACAGGCAAAAGCCGTTCGGCTAGTTGTTTTTGGCGAAGCGGCGCGGCGTTTTGCAACAGCAGCGAACGCTGCCGGCATTATCAGCGTCACTGAGACGACAAATTTAACGGCAGCGCTTGCAATAGCGCGAGCAATGGTTCGCCCCGGCGACGTGGTGTTGCTCAGCCCGGCTTGCGCCAGTTATGATCAATATAACAATTTTGAAGAGCGTGGCCGCTGTTTTAAGCAACTTGTTAACGAATTGGAGTAGAGTATGAAGATTATTGTATCCGGTGGTGGCACTGGTGGACATATTTATCCGGCAGTTACCATCGCTCGCGCAATTGAAGCGCAATTACAACAAGCAAACCAGAGTTGCGAAATTCTCTATGTCGGTACCAAGGAAGGAATGGAATCTCGAATTATTCCCCGTGAAGGGTTTCGTTTTGAAACTGTGAAGGTAAGTGGTATTAAACGCGGCTTGTCGCTCCAGAATGTAAAAACAATATTCAACCTTGGGGTGGGTTTTATTCAGTCAATTAATAAAGTTCGCAGTTTCAAGCCGGACGTAGTGGTAGGAACCGGCGGTTTTGTCTGTGGACCGGTATTGCTCGCGGCAGCGCTTATGGGGGTGCCAACAATCATTCAGGAGCAAAATGCCCTGCCTGGAGTGACCAACAAAATTCTATCGAGATTTGTGAAAAAAGTTTGTCTGGGCTATCGCGAGGCGGCGAAGTATTTTCCGAGTGCGGCGCAATCCAAAATGATTTTCACTGGGAACCCGATTCGCAAGGATATTTTAACCAGAGAACGCGCCGTTGCCTATCTCGACCTCGACCTGCCGGATAACAAACGCACCGTGCTTATAGTCGGCGGCAGCCGGGGAGCGCGCAGTATTAATAGCGCTATGCTCGACGTCTATAAGTTTTTTGCCGGACGCGAAGGGGTGCAAGTACTGCACGCCACCGGTGATAATGATTTTCAGCGGATGCTCAAGGGGTTAAACGATTTGCAAGTCAGCGATAAGACAAATATAATCGTTCGTCCATACTTGTTCAATATGCAAAGCGCAATTGCTGTTGCCGATGTCGCGGTGTTCCGCGCCGGAGCTGTCGGTTTAGCTGAGTTATCTGCGGTTGGTGTTCCGGCGATTCTCATACCTTACCCGCATGCCGCGGAAAACCATCAAGAATTCAACGCCAAAGCGCTTGAGCAACAGGGCGCTGCGCTAATGATATTAGACCGCGATTTATCCGGAGCAGTATTGATAGCGAAGATAAATGAGCTGCTCGACGATGACCAACTACGCAATGCGATGGCAAAAAAAAGCGCGGCTTGTGGCGTAACTGATGCGGCTGAGCGGATAGCGGCGATTACTATTGAATGTGCGAGGTAAAAATGCTGGAAAATATTAAACGAATTCATTTTGTCGGTTTGGGTGGTATCGGCATGAGCGGTTTGGCTCAAGTGCTAAATTGGCGTGGTTTCAACGTTAGTGGTTCGGATACTACGCCGTCAGTGTTGCTAGAGAAAATGGCTGGTCAGGGCATTACGGTCATGATCGGTCATGCAACAGGCAATCTCGGCACAGCTGAAGCGTTGGTGGTATCGAGCGCTATCGCTAATGATAATCCGGAATTGATGCAGGCTAAAGCCAAGGGATTGCCGATATTTCATCGGTCAGATGTGCTGGCCTATATTATGGCAGAAAAAAAATCGATCGCTGTCGCTGGAACGCATGGGAAAACTACTACTACAGCTTTGCTCGGAGTAGTACTCAAAGCCGCCGGGTTTGACCCGACGGTGGTGGTTGGTGGAGTGGTAAACAGTTTGGGCGGCAACGTTATTATCGGCGATGGCGAGCTTTGCGTGGCTGAAGCTGACGAGAGCGATGGTTCATTTTTGAAGCTGCCTAAAGACATGGTGATTGTTACTAATATTGAAGCCGACCATATGGAACACTACAAGACTATGGATAATTTATTGAACGCCTTCCGCCAGTTTTTGAGTACTTTGCCAATAGACGGTTTGGCGGTGCTATGCGCAGACGATGCCCGCGTCATGGCGGTGCGACCGGCTGCACACTGCAAGGTGCTGACTTATTCGTTGCAACAGGATACAGGCGCAGATATTGTAGGCAGTGAGCTGCAGTTCAAGGGCGGGCGCGCGCAATTCACAATTACTGCATTTGGCAAAACCTGGGGTCAAGTGACACTCGGGGTGCCTGGAAAGTATAATGTTGCAAACGCACTAGCGGTGGCGGCGATAGCCGTAGAGCTTGGCGTGGATTTTTCAGTATATGCGCAGTCTCTTGTGAACTTTGTCGGCGCCAATCGGCGGTTTCAAATTAAAGGTGAACAGGGCGGAGTATTGGTAGTTGATGATTACGCTCATCATCCGACGGAAATTAACGCCGCGTTGACAGCGGCGGCAGAAATCGGCCGCACACGAGTGGTATGCGCTTTTCAACCGCATCGCTATAGTCGCACCCAGTCATTGCAAAAGGAGTTCGGCTGTTGCTTCGACAGCGCCGATATCTTGGTTCTCACCGACATCTATCCTGCAAGTGAACAACCGATTCCCGGTATTGACGGCGACACAATTCCGAAAGAATATCAGAAACACAGCGGAAAAACGGCGTTGTATGTAAATGATTTTGACCAATTGCCATTAATATTGTCAGAAATTGTTCAACCGGGCGACATTGTTTTGACGATGGGCGCGGGCAGCATTACCGGAGTCGGCGACAAATTATTGGAAATATTGCAACTCAGAGCTGAGTAGAATATGAGTGAAACAATAGAAAAAGAAATTGATTTTAGTCACTTGCGCTCAAAACCAAATTGGCGAAAACGGCGCAAAAAAAAATGGCGCGATGTTTTAGTTGTGGCGCTGATTATCTTGATCATTTTAGCTGTATTTGCATTCGTGTATTCGCCGTATTGCGCTGTTGGTGCGGTACAGTTGAGCGGTAACAAGCTTGTATCGTTAGAAGAAATATGCCGTGAAGGCCAAATTGGTAATCCCATAAACATAATCACGCTTAAACCGGGAGTTGTCGAAGGGCTGTTAAAAAAAGATTTGCGCATTGCTTCGGTCACTGTTGAACGCAAGTGGTGGCCGCCAACATTATCGATAATGATTGTTGAAAATGCAGTTATGGCTTATATTTACAGTGATTATGGTACGCTTAGTTTAGATAAAAACGGCATGGTGCTGGCTGCGCAAAAAACATTTAGTAATTATGACGCGCCACTTATAACCGGAGTTACTTTAACGTATGAGTATGTTGGTGAAAGCGCCCGCAACAAAGACGTAATAGCGGCCACCGAATTTTTGTCCAAACTCGACAGCACTACCTTTGATTTGATTTCCGAAGTTAAGTTGCGTGACAGCCAAGAAATATATTTATTGCTTACGGACGGATTGCAAGTGCGTTTGGGCGATTTTAGTCGCGCGGAAGTAAAAGCCAAGTATATCAAACAAATGATAAAAGAAATTGCGGAGAAGAATTTTTCTATCGGTATGATTGATTTGAAATTCGAACCGCCGACAATGAGGATAAAACAATGAAGATACCACAGATTCGCCGCGGGCAAATAGCCATAGCACTAGTATGCGTTATTCTGGGATTGATGCTGGCCGTGCAGTTTCGCACGACCAATGGCATAAGGAACACTGTGTCAATGCAGCGGGCTGAGGACTTGGCGCAGCGGTTGGTACAAACGGAGCAAGAGAAAGCCGATTTGCAAAAAGAGCTGGAGCAGTTTCGTAAAGAAGGCGGCTCGGCCGGTGTCTCTGCCGAAATTCAAACTGCTAAAATGGTGGGCGGGATGCTTGCTGTTCACGGACCGGGAGTGTCAGTTGTCATCGACGATAGTAAAAAAACTCCGAAAAGTGGTGAGTCAGCAAATTTGTACTTGATTCATGACGAAGATATTTTAAAAGTCGTTAACGAATTGCGCGCCGCGGCTGCCGAAGCCATTTCTATCAATGATCAGCGGTTGATTGCGACCAGTGAAATTCGTTGCGCCGGTCCGACTATTTCGGTCAATAACACCCGTTTTGGCGCGCCTTTTGAAGTGAAAGCTATCGGCGATCCAAAGACGCTGGAAAGCGCCTTGTTGATGAAGGGCGGCGTAGTTGAGACCCTCGGCTTCTGGGGCATTGATATTAAGGTAAGTCAGGTTAAGGATGTTGTAATTCCGGCATATAACGGGGCGGTGCATTTTGAATATGCCAAGCCTGTAGACATGGGAGGTAAATAGCATGATATACCCGGTAATAGGTATAATAATCGGTCTGCTGATCGGTGCGCTATTTCCAATCTCGATACCGGTGTTTTTGGCTAAATATCTGTCGGTTGCCGTGCTAGCTGCGCTCGATACCGCTTTTGGCGGAATTCGTTCGGCTTTAGAAGATAAGTTTAATAACACAGTATTCATAACCGGATTTTTCACCAATTCTTTGCTGGCGGTGTTGCTGGTTTTCATTGGCGAGCGCTTGAGCATTGATTTATATATGGTTGCGCTCCTAGCCTTTGGCTTACGGGTTTTTAACAACCTAGCAGTCATACGCCATCATTTTTTAAAGAAGTAGCCGGTAATAATACTGGAAAAAAATCACATAACGTGGTAAATTATAATACGACATTTGCATTTAAGAGGAAATTACTATGAAATATAGAAAAAAGAAGGAGCAACGTGTAGTGATGAGTAGTAAAGTTGTTTTTGATTCGCCGACTGACCGGTTGGTGAATATCAAAGTCATCGGCATTGGCGGCGCCGGTAATAACGCGGTTAACCGAATGATTGACTTTGGTGTGCGCCGGGTAGATTTTTGGGCGATGAACACTGATAAACAAGCCATTGCTAGTAGTAAGGCGACGTTGAAACTTCAGCTAGGCGAAAAATTGACCGGTGGGCTTGGCGCCGGAGCCAATCCCGAAGTAGGCGAAAAAGCAGCGCTCGAGAGTAAAGAAGACATTGTTAAGGCGCTTGCCGGTTCGGATATGGTATTTATTACTTGCGGCATGGGCGGCGGAACCGGCACTGGTGGAGCTCCGGTAATTGCCGAGTGCGCCAAAGAAGTAGGAGCGCTAACGGTTGGGGTGGTAACTCGTCCGACTAAGTTTGAGGGAACTGCTAAAGCGCGTAAAGCGGACGAAGGCATTGCTCGGTTACGTGAGCACGTTGATGCTTTGATAATCGTGCCCAACGACAAAATCCAAAAACTTGCCGGCGCCCGGACTTTGCATCAGGCATTTATGATGGCTGATGATGTTTTGCGTCAGGCGGTTCAAGGAATATCCGATATAATTCACACGCATGGTTTGATTAACGTCGACTTTGCCGATGTTCGAAAAGTGTTGGAAAACTGTGGCACTGCGCTGATGGGCATCGGTGTGGCGTCAGGCGAAAACCGCGCTGAAGAAGCTGTTGAACGGGCAATTAAGAGTCCTTTACTCGAATCTTCGATAGCCGGAGCCAGGCATGTGTTGTTGAATGTTGCTGGTAACGACGAAATCACTTATGATGAGTTTGCCAAAATTCAAGAAATGGTACATCAAATTGTCGCGCACGAAGGCGTAGAAGTAATTTTAGGCGCAACCACTGAGCAGGAACTCGGCGATGAGATTCGCGTAACGATAATTGCTACCGGATTTGGCGAGACAATAAAAGCTACCGCTAAAATCCCCAGCATTCAGATGCCGCAGACCATCGGCGATGCAGTTCCGCAAATATCACCGATAAGATTCAACCCGAATATTGGCGAGTTGAACATCCCGGTATTTATGCAAAAAGAAGAAAAGAAATAAGTCGATAATTTGGAAAGACCATTCGACCGCTTTGTGTGATGCAAAGCGGTTATTTTATTGCTCGAAAGCCATTTGCGGTGGTAGAATAAGTTTGAATAATTTTTTAAGGAGAGTAGTATGCAGAAGTTTCAGGAGTTTTTGGAAAAATACTTTGTGCCAATCGCCATGAAAATTGGTTCCAACGTTTACTTAAACGGAATTCGCGATGGCTGTATGATTACCGCGCCATTGATGATTATTGGTTCGATATTTTTACTGGTGGCGTTTTTGCCGGTGCCGGGTTATGCCGAGTTTATGAAGGGCATTTTTGGCGCTGCCTGGCAACGTTCATTGCTCTATCCGGTTAACGCCTCGTTTGACGTCATTGCGCTACTTACGACAATTGGTATTGGTTATCGGATGGGAGAGAAATTCAAACTTGATGGTATCATGGTCGGGATACTTTCATTCGTGGGTTTTTTGATTGTAACACCGTTTGAAGCGATGATAAAAATAGTCGATATGCCTGATGAAATTTTAGTTGGCGATATAATTCCCAAGGTTTGGTTAGGCGCTAAAGGGCTGTTCGTGGCAATTCTTGTCGCCATCATCACGACGTTGATTTTTCGCTATGTCGTGGGGAAAAACTGGGTAATAAAATTGCCGGAAGGCGTGCCGCCAGCAGTAATGAAGTCGTTTTTGGCAATTGTTCCCGGCTTGTTTGCGGTAATATTTTTCTGGGCGATGCGGGTACTGTTCTCGATGACCAACTTTCATACCGTGCACGAATTTGTGTACACAATTGTTCAGACACCGCTGGAGCATTTGGGCAACACTTTGCCGGCAATAATTGTGGCATTCATTGCTTGCCAATTGTTGTGGT
>JBAXTZ010000037.1:0-30878 GCA_037129925.1 Bacillota bacterium
TGGTTGCAGTTCAAACCTGGTAACTGACGGTCCGTTGGAGATATGCACAACGCGAGCTTCCACGCCAAAACTTAACAGCGTATCCTCTAGCAGTCGAGCTGCATCGGTGAGTGTCTCTTTGCTTTTGATTTTTACTTGTTGCCGGGCGTTAAGCAAGGATATTTTCGGTAAATTATACATAGACTGCGACGGTGCAACTTGGGGCACATCCAATTCCAGCTTGTTTGATTTCTTTGGGGAGCGACGGGTTTTGGGTTCGGCTTTTTCAGAATCAACTTCATCGGAAAACGGCAATTGATCTTGAATTAGTATCGTCCCATCTGGTACAACGTCGGCAGTATGCTTTTCAATATCAAAAATTGTCCGTTGTTGGCGGCTGGCGGCTGGCGGTTGCTGACTTGTTTCAGGCAACTTGGCAGCTTTGCGGCTTGACAACTTGTATCCTCCGACTGTTTTGTCCAGCCTTTTTTTGCCCTTGGCTACGGAATCAGTTATCGACCAAGCTGTAGCCAGTAACAGCGCCGCCAAATCTAAACAGGCAAGCAAAACATTACTACCGGCGATTCCCAACAACTTCCGCAACCCTAACACTAATACTCCAGACAAAACACCGCCGAACTTGAATGCATTATCCGGAAAACTATTTGGCAACAGCTCTTGACCTGCCGGCGCCATCAACCCATGATATAACGTCAGACTAAATACGATGACAGCAACAATCGCCCAAAATTTTACGGTAAAGCGAATTGCTTTGCGGACAGTCAAGTAGCGAATGCCAATTATGAAAATCAATATTGGCAACAAGTAACTGCCAATACCGATACTATATAACAACAGCTTGCGATAAAAAATGCCCACTGACCCGGTATTTATCGGCATAAGCGTCATGAATGAAAAAACACTCATGCCGGTAAAAAATATGCCAATGATTTCATATTTTACTTTTTCAGGAATTGATTTAAACATGTAACCCTCTTTACGCTTGCTATAGGCTATTATAGCAAAAACAAACCGTCTGCGCAAAGCGCAGACGGTACAACCAATTTTAACCTACCAGTGCGATGCCAGCTTCAACCGCCGCGCGGTTTTTTTCTTCAGTACCTTTTGGAACCCGCGACAGCACTGCTTGCAGTAAAGCTTCTTTTGACACTACACCGGTATATTGCATTAACGCTCCAAGCGCTACTACCGATGCGAATATCGCATTGCCAAACTTATCAATCGCTGTTTTGGTTATCGGGATTACCAATATCGGATTCTCGGTCTCAGGAATACGTTTTACAAACATTTCATCGGCTATCAGCGTGCCCCCATCTTTAAGCAGTGAAAAATACTTATCACAAGAATCCTGACTAAGCGCCAAAAATATATCTGCTTCCGTGACTTTTGGATAATCAATAGCGGAATCATCTATTATGACTTCGGCTTTACTAGAGCCACCGCGAGCTTCCGGTCCATAGGATTGCGATTGAATTGCATATTTGCCGTCAATTATTGCCGCTTCAGCGAGAATAATTCCCGCCATAATCAATCCCTGGCCACCGGTGCCACTCAAACCAATCTGCAACATTATTTTCCTCCTTTTCCGGAAGCTAAATCAATTATCTTTTGATATTCAGCTGTATATTCCGGAGCTGGGTTGTTGTATAACTCGCCAATCAAATATTTACCCTGAAGCTGCTCCGGTGTCATTCGCTCAGCAGCTTTGACCATCACCGCGTTATCACGCTGGCCTTCGAGCATTTTCGATGCCGAACCGAGTTTATTCTTACGACCATAGTAAATTGGACACTGGGAAATAACTTCGATTACCGAAAAGCCCTTATTTTCAATACCTTTAGCAATCAAATCTGTAGCTAATACAGTGTGAAATGCAGTGGCACGCGCAACATAGGAAGCTCCAGCGGCGATGGCGAGCTTGGTGATGTCAAAATCACGCTCGATATTGCCGTAAGGAGCAGTGGTCGCTTTTGCGCCAGTCGGCGTCGTCGGCGAATATTGTCCGCCGGTCATTCCATAAATATTGTTGTTGATAACTACCGTTGTCAGGTCAATATTCCGCCGCGCGGCATGAATAAAATGATTTCCACCGATAGCCGTTCCGTCACCGTCGCCCATGACCACAATAACATTCAATTCCGGACTGGCCAATTTTACGCCGGTCGCAAAAGTTAAAGCCCGGCCATGCGCAGTGTGCACGGTGTTAAAATTCATATAGCCAACCATCCGCGAAGAACAGCCGATTCCGGATACAATTACTGTTTTAAGCGGATCGAGCGCTTTTTTGTCAATTGCCCGACAAATAGCAGCGGCAATAATTCCATTTCCGCAACCCGGACACCAAATATGCGGTAACGCTGTTCTGCGTAAATACTTTTCCAACTCCATCGCTACCTCCGCGCTACAGCTTTTAGCTGCACTAATATTCGTTCCGGCGACATGATTTCACCGTCAAACCGATTAATCGGGAAAACCATCGACTCGCCACAGGCTTTAATCACTTCACCCACCAGCTGACCGTAATTTAATTCTGGAACGATAACTTTTTTTGCAAACCGTGTGCAACGTTCAACTATATGATATGGGAACGGCCATATAGTTATCAGTTTCAACAATCCCACATTGATTCCCAATTTTCGAGCTGTTTTTACCGCGGCAAGAGCTGAGCGCGCCGTTCCGCCATAAGCAATTACGATATATTCTGCATCGTGAGTGAAATGCTCCTCGTACAAAGTAATCTCTTCGTGGCTGCGGGATATTTTTTCATGCAGCCGCGCCAATAACTTGCGGGCGACTTCCGGAGACTCACTGGGCAGTCCGTTATGACCATGTGACAGACCGGTAACGTGATAGCGATAACCGGCGCCAAACGGAGGCATCGGCGGAACTTCATCTTCATCCGGCTGATACGGCATAAAACGATCTTCAGCTACTGTGGGCTGTTTGCGGTAGATGGAAGTTATTTCATGTTGTTCCGGCAGTTCAACACGCTCACGCATGTGTCCGATGATTTCATCTAATAGTAAAATTATCGGCATGCGAAATTTCTCGGCAAAATCAAAAGCTTTCAAAGTAACGGTAAAACATTCCTCGACCGAAGCTGGCGACAAAGCGATAACGCCATGGTCGCCGTGGGTGCCCCAGCGCGCCTGCATAACATCGCCTTGCGCCGGTGAAGTTGGCCGTCCGGTACTCGGACCGAAGCGCTGAACATTGGCAATAACCGACGGAATTTCCGCCATCGCTGCATAACCAATCAGCTCTTGCATCAACGAAAATCCTGGCCCGGAGGTAGCAGTCAACACTTTTTCGCCTGCCAAAGACGCGCCTAAAATCGCGCCCATGCTGGCAATTTCATCTTCCATTTGAATAAATTTACCACCATACAACGGAAGCTGTTCAGCCATAAATTCAGCAATTTCGGTACTCGGAGTTATTGGATAACCGCCAAAAAAACGGCATCCGGCAGCGATCGCAGCTTCAGCGACCGCTTGATTTCCTTGAACTAATCTGGGTTTCTGCACAATTCACCTCTCAAGCGTTAACTTTAATAGCGAAATCCGGGCAGCGCAACTCGCACTGTTTGCACTTAATACATTTCTCCTGATCAATCACATCCGGCTTACCCAAGTCGTCAGCTACAAGAATTTTTTTCGGGCAAAAATGAATGCAAATTCCACAACCTTTACAAAATCGTTTGTTCACAGTAACTACAGCGTCCATATTACCTCCGTAAATATTTTACATTATATACTTTCGACAAAATAATTAGATTACCTGCAAGAATTTTAATTTTTTCTAAATATTCATACGCGGTTCACAAACTTACTGTTAATCCGGCTAAAATCTCACATCGTTCGATAATTAACTAACCGAACATTTTTTTCCTCAATAAGCGATTTTACAGTCGGATCACACAGCGCGTAATATTCTTGTTGCCAATCATAATTCCACTGATAAACACGCTGCATCGCCTCGTTTTCTATTGCAGGATGTATCATAATCTCGCTCGTTCCTTCAGGTAAACGGTCAATAATTCGCTTCAAGCGCTGACTGCTAAGCGCTCCACCATATAACATTCCAAAAAAATTATCCGTGCAGCGCAAATCTTTACCGCTATAGGTCGGTGCCGACATTTTAGTGATAGCAGTCAAACCGTTTCGCGCGATATGCCGCGCCCAAGTTATCTCAGAATCGACAAACCGCATTGATTCGCGCGGTAACCGCACAGCATCAATATTATAGTCTTTTGCCAATCGGCAGACTAAACCAGCAATCTTAGGAAAAATATGCAGATGCTGATGACTATCGAGATGGGTAGGTGTCAAATTACTATCCAAGACTTTTTCGATTTGCGCGCGGGCTTCGGTTTCTATATCTTTTATTGCAATTTTCCCAACAATGAAGCCCTTCAAAAAATCAACATAACTCTTATAAAACCGTCCTTCGCTTCCGATAAGCGAGGGAATTTTCCAGCAACTGGACACCGGACGCTCAGCAACTAATGTCAAATGTATCCCTACGCCCAGCTGCGGATTGCGCTCGGCAATATCGATGGCGTTTTCATAACTCTTGCCACAAGGGATAATTGTTGCACTGGTAAGCACACCGTTTTTAAAGGCCGATTCGACTGCCTTGTTAACTGTTATATCGATACCAAAATCATCAGCGTTAATTACTAGTTTTTTCATTAATACCGCCCATGTTGTATAATAGCCGAAGAATGATTATTCAAACGATAGTTTTCGAGGTGAACCAATGGCAGAATTTTCGACAGCAACCGGAATAGTAGCCGAATATAACCCATTTCACAATGGACATAAATATCATATTGACAAAGCGCGTGAACTATTTAGCACACCAATAGTGGTGGTTATGAGCGGAAATTTTGTTCAACGCGGTGAACCGGCGCTGTTCGACAAGCAACTTCGCGCACAAACAGCGGTGCAAAACGGAATTGATTTAGTGTTGGAGTTGCCGACAGTTTTCGCAACTTGTAGCGCCGAGCATTTCGCTGCCGGCGCAGTGCGATTGCTAGACAGTTTAGGCATAATTAACCATATTTGCTGTGGCGCAGAAAATGAGCAACTGCTGGCGGAAACCGCGCTCACGGACGAAATTGACAGCGGAACGTTAAAGAAAATTATGAAATCCGGGACAAGTTATGCCAACGCTATGGTCGAATTATCAGCGAAACCCGGCGAACTAACACCAAACAATATTTTGGCAATTGAATACCAACGAGCAATCCGAAAATTTAATTGCCAGCTTAAACTTCACGCGATAAAACGAATCGCAAATGCTTACCACGACAAAAACACTACCGGGCAAATATCCTCGGCCACGGCAATCCGCGCAATTTTGAACGATACTGAAGCAAAAACCGCCGACTGGTCAGTACAAATGCCGGCAAATTGTGCCAATAAAATCACAAAATACGTGGAAACCAATAAATTATGTCACTTAAACGATTTCGAAAACATTATCAGCTATAAACTCCGCACTATGAACGCCCGCGATATCGCGCAGCGCTTCGAAATAAGTGAAGGTTTAGAAAACAGGTTTATCGAGTTTGCCCACAGCGGCACGTCGGTAGCCGATTTGCTCACAAACGTCAAAAGCCGACGCTACACCTACACCCGCTTGCAGCGGTTCTTGATTCACTTATTATTAGACATCACCCGCCAAGACCTGAAAACATTTATCACAACCGGTCCGCTATACATCCGACCGTTGGCATGGACAGCCACCGGTGAACAGCTCCTTAAACAAATTTCTCGCACCAGCCGCTTGCCAATAATTACCCAACCGGCAAAATTTCTTAAAAAAGACCCTCCGAGTATAGCAGCAAAGATGCTATACTACGACATCACTGCCACAAAAATTCACAGTATCGTCTCCAAAATAGACCCGCTCGGCGATTTTCACAATATGCCGATCATTATTAAGTAGTCAAGTTATCGAGTTATCGAGTATTCAATAGCAACTCTGAACTCTGAACTCGAATAATTCTATCGTCTCAGCGCTTGCTCCAGCTGGGCTTGATTGCTCTTGATTGACTCTGACAAATGCGAAATTGACCCGTTTAAATAGTTAAATATGCTATCGGCATAACCGTTGACCTGCTCGGCGAATTTCTCCGCTTCAATTTTGGATTGAGCGACAATTTCATTAGCACGCTCTTGGGCATGAATCATGATACTGTGCTCATCTATCAGCCGTGCGTGCTTTTCTTTGGCGTGCTCAAGCATTGTTTCAGCGTCACGTTTGGCATATTCCATCAAATTTTTGGCATCGGCATTGGCCTTATTAATTGCATCTGCGGCTTCCTGTTGAGCATCTTCCAAAATGCGCTGCCGCTCAGCCATTATTTTTTGGGCTTCGCGAATACTCTCGGGAAAATTTGCTTTGATATTATAAATAAATTCATCGATCCGGGTATCATTTAGTATATAAGAATCGCCGAACCACAATCTTGATGCTCGCGCCAATAAATTATCTCGTTCATCTTCTAATATTTGTTCCAATTCCATGCTAATTCCCTCCATGCCGTAATGCAATTTTTTCAACAACACATTTGGGTGCAAACGCTGATAAATCACCGCCGAAATGTGCTAATTCTTTGATATTACTTGAACTGACAAATGAATACTCATTAGCGGTCATCAAAAACAACGTCTCTAACTGCGGCGTTGTTTTTTTGAGCATCAGCGCCCGCTGAAACTCATATTCAAAATCCGACAACGCCCGCAACCCGCGAACAATCGCGCAAGCGCCGACACTGAAACAGTACTCAGTCAACAAACCGTCAAATCCGGCTACTTCGATATTGGGGATATGTTTTGTCGCAGCCGCCAATAGCTCCATACGCTCCTCGATTGTGAACCATGGATGTTTGGAAGGGTTGTGAAAAACAGCAATATAAAGCTTGTCAAACAATTTTGCTGAACGCTCAAAAATATCCACATGACCATTAGTCACCGGATCGAAACTACCTGGGCATACTGCTACTCGCATATTCAGTGTCCTCCGTAAAAAAAGAAATTATTGTCGCACCATAGCGCCTGGACTGAATTAGTTTCATAATATTTGAAGGCAGATATTTTTCGTCGACATTGTGTTCAACAACCAGAACTCCGCCAGTCGCTAACAATCTAGTTTGCCCGACACCGTCAACAATTTTTTGCAACCAATCGCAATTATACGGCGGGTCGCAAAAAACAACATCGAACTTTTCACTTTGAGCAGCTAATAGCTTAATCGCTGACAAACAGTCGGCTTTAATTATTCGCGCCTGCTCCAGGGAATGAGTTTTACTAATATTCACTTTTATCAACGCGATACTTTCATTGTGATTATCCACCAAACAGGCGCTGGCCGCTCCCCGGCTGAGCGCTTCTAACGCCAGATTTCCGGTGCCGGAAAATAAATCCAGCACTTTGGCATCAATAATTTTCACACTCAAAATATTAAACAGCGCCTCTTTGACCCGATCAGCAGTTGGTCGCACCCGTAAATCTTTGGGAGTTTTCAAAACCATTCCCCGATTAAATCCGGCTATTATTCGCATTCAAAACCACCCGCTATTTGCTTTTGATATAGCGATTCTCGAGATTTTTTTCTTTCCAGGAAAACACCGCGATTGTCATAACCGCTGTCAAATTTCCACTTGTGTTTTCAGTTGTGCTCGCGGAAATATTCAGACTCCTGATTGACGTAAACCGCATCGGATTATCTTCCATTAGTTTAATATAGCGCATCAAATTGATGTAACTGCCGTTGATATTGATGACTATCGTCATTTCTTGAAACTTGTCTTTATCAGTCCATTGTCCAGGAGCGATTGAAGTCATGTTCACACCAGCAACCTGGGCAATTTTATTGGCAATAACGATATAATTGCTGACGTTGTTATCGTTTGGCAGTAGCGTATTAAAAACACGCATCGTTCGGTCGGTTTCTAACAAGTACGCATCCAAATCCGGATGGGTTTTTAAAAAACCATCCAGCTCCTTTACTTCTTGCAACAACGTTTCATACTGTTTATCCAAATCAGCAGCGCGGTTAATCGCCGGAACGTACAAAAAAGTGTACAGTAAGAAAAGTATCGCAGCTACCCCGCCGACAAATATCGCAATTTTCAATTTATCCGGCAATTCGCTAAAATTGAATTTTGTCGGCATCACATCCTCCGGCTACTCGACCACCTTGGCCGTAACAAAAATCACCAATTCATCATTGATATTTGTAACATCCTGTCCTTTAAACAGCCAGCCGATTAGTGGAATATCACCCAAGCCCCAGACCTTGGTATTACTGTTGGTGGCTTCATCCCTAATCAAACCGCCGATTACTATCGTTTCGCCATTTTTCAACTGCAACGAGGTGTTGGCAGTGCGTTTGTAAATCGTATAGTCATTAACGCCGTTAATCAGCACGACCTGCTCGGGAACGCTTTCCTCGATGTACATTTCGACATTGATCGTATTATCTTGATTAATTCTCGGGATAAACTGCAAAACTATTCCGGTTTGTACCCGGTCAACGTTATAAGCCTGTTGATTGTTATTATTTGGATCACTATTAGTTGTTTGAGTAATCTCGGTGATTAACGGTATCTCTTTGCCAACATTGATTATGCCTGGTTTACCATTACTGGTCATGATATTGGGACGCGCCATCAGTTTGGCTTTACCGGACGTAATTAGTGCCTCGATTTTCGTGGTGAAATTCATACTGCCACTGCTAAATTGTCCTGTCCCAACTGCGAAAGTGCCATTAAATGGTGACCAACTCCATTCAACACCGAGTCCGGCACTGTCGGACTTCGTCATCGACACCATTTCTGCCTGAATCGATACCTGTTTCTGCGGCACATCTAACACATTCAACATATCGCGAATCCGGTCGGCATCGCTGCGACTACCGCGAAAAACAATAGCATTATTCAATACATCAACATTTAGTGAGCTTGTTGCACTGCTCGCCGAAAGCGTTTGAATAAGCGCCATGCTATTAGACAGTACTCCGGTGGGTGCGCTTGCAGCCGCACCGCCAGAACTGCCACCAGTAACCGAACCGCCAGGCGCTGAGGCAGTAGCATTGTTTCCAGTCGTTGATGATTCTAACCCGACTGTCATGGCAACGTTTGTAAACAAATCTTCAGCACGGGCGTTTTGCAGCTTAAAAACAAATAACTCTCCGGGGATAATCTTGGCCGTACCGAAGAACACTGTTCCGTTATTTATTTGATAGGAATAACCTTTTACTTTAGCCACAGCATCTAGCGCCGCGTTAAAGGAAACATTGTTTAAAGACATTGTAACTGTTCCGGTTACATCATCATCGACAATAATATTGGTATTGCTGATACTTGCCAGCGTGTACAGCACAACTTTGACATCTTCATTAACCACGTTGATACTCACAGGAGTATTCCCGGCGCTAGCACAAGCTGTAATTGAAAATACCATGAAAATTATCAGCGCGAAAATAAAACTTCGCAATTTGTTATTTTTCAACCGAGCCACCTCCTGCTAGTTCTTTAGGTTGCTTTGCCAATGACGGCAATTGCTGTTGTGCTAAAGTAATCGGCCCGGACGGTGAATTTAAGATGACCATTCCGTCCGATATTTTAGCAATACTATACGGACCAAATGATTCACCGACCCGCAACACTTGCGTTTTACCATTATACAAAATCATCGCGTATTTAGTAATTCCCGATTTGGCTATTCCCCGCAATTGAACATCTCCGCCGTAACTCGGCGCAACAGTATTAATTATGACATCTGGCTTTTTGTCACCAGTATCCGGCAGAGCTAGTTCCACTCGCGGCAGAACGTTCAACTCGTCAGCGTAATGAAACAAGTCACGAATTTTCTGCGGCGGAGTAGCCACCGCTGCGATCAGCGAACCGCCTTTACCTGCCGAGCGCGTAGTGACCGATTTACTGCCATTGAGGGCTGAATTGTCCAAAAATACCGTGTTGACCAAATACACGCCGCCAGCTGCAACCATTATCGCAGCGGCAATCACTACCAGCATTTGCTTGGAAATGCGCGGCGCCCCAGCCAACAGCTTTCTCAACTTCATCTTAATGGCTGCAATATTCATAAATCCCCAACTCTATTTGAAATTTGCAGTTATGTCTACCGAAAATTTTACTCGACTGTTCTTAACATCATTTTTACCGTCGGAGCTACTGTCGCTAGTCAAACCTGATATTAGCGGTTTTGTAAACCGCTTACTGCTACTGAGAATATCGACAAATTGCGCAACTACTGCATAAGACTCAGCTTCACAAGTCATGATGATATGAGTACCATTGTCATTCGCAGCCACTATTGGTGGAGTTGCTTGTTTGGCGTCAGTCGGCTGTTTTGTGCTGTCTGTCGCAGGTTTGCCTTTGGCATCATCTGGCTTAGCCGCAGTTGCTTGAACTATTTGACCACCGCCGTTTAAACTTAATATCTTTACTTGTCGCGGCACTACTATTGATAGTTCCGACAACAGCGCATACCACGGTACCCGCTGATCGGTAAATTTAATCAATTGACCACTTTTGGCATCTTTAAACTGCTTATAGCGATTTAGTGTATTTATTTTTTCCTTAGACTGGCTGAGAATTCCGTAAATTGCCTCCGTATTCGCAATCTGACTGGTCTTTGCCATATCATTGTAGATAATATTAATATACCCGCCAATACAGCCAATCAAAATAAGTAACGAGCAAGCCAGCAATATTCTGTTAATCGGCGATGACCGAATCCGTTGACGTACAGGAATAAGATTAATCTTAATCACACTATATCGCCTTCTCCCCACAACGCTAAACCGACCGAAATCATCAGTTGCGTCTCGAATTGCTTGAGAAATTCGCGCTTAAATATAGAATTAATATTGAAATAATCAAATAAATCAACCACGTCCACCTGCATTTTCAAACGGCTTTCGAATCTGGACGTAATCTCATCATTACTCAAGTTTTCACCAATCAACAAAAATTTGTCGACTACGGACATTGGGTTGGTCGATTGAAAATAGGTAATCGTCCGAATGACATCGCGCGTTAAATCATCGACAAATAAATTAAGTCGGTTATTGTCTGAATCAGTTAATTCGTTGGACTTGCCAGTATCAAAATCGTTTGTGACCAGATCTGTTGGTTTCGCACTTATCTTCTTCAAGACATCCTCGACCCGGTCCCAGCCGAGCGCGATTAGTCGGGAAATCATCGGGATACCGCTTTCGAATACTATTATCTTAGTATACAACCGGTCGATGTCGACGACAATCCGATTACCATCAGAAGGCACTGTCCGCCCCAACGCCAAAACCTCACTGTCGACCGCCAGCAGCTTCAAACCGACTTCACCCATAACAACCATCAGGCTGTCCACGATTCGCTTGGGAACCGCAATGAGCAAAATCCGCATTTGCTTACTTTCCGTGCTTTCAGAAAGTACGTGCATATCATAATAATGCTCTTCATTTGCCGCTGACGGAACATATTTTTCCAAATCCCAATGCAACACTTCACTTGCTTCAGTTCTAGCCATCAGAGGCAACTCGATTTGACGTAACACCATATCGCGACTATTGATGGACACGACCGCGTAGTTGGTAGAAAAAAAATTACGCGCTAATATTTCTTTAAAAAAATCAACAAAACCGGCCTCGTTAATAATATAACCATTATCCACCAATCCCTGCGGAATGGCTTCAATAGCAAAGTTTTTGAAGTACGGCTTGATTCCTTTACGATAACGCACTTCAGAAATTTTGATGGAATCCGAGTCGATATCGATGCCCAATATTAAATTAATCTCCGGATAGATGAGCTTACGAACGAACGACATTAGATTCATGTTTTCCTCGTTACTAGGGATTAGGGGTTAGGGGTTAGGGGTTGGGATATCCTATCCCCTATACCCTATACCCTAAATCCTAAATACCCTACAAATGCGGATACGTTACCGCCGTGCGGATTTCGATACTTTGAGCTTGCCCAGACGCGGTCTGTGATCGACTGGATGCACTATAATCTTGAGCAATAAAATCAATATAAACTAATCCGCAAGTTGTTGAGGTTTGCGTCCAATCTGAGGTTGCGGTAGCTCCGGTTGAGCTAAATATTCCCCGTCCCTCGGCAGGATTAACATTTCCGCTACCGCTCGCCGGCCGAGCAAATATTTTAACTGCATCCGAACCGGTGACATTGTCGCCGGTTAACGGTTGGTTGGCTGCATCAGTCGGTGTGGCGCTTGTCCCCCAATATATTTTTCCTGCCCTAGTAGTGTCGGCAAAATCAGGGAAAAAATAGTGGTAATATTTTGTACCGGCACTACTAACATACGTCAAAGTTTGAACTCCACTGCCAACCGTAGCTACAGTATTAATTGTATAAGGAGTCGTCGAACCGGACGCAATTTTCAAATTCTTCGACAAATGATCACTGGCAAACCGCGCGGTTTGTTGTGCTGATGTTGCCGAATTGTTTTTGTTCCAGTATTTTGTGGCAGCGTTAAAGGCTACATAGACGCTCATCAAGACAATTGCGCCAATCATCGAACCGATTAATAACTCTACCAGTGTAAATCCATTTCTTTTCATAATCGCACCTCGTCAAACTCTTAAGGAGCCGTTGCGGCAATTCGGATTCTGCCGGTCATCAACTGTACAATAACAAAAGCGTTTTGCGATACCTGACTGGTCAACTGTAATTGGACATGATCATGACCGTCAGTAATATGTCCGATCAATGTTCCGTCGTTGCTGAAATTTATTGTTGACACATTGCCTTTAATCGCAACCCCGGTGGGCAATTTTACGGTTTTTTCGGCATTAAAAGCATCATACTGCACTCGGTAACTATTATCCGACGGACTTAGCATTATTTGATAACTGGTGTTCCCGTTAATGTTTTTTTGCTGGACATACATCATGTCCGCCATCAGCTGGCGCGCGGCGCCATCGAGGCTTTTCCGCTGATTAGTCCCGGAATAATTCACAATCGCTACAATCGCCAAAATTCCGATTATTCCAATGGTGACAATAATTTCAATTAATGTAAATCCGGCGCTTTGCTTAGTATTCACAATAACATCCTAAATCAAGCTCCAATACCAACTATACAATTGCGAACCGAACAACATGAATATTAACGCCGAAACAGCCATGAACGGTCCAAACGGCACCGGATCCTTGCGTGTCTTGATTCTTAACAACATGAGCATTATACCAGCAATACCGCCAATAATAAAGGCAAATAGCAATGATAACAATACCATTTTCCAGCCCAGCCACATTCCTAGTACTAGGGCAAACTTTACGTCGCCGCCGCCCATTCCGCCACGACTAAGCAAAAATATCAAAAGCATCAAGCCGAATCCGGTCGCACCACCAAACACCAACTGCTGCCAGCCGACAAACGGAACAGGCGCGATGCCAAAATGATAGGCTTGTCGTATTGCAAACGTTGAAAAAAACTGCGCATAGGTGTTAGCGAGGATTGAGACCACTCCCATAAATAGCAATATTTCATCAGGGATTATCTGCAAATCAAAATCAATCATCGTTATCGCCAGTAATGCCGCCGCGAATAACGCTACAAAGACGAACTGTTCAAAATTAACCGTAAACTGATAACAAATCACAAATAAAACACCACAGCCAAGTTCCACCAGCGGATAGCGGGCAGATATTCGACAACCGCAATTTCGACACTTAGCACGTAGTAGCAACCAACTCAATATCGGAATCAAGTCAATTTTTTTTAAATAGTAATTGCAATTGGGACAATGCGATGCCGGTTTGACAATCGACAGCCCATGCGGCAAGCGAAAAATCACCACATTGAGAAAACTGCCAATACATAAACCGAAAATAAAAATAAAAATTGTCATTAATTCCTCGCTACAAATTCAATATGGGCAGAGGGTATCTCTGCCCATATATTTACCAACCTGGATCGGATCCTGACGGTGCCAAAGGCGGATCGCTAGTATTTAACCAACTGACGCTATAAGACACCGCGCCACGATAAACGGCATAGGATGTTCCGCCATTAGTGATAGTATACGAATAATAAGTAGCATTAACCGGAAAACCCGACTGCGATGCCGGCGGCGTAGGCACAGCTGCCAAATAACCACTGGCTGAAAGGAAATTCAAATTAGCCGCTCCCGATGGCCAACCCCCATAACCATTATTAGGATTATCCATATTGTACAACTGCAACGCTGCATCGATCGATGCCAAATCCGATAGCACTTTTTTCTTTTTTGCAACGACATCTTGACCAACAAATCTTGGCAAGACAATCGCAGCCATTATTCCCAAAATTGCAATAACTACAAGCAGTTCAATCATCGTAAAACCCAGTCTATTTCTTCTTTTCACAGTTATCACCTTATCGTTCGTATAATGATTATACTTTTACAGTTAAATTATCAATGTCAACAAGTTAACGATTTCGTAATACGGTTTGTTCGTTTATGTAGGGGCAATTCACGAATTGCTCGCGTAGTTCGGGCGATTCGTGAATCGCCCCTACACCAGAAATGACCTTAACCCTGTTAACATTGATTAAATTATACTGTATCCAACAACTCATGAACACCTTTTTTTATTTGCATCGTATCCGTTTTGTATAATTCCCGATAGCTAACCAGCATTTTGCCAATACCATACTGCTCACGGACTATTTTTCTGCTCGTAACACCCATGGATTTTCTAAGTTCGTTGTCACTAATTAAACAATTTAACTTGCCAACGGCAGTTTTTACATCGTCAAACAAATAGCCATTTTCGGTTTCAACAACCAAGTCCCGATTGCCGACGCAGTCTGACAACAATAACGGCAATCCGGCGTGCATCGCCTGCAACACACTCAGCGGCATTCCTTCCCATACTGAAGTAGATAAATAAATATCCGCAGTTGCCAATACTTGCTCAACTGCTTGTTTAGTCTGCCAGCCGGTAATTTCAACGTTAGCGCCAAGAGCTGCGCGACAATCGCCGTCACCTACCCAGACAAACTTTACCCGCTGGTCCTGTCGGAACGCGTCTGCGATCGCGCTGAACATAGCCGGATTTTTCTGACCGACAATTCGGCCAGCAGTAACCACCGTAATTCGCGCGGCATTTTTTTCAGCTACTACAACTTGATTTTGCGTGACTCCGTTATTAATATGCGTAGCATTGATACCCCGGTTACGGAATTCCTGCGCTTCCGATTCTGAACAAGCAACTACCCGCCCACCCAGCTTTGCCGCAAACCACTCCAACCAGGAAAACCAACGTTCTTTAAGCGGAGCCACAGCGCCACACAGAAACGCCGCGCCATGTGAAGTATAGATAATTTTTCGTGATGATCCGCACAAAAATGCCGCCACCCGTCCAATAAATCCGGCTTTAGAAGAATGGAGATGGATTATCTTGGCAGTGCGATTGTTTATTATAATCCTAATTAACTCAATCATCGCCGCCAAATCATGAAATCCGATTTTTCGGCGGACATTTTTCCAAACAATTAAATCAGTGGCACTAGAAAAACGCTCGCGAATGTCATGCGGCGTATCAACGCGTCTGCCGTAAACCACCAGATGTTGAAATTCCGGCATTCCGTTGACCAAATCGACCACAACGTCGAGAGTGCCGCCCGACGCACATTCGATGACGTGAATAATTTTTATTTGGGGGTTAGGATTGGGATATAGGGGTTGGGGGTTGGGGGTTAGGGAATCGGGATTAATATTGGGGAGTTTGCGAATGTGAGCGCTTTTCAGGCGTAGAACCAGCGAATAAGGAATTACCAGTAACAGTAAACTTCTAATTATTCCGAAAGTTGCTCGACCGAGACTGCTATCGCGATTTTTCCAGATTAAGCGAATTCGGGAGACAATCTGCTGACGACGTTTGGAGTGCGATATTCCCGTGGCGGTAAGCTCGCAGGCCGTTAGTACCTGCGGAATATTTGCCGCTTTGCTTACTCTTAATAGCCTGAAAAATAAATCGTAATCTTCGGCACCTTTATAATTGCTCGAATAATTCCCAACCGTAGCTAATACCGCTGCTCTGAGCATGACCGCCGGATGGGCGAAGGCGCTGTTTTTGCGCATATAGTTGCGAATTTGCGAATCAGTTTCGGGATAGCGGACTATGAATTCAGAGTCCTGAGTCCTGAGTTTTGAGTTAGCTTGAGATAGTCCTGAGTCCTGAGTTCTGAGTTCTGAGTTACTGATCAAGGGAGTTTCATCTAACTCTGCACTCTGAACTCTGGACTCTGAACTAAATTCCACCCACGACCCAACCATACCATAATCAAGGTGTTTATCTAAAAACGCTTTTTGTAACATAAACCGTGACGAATGACAGATGTCACCGCAATCGAGACGGGCGAGGTATTTGAGTTCTGAGTTAAGTTGAGATAGTCCTGAGTTTTGAGTCCTGAGTCCTGAGTTACTACGGAAGATGGCTGCATTTGACTCTGAACTCTGAACTCTGAACTCTGAACTAAATATGCGTTCCAGTCCGACGTTTAGCGCTGTTTCAATTCCGCTGTTTTTCTCTAAGCAGATTAATTCGATACTTTCGATCTGTTTAAATTGCTCACGCATCAACAGCAAATCTGGTTTAACCAAACTACTGTCATCGACGATAAGCACGTCAACCGGCTCGATGGCGCTTAGCGATGCCAGCGAGCGGTACAGACCGGCGATATTATTGTAATGGGGAATTAGGACTACTATTTCACTCATATTCACCTGTCCGGTGTTCATTTATACAAATCATCCAATGTGAAGAGTCGGACATTTTTATTAGTTTCAGCATAATCACGTAGCGCTTTAGTAAACCCGCATTTAGCAAACAGCGCAAAATATCGCTCATTAAAATTGAACATAGCGCTTTTTTCAATCAACGCTTCTAGCACCGACAATTTCACTAATTCATTTTGCCACTTACACTCACAGAATATTGCGTTATTGTTGAACGTATCTATTGCCAGTAAATCAATCTCAACCTGAATTTTTTTCTTATTATCCGTTCCCCACCACCGTCCGATTTTGTTGAAAATGATTGGAAACTCGCTTCCACGCTGCAATCGCCACATATAGTCGTGACAAGCATCCTCGAATACTAATCCCAGATAGCCGTTTAAGTTAGGCAAGATTACCCGTTCATACAACAACTCGCCGTTATCGGTTTCTACTAATTCATTATTTCCAAAAATAAATCTGAACCAAAATTTGAACAAATTGTCATTGACCCGATATATTGTTCGCCGGGCATTTTCTTTTTCATTAATCGGAACCTCTTTTTTCAATATCAACAAATCGATTAAAGTTTTGAGATATTTTGCGCTTTTACCACTCTCGGCATTTATCTTGGTCGATATCTCATTAAGCTTGGATGCGCCCTTTGCCACAGCTTCTATAATCGAGTTATACAGTGCCGGTTCACGCAATTCCTGTTTGAGAAGATTGAATGGTTCCTCATATAAATAATCGCCATTTTTCAAAATTGTAGCACACAGATTATCTTTGATAGATTTTGTATCATCAAAACTTTCCAAATAGCGCGGCACGCCGCCCAGAATTCCATAAGTCGTAAACTTTTCTTCATGCGAGTACTTTGGTGTAAACTCAGCACTCTGAAAATAGTCAAATGGTTTGACCCGCAAGTGCCAATCAAATCTGCCGTATAATGGATTTTTGTAGGCGATTATTTCGTTTTCCATAAAACTTACCGATGAGCCGCATAACACCAGCATTATATTGGCATTTTTCAACTGATGGTCAATAGCTCTTTGCAATATTGATTGCACACTGCGGTCAGCATTAACCATATAGGGATATTCGTCAACAACCACGACCAGTTTTTCGGGTTGATTATAGGTGGAAATTAATTCAAATATTTTGTCCCATGAGTTAACAACAATATAATCATTGGCAAAAAAGAAATCGGTAACCTTTTTCCCGAATTCCAAAATTATCGTCTCGCGCACACTCTCTTGCGCTACATAAAAAATATTATTCTTGCCCTTGCAAAACTCACTTAATAAAGTGGTTTTACCCACACGTCTTCGCCCCGACACAATGACTCCGGCAAATCCTTCACGCGAATATATTTCTTCAAGCGTCGCCAATTCTTTCTTTCTACCTCTGAACATATCAACCTCAAAATTAAATAGCTAACTCACAAGTTAGTAACTCATAAGTTAGCTATATTTTACCACGCTGTTTTTTCGCTGTAAACAATTATAATTTGATCCATGTTAGCGGAATCAAATCACTGGTGTCTTTGTTAACATTAAACCATTTTTGCGGCGCGATGACTATTTTATCTGGATTGGAATTCAACCACGCTCCCCACCAGGAAAATGAACTATTGGCAATAATATTATGCGCGCACTTACTCATCAGCATTAGCTCTTCCGGCGCTGACTGGCACCAATCCACAAATTCCAGCTGATGCTCAGTTTTTAGATTGGCTTTGCACCAATCAAGATCATCAGAGAAAATATAAAACTGTGGATTAGCTATCTTACTAGCAACAAATTTCATCGCTCGCTCATAATAATCCAAAGAACACATTCCATGATGCAAATTGGTTTTTTGATCAGTCACATAGTCGCCTCTGCGTATGTGAACGGATACGTTTTTTTGCGACAACTTTTCTCCACTTTGCAACTTTATAGCTTTGCAGCTTTGCGGCTTAATCATAAACTCCTGTCGTAGCAAAGCGGCAATATCTTCAAAGTATTTGTAGCTTTGAAAATAACCATCGAGATATAATTCGCCGCGTAGACTGAAAAATTTCTTATCGAAAATATAGTCACTTTCATAGTAGTAGTAACCATGTTTTTGCAACAACGCTAGGCGTTTTCCGAAACGACGTCGGATTTTTCGTTTGGCTCGCGCCAGCAAGTTCCAGCGGTGGATTGCTTTTCCGCGCAGATTCACTATTTCAGGAGCTGTTGCAATCTTAGCAGAAACATTGAATTTACCCAGCTCATACTCCCTTGTGACTGCAGAGCGCTCAATCACGCCCTTGCCAAGTGCGGTCGTAATGTCCAGTTTCAAATCATCGCCAAGTTTCCCAGCCAACGACAGTGCGGCAGCATATTGAAACATCTGGTTGCCCAGCCCGCCTTGAAGTTTAATGATTATCATGAGTTACACCACCTAAAAGTAAATCGAAAACATTTCTTAAAAAAACAATTTACCTACTCGTGATCAACATACTTACGAGTAGGTAAATTTTCACGACATGGCAAAGTATAGTAAACATAAGGCTTGGGCATCAATCTAATTTAGGCGCCATCAACACAATACTATTAATTCCGTAATGTTTTGCCAATATTTCATTTTTCCAATGCTTGGGGTCAAACGTTATCGAATCATAATAAACCAGCCGATGGCGCTTACCCATGATTGGATAAACAGCAATATCTCGAACTCCACTGTCGCGTAGTGAAATTATCGCCTGCTCTTGTTCGGCAATCCGTTTATTAAATTCAATTTCACTTATTAAGCCGTTATAGCTGTCCCAGATTAAAACAAACAGCATCGCAAAAGTAATAATCGCCGCCAAAACGGTCTTTCCTTGAATTTTCTCGCGATACTTCTCGAACAATAGCGCCAGTAACTCAAAAGTCCCCAGCAAAAAGAAAAATGCTGGTATAGCAGTAAACCGTCGTGCTAAGGAATAAGTCAGAGCAGGAACCATAAGAGATGCTAGTCCTCCAATAACCAAAAAAAGAGAAATTGCACACTTTGGGTTTCTATAAAGTCGCAAAATTGCTACAACTACCAACAAAACTATATAGACTAGACATATATTGCTGGTAGTTATTGTTTTGTAACAATAACTTGGAAAACTGGAAAAAAAGTCTGTCGTGTGGTTTGCCTCAATTGTTAAAACATCAAAACGTGTATAATTACCCGGAGCCACTAATAGTAAAATCGTTCCGATAAATAATCCTGCTGCTCCCCACAATATTCGCCTTGGTATTTTAAGCCGTACAACTTTTTGATAAATTGCGAACAGCATAACAAATACAATTAAACCCAAACTCATCCCCTCGTGCATAAGTCCCGCGCAAACTCCCGAAATACAAGTGAAACAAGAATTTATTCGTGAGTTTATCAACAATAAGATGAATAACGCTGCAACCAACAACGTCCATAAATACGGCGAACCGGATCGCCACACCACAATTGTGTCAAGTGTACAAAAGCCAAACCAAAATAATAGTATTGCCAAAGTAATGAATGCTGTTTCCCAAAGCCGCGTAAGCACAATATATCTAAAAGCAGTTTTAACAACAAACACCGCCAAAATAACAATCAAGAGACCGTGAACACAAGAAAACCAGTCATATTTTTGTTCAACTGTGCCCATAAGCATATATAGAATTCTGCCAGAAAACGAAAAATAGCCTGAGACAACAGTGCCAAATATTGAGTTGGATGCCAAACTATCTCTTCCTGAAACATCATCGGTAATATATGGTTGATAGTAACACGCGAGTCCTACCAACGCGGCAAACACAACTAAAAATAAATGCATCAGACGACGAAATATTAAGTCTCTAGAGTACATTGCAAACAACTTTCTTTGACTTTTTCAGCCATTAGCGTTACATTTTTTTCCAACCTGTATTTTCCCGAAACACTCTCAATAACCGTAATTTAGTTAAAATCGGTATCAAATACGACATGAAATAATTTTTGCGGGTTCGTCTGTCAAATGCCTTCAAAAAGCGGGGTGCATATTTACGGACTATCATCCTCGACTCATTAAGCGCTTTTTTGGAAAACGAACTGACACCGGAAGTGTTGAAATCTACCAGACAGATATCGCTAAAGGCGATTTTTTTGCCGGTGTTACAACACCAGACGAAAAATTCTTGGTCTGCTGCTATCTTGAAATTAAGATCGAATGGATGCTCGATCAAAAGATAGCGTTTCACCAACATTGCCGGATGATTCGCCATAACTCCTGCTAGAATATCACGCTTCGATAATGCTCGCCCAACATTTTTGAACAGTCTAGATTGGTAGTCAATAAGCCGCATTCTACCACACCACAAATCTGGACAACCTACTGAAATTATATCAGCTATTGCGTCGGAAATTACCATATCATTGCAAAAGACATCATCCGAACCCAAAAACAAAATATAATCCCCAGTCGCTCTGATCACGCCCTTGTTCATAGCATCATAAATTCCCTGATCAGTTTCGCTAAACCAATCAAATATTTCTCCTTGAAAACTACGAATGATTTCAACTGTGCCGTCAGTTGACCCGCCGTCGACAATAATATACTCCGTATTCGAATATGTCTGGTTTATTACACTGAGAATAGTACGTTCGATTGTCAACACACCGTTGTAAGAAACTGTTATTATTGACACTTTATGGTTTTTCATGACTATCATTTCTCGATAAAACTATCTCGAGAATCTCATTAAATTTGACATTGAAAATTTCTTGCGTATAATTATCAGCAATTTGCTTCAACCCGTTTTTCGATAAACATCGACAAAGTTCGTCATTATTCCAGAGTTTCTCAATGCATCCAGCAATTTCATTTATGTTCTCCGGACTAAAACTAAGTCCCGCGTTTCCGATCTGCGCTACCATAGCATAATTATTAGCTACGGCAACAGGGCAACCTAAAGCCATCGCCTCAAGCGGCGGAATGTTTGTCGGTCCAAAATAACTTGGCATTATCATCGCCCTGGCTAATTTATAAAAAACCGTTAACTCGTCATCAGAAACATAGTCGATAATTTTTATGTGCGCCGTTAGCTGTTTTTCAGTAATAAATCTCTCAACTTCCAAAAGTGCTTCATTCCTGTATCCTACAAGAACCAGCACAATATCAGGGTTTTCTCTGTATACCAAATCAACCGCTTTCACAAGGCTAATATGGTTTTTATGCCGCCAAAACTGAGCCGGATAAAAAACAAATTTGTCCGGTAAATTAAATTTTAATTTAATCTGTTCGCAGTTAACATCATTATAAATACTGCTTCGTGGAACAAATGGCAAGATGAAAACTCTTTTCTTATCGACAAACGGATAAGACTCCAAGAGCTGTTTTTTACCCAACTCTGAGTCTACTAAAACAGCTTTAGCCTTATGGCAAATATTTGAATATAAAAACTCCCTGAAATTATACTCTTGATTATTTCCAACCTCAGGAAAACTCGTTTCATATCTGTGCATTAAATCATGAACAGATACAATTGCATTGCCGGGTATTTGAAAGGATAAAGCGTCCTGACTAGGAAATATCCAATTGTCGATCTCATTGAAGCTCGATTTTCTAAATAACAAATCCGTAAAAAAGCGAAGTTTCAATCGAGCCGAATCGTTTAGTTTTCCGACTATGCTCCACAATAAATTTTTCGATATGCATGTTTTGGGTATGTCAATATCGGTCAGCACTTTTTCCCAAATCGAATCAAAATAGAATATCTCAATTGCTAAATCATGTCGTTTCTGAGCAAGCAATGCGTCAACTATTGTAATACTATATTGAAACATGCCGCCATTGGAAGGTTTGCTCCGCAAAACAAGTCCGATTTTTTCTTTCATATGCTTTCCATTTTCTTTCAAATCAGTCATTACCGTTGCAGCAAATAGATTTTGTTAGCTGCATTCTTAGTTTTTTTAGCGCTCTCTTCCAAGCTGGTTGTCGGATGCTTTCGAAATAATTTATCACTCTGTTATTTACATCATAATTCTCACAAATATCCATAGAAAAATCAAGTACAGGCTCATCAGCGATTTCCACATCATATAAACAATTCTTGTTGCAATGTTCTCCGCTACCGTCATGTCCGATGTTGTTAACCATAGATTTCCGCGGGTATACAACTATCCCTCCCCTTTGGAAAACAGATGCATACCAAAAAACTGCCCATGTATAAACCTTGCCAGTGAAATTATCATGAACTTGCGACCAAAAATCATGAGTACCTTCAAAATTAAACCGAAATATATCATCTCTAGAGAATTTTTCTATTAATCTTTCCGGGTCGCGTTCAAAACACTTCCATCTGTCTTTCCAAGTCCCCCAGCCCCAGCTTTCGGTATTTCGCAAAAAAAATGTTTCTGACAATCCTTCTACTTCTATTGGAAAACAATAGCCGCTAACTTGCATGACCTTGTGTTCATTTTGGTAAGTTCTCAAAGCATCATTCACGTATCTTAAAAAATATTTTGAAGATACCAAATCGTCTTCAAGTACAATGATTTTTCCGTGCTCGTTAATTATCGATGTTACACCATCAATAATGTTTCGCGCCAATCCCCAATTTCCTTCACGCTCGATAATCGAAACTGACTTAAACCCATTAACCGTTTTTAGATATTCCCTAACAGTCTTAACATCGACGCTTGTAGCTGATTCTTTCGATCCATCTGCGAAAACGAATAACTCGCTTTGATCAGCTAATTCGTTATTTTGAAGTGCAGCAATTGTTCTTTTGGTATGTTCCAAGCGATTAAACACAAATAAAACAATCGGAGCCAAACACTGATGAGGCAACTCGCAAAATGTTTTCTGCTCATCCATCTTAACGTCTCCAATATCATCGCTATCGTATGACAAATTTAGAAATATCAATTTTCGGAACGCTACATACCAAATACGACACAAATTGTATATCTTCCAGCGCATAGGGCATGACAATACTACAAAAATCGTCCACGCAAATGGATTCATAGCTGACTTGCGCGAAAATAAGGCTTTAATTCTTTGGTGTAGATCTCCACATCCGACGTTTGAATGAATTCCCGTTGTCGTCTGATCACAATACAACTTCAAATTAGAATCCGTTACCAACTTCATTCCTTTACGACGGGCGCGAATAGTAAATTCATAATCAGACGTGTAGTGCGGCAATATTTTCGAAAAGAAGCCACCGGTATCAAGAAAATCCATAACCCTCATAAACAGCCCGCGCGTCGACAAGCAATTTATTCCTTCGACGGACTTCGCTTGAAAAAAACTGAATTTTTGCCAATCAACATGAACTCCGGCATCAATAAGTTCTCCGGTTTGAAGGCTATAACATTGTGCCAACAACAACAAATGCTCTTGCCTCGCCAAAAGCGCCAAAGCAATTTCAAAAAAATCTTCTTCAAACTCCGTATCATCATTTATCATCAACACAATATCAGTTGCAGAAATTTCTTCACGATTTTTCAACCAACAATATCCTTGCTGCAATGACCCAGCCCACCACCAGTTCCCTTTGCCCTTGATAATTGTTAGTTTTACTATGTTTTTTTCAACCCATTCGGCAGTCCCATCGACAGAACCGTCGTCAATTAATAGCAGATGATAATTATCATAGCTTTGCCGCTTGAGACAGCTGATAAATTTCTTTGTTGTCTCAATTCTATTGTGAACGGGTAGAATAATATATACTTTACTATTCATCGCAATGGTTTCCTCAAAAAACATAAGCGTCCATCAGCTATAATAAGCGCATCATTTGGGGGAAATCCTGTTGTTGATTCTCCAATGCTGAATAATCAGCAAAAGACTCCGACGTTCTTCTCCAACACTCATTTTACCACTACTACCCCGAAATAATTATTTTTCATGGACAGATATTTTAGCTTTTCAAATCAGATTTTTTCAAAGTAAACATTTTCAGTACGCAATAATAACAAGATACATTCTAAATAATTTCCTTCTCACCGGTCTCAACATTTATTACTTCAAGCCCTTTTATTATTTCAAGTCTCTCTCGTCCTTTTAAAAACGACAGCTCACCGTCCTTATTCCAGCTTTCCCGAAACCTACTTTCTCTATACGCTTTTTTCACAGACAATTCCTTTACTTTTTCATTCAGCAAATCATTTCTAATAAAATATGCATTATTTCCTGCATTGTTACATCCAATCAAAGAGTAGCCATTTTTTCTTGCGACAAACACCATCGCCGGTAAAGATGCGCCCCAGTATAAATTGCTATAATGCGCTTTGGTTCGAACAAAATCTCTCCTGTATGGCACAGTTATTGCACGATCACCGCCAAACACGCTGTTATATTCTAATATGACTATTGCAGGATTAAGTTTTGATAAGTCAATACTATCAAATAAATGATAGTCATTACCATCGATATCTACATGAAGAAGTCCAATGTCAGTGAATCCAGTATCAAGAAGCAATTCATTGATATTCGTCTTGTCAATGAAAACCGATTTGTGTGTTATATTGTATTGCCAATACCAATCCTGGTTCGTTAGAATCTTCGTTAGTTGTTCAGATCCATCCATTACAAAACCAGACCAGTTATTGTTCATCATGAGAAATCTCGTATTCGATTCCAAATAATTACCTACGCCAAATTCTATGAATATTTCATTCTCAATTTGCAAATTTTTGATTAAGTACTGAATGATTCCGTCGTCGCCAAACTGACTAAATATCTTAAACTCATAATCATTAATGTTGTCAGAATTAATCGCCCATTGCTGCTTAGACAGCATAGCCCCCATCGCCAACAACAATATATTGTTTTCCGGGGTGGTAAATTTTGGTTCAATTAACTTTTTTAGCATTTTTTTAAACATATTTCACAGCTCCGATGTTATATGAATAGGAACATATTGACGATTTCAAACAGCATTAGAAAATGAAAATCTTGCTAACCATTTACCGACTTGGCTTCCTTAAAAAATATATGCGCCCGTCACCTTTGCCAAGAACATCCATTATTCTGGTCACTATGTGATTTATTTTAAATCGATGCACAATATTGAGTATTCTCCAAAGGATTTTTTGCACAAAACTAAACTCGTAACTGTAGCTCCAAAACACAGATTTTTGTCCAATTTGCGGATATGTTAGCAAATGCCGCCACTGGAAATCCAACCAATCCGAACTGGTTATCGTTTTGGTCGATTCAATAATCAATCCGGCTTTCTCAGCGGCAACAGCCATTGATTTTTCCGAAAAATGCTGAACATGGTACGGGCAGTGCCAATTGATCCATTTCTTTCCAAACAGCCACGCTCCCCAACCTTCGGGATTGGGTAGGCTAAGTATTAAGCGCCCCCCATGTTTCACAATTCTTTCAACACCGCATAAAGTCTCTACCGGATCCAACATGTGTTCGATAACTTGATCCATTGTAACATAATCGAAAAATCCTTGTTCATATTGATCAGGATCAAACAAGCCTAAATGAACATTAAAGCCATACAAATCGGCAACACGTTTAATATTCTCGTCAGCCTCCACACCGTAAACTTCACAGCCACGGGCTTTGTGATAACCCAATGCCTCGCCGAAACCGCAACCGATATCGAGAACACGAACATTTTTTGACACATAGCAATATGCTGAGCGTCCAACTCCGTTCAGCCAAGCACCAAATCCACGGTTTTCTTTTAGCGGCTGATAATTTTCCACTTTGAAGGTAGAACGAGGATAATAATTGGTGTAAAGGTCATTCAACATATTTTCGGAAAATTCGCATTCTAAAAACTGGTGACCGCAGTTTGGGCAACACAACAATTCGAAATCGCCCGGAAATCCGTAGCGATCGTCAAATAATGTAAAACGCTTGTCGCAGTTATCAAAACGACAAATTGGGCATCTAATTATTTTCATCTGTCTCCAAAAGCTTTTCTACGATTCTTTGGAAATTCGAATTGAAAATGTCTCGCGTGAAATATTTTTTGGTTCTCAAAAGTCCATTTTCAATCATTTTTTTGCACATAATATCATCACGCCACAACATCTCAATTTTGCTGGCAATCTCAGCTGGTGACTTTGGGTCAAACAACAGTCCGGCATTGCCGATTTGCGCCGCCATTCCATAAACATTTGACACTGCGCAAGGGCAGCCAAGCGCCATAGCTTCCAAAGGGGGGAGATTTGTTGGTCCAAAAAATGACGGCATTATCATGCCACGAGCCAATTTATAAACTGCATTAAGTTCCAAATCAGAAATTTTACCAATGCATTTAATACTTTCACGCAAACCGTAATATTCAATAAGCCTCATAGCTTCATCGTAGGAATTGCTTTTTTCGCCGGTCAATATTAGTTGGACATCAGAATTGCGTTTTTTTACAATAGCGATGGCGTTAATCAACCCCACATGGTTTTTATGCGTCCAAAACTTGGCTGGATAAAACAGGAATTTGTCCGGGAGTGAGTATTTTTTTTTGACGATATCAACATTTACTTCATCAAATAATGATTTACGAGAAATATAAGGAAGAACAAATATTTTGTCTTTATTCACCCCTAGATATGACTCAACAAGGTGGATCTTCCCAAGTTCTGAATCGACTATTATACCACTGGCATAATCACAAACTTTTCGATAATGAATTTCTCGTTGCTCATAAATCGCCCGTTCACTAACTTCGGGAAAGTTTTGCTCATATCGGTGCATCAAATCGTGAACACAAACCAATGCGTTAGTTATCGAATCTGATACAGTATTGATGTTTGGATAGATTCGAAGATCGCAATCGTCTTCCTCAGGCACTTTTATATTCTTAAAACATTTACGCAACTTTCTTGATATGATTCCTAGCGGATTATATCGTCCCTCAGCAAAAGATTTCGGATGATTGCGATAAATATGTTCTATTGCAATACCCGCGTCCGGCGGAATAAGTCTCAGCCATTTAATGTTACTAATAACTATCGATTTAGAATATTTATCGCTCGGCAAAGAGATAAATGCGTCCAAAAGCGACTGACTATATTGATATATACCGCCATGTTCATCGTTTGCTTTTAAAAACAACTTAATTTTTTTCGTTCGATACATTTATTCAAACCATTCCATCGTCTTTTATTCGATAATCAACACTCGCCCATCGCCCCCAAAAACTCCACTAACCGCTTCTGCTGTTCAAACGTCAATTTGTTCCACGCTTCCTGCAACCGCTGTTCCAGCCGGATGACTTGCAGTTCATAGATCGTTGGGACGACGTTGTCCAACTGCTCTTGGGACGCGCCAAACAAATTCAGCAGTGTGGTAATCTGCTCATCGCACAGTTGGCGCACGCCGTTTTCCAGTTCGGCATACACCGCCGGAACAACTCCCAGCACATTCGCCGCCTGTACCCGCGAGATTTTCTTTTTGAGCCGCAGCTCTCGCAATGAGCCGCCCGGCGCGAACAAACACTTATTGTCGCACAGTGTATCCATGCTGATATCAAAATAATTCGCCATCAGTCGCAGGTTTTCAGCGCTTGGATTGGATAACCCCGTCTCGTATTTGCTAATCATCGCCGGAGTGACATTTATCGCCCGCGCCAGTTCCGATTTGCTAACTTTGGCCTTTTCTCTGAACACGCGCAGATTATCACCAAGCATAACCACTCCTGTAAACAGTTTCACACTAAAATTCCCTTGATACATTATACCACAGGTAAAACATCTGCACTCGATTTGGAAAATCGGCTACATATGCTACAATTTTTACCAACTGCAAAAGCCGCTGCTAAAGCGTTGTTCGTAATTTTGCGTTTCTAGCGGGTTATACCGCTGCGCGTGGTAGTTTGGACATTATCGCCACAACATAATCAACCAAATCATCAACGTTTTTTCGCAAAATTCCAAACAAAATTATTTCATCAATTCGCGCGTAATCGTGTACCAACAAATTTCTGAATTGCGCCATTTTTTGCAGACTCAGGCATTGATTTTGACTGACAATATCTAGCCTCCGAGCGCATTACGCTCAATAATTCTTGCTCGCTGCTGATAGCGGTATTCCAAATCAAAATAATCCCGGCGCGAGCGAACATCGAACTCCACGCGCTTTTGGTGATCTTCTTCGAACAGCAATCTGCCGGTTTTTCGAATCTGATGTTGCAAAAATAACGAAGCCGCTTCCATATCAATTACATCAACTGCGCATCCGGCAATATCCTCCAAAACATTCATCAGTTCCAAGCGCAAGTCGAACCGTTCCATTGGCGATAACGCGTCTATAAAAAGCACTGCAATATCAATGTCACTATTAACACCGGCTTTACCTTGCGCCACCGAGCCAAACAACCAAATCGCGCTAACTTCTGAACGTGGTTTCAAATGTTCAACAATCTGCTCAACTTTCTCATTCATATATCCCCCATCCTATACCCGAAACCCGAAACCCTATACCCGATAACAGCACTCTAGCGATTTCCTTACCCGGCAGAAAATTACTGTTTGCTGAACTTCAAACTCGAGCGGAGGATTACCGTTTTTTTCTAACTCTCTTTTGGCAATACCAATCCCAATGCCAAATCTCTGAACAAGACCAAAAACTTTCATCGCATCGGCTAAGTTTTTATTTCTGTAATCAGTAATTCCGGGTTGACCGAAGTTGCTAATCGTAACCTCGCCAAATGGACCGCCCGGGCTAATTATCTCAATACGATCGTTAAACCAATAAACCCGTGTAGGAGAATTGGTACCTTCGTAAGTTCTGTGCATTACCGCGTTTCGCGTGAGCTGTCGTAGCGCAATCATCGGGTAATCAGGTTTAATAATCTCTACAGAACCAGACACTACATCTATGGCAACGCGATTATGCGAATCGAGCTTCTCATCTATTCTTCTTATTATTTGAGCAACCGAACCATCAATTTCTTCCGCGTCGATAATTGGATCAGTAATCTCTGTTCCGTCAATTCTTAAAAACTGAATATAGTCTCCTTGCACAAAATCTCGCGGTCGCTTTCCCAAAGATAATATTCCCAGTACGGTCGGAGTTGTGTTTTCAGCTGACACAATCATTCTACAAGTGGCAAGCCTCTGCTCAATTGTTCGCTCATTAGCTTCAAGTACATCAGCCGCAAAGGCGTTAGGCAAATACTCTTGAGAAAATTGCAAAATGCTAATATTGTCAATAGTAGCCGTTAACACTGGTTGCAAATCAAACGGTATGTCGTGCCAGCGACGTTTTTCACTTAAAATTCTCTCATCTTGAGCAGTCGCCAAACCACGTCGCGTACCAATGCGAATCCAGATTCTCCCTTTGTAACGCACCGGTGGCGAATCGGCTGGCAAAACGATGACTACAGCAACGTAATAGCCCTTTAAATAACGTTTTTGAACAACTATCGAAGGAAAAGGAAGAATGTTACCATCAGTTTTCATATCAGCAATTGTCTGTAGCAAAACATCAGTTATCGGCAAATTAGACGGTTGACCATTGTCTTTGACTCCGATAAAAAGCACACCCGACTTACGATGATTCGGCAAATCATTTGCAAAAGCGCAAACTGCCTGACGACCTTTATCTTTGGCATCTTCACTCCAAGACTCTTTTCTTTCAACATTATCGGCCTCGATATCATCAAGCATATCTTCAAGTTCTTCATTCGTATAGTTCAAAAATTTATCCTCCCAACACCCGCAAATACATATTTTATGTTTTGCCTTTACCAATCCGCAACAATAAACCATCCGCTACCAGCAATTTCAGCAACTCAGCTGCCCGGCTCTTGCCAATTTCAAATTGCATCTGGATATCCAGCGACGAAACCGAACCAGTCCTTTTAACGTACTCAACTATTTTTTCACTAATATCATCCGTTCGTCCGTTCGTCCATTCGTCCGTCCGTTCGTCCATTCGTCCATTCGTCCGGTTTTTTCGAAAAATTCTTGCTATAAAGAAATATCCGACTTCTTCAAATTCCGGTTGACGCAAACCGGCGCTGTTACCTTATCGTCAAATATTTTCTCATCCCAGCTAATCGCCGGACTGCGACTGTTTGCCTGCGGCAGGCGTTACTTTTACCTTGATGCAGCGGTAATCAAAGGTTAAAGGTGAAAGGTAGAAGGTTCATAGGCTTCACACCGCGCTCTCAGCGGATTTAG
>JBAXTZ010000038.1:0-30562 GCA_037129925.1 Bacillota bacterium
AATTCAAAATTATTCAGCGCTGCGTAATTTCAAAAACCTTGGCGAATCAAAATAAGAACGACCCCGCACAAAGCGAGACCGTAAAAATCCGCGTCTATTTTCTCCACCAGTCGGTCTGAACCGCTTATTAAGCAAGGCATTAGTTGTTCTTTGCACACTTTTGTGTCAAGACAAAAGTGTGGTGCGCGAGCGAAAGCGTAACGAATTCAATAAAAAAATATCATGTTTTTTGTTTTTCTTGTCAAATCAGCAGGAATTTGCAGTTTAATGTCAAATATATATACTCGAATAATTTCGAGAGGAGATTCTTAATGCTTAAAAAGTCTTTCGCTATCGCGCAAACAGTCGGAAAATCACTGATGTTACCTGTTTCCCTGCTACCGATTGCCGGTATTCTCCTAGGTGTAGGTAATGCACTGCACACCCATATACCTGCTTTAGCCGGTATCGGTATGTTGATGGAAAACGCCGGGGGCGCGGTGTTCACACTTATGCCACTGACTTTCTGCGTAGCAGTTGCTCTTGGTTTTACCAAGAACGACGGCGTAGCCGCTCTGGCTGCCATCGTCGGCTTCTTTATCATGTTGGCAACGATGTCATCAGTAATCGTTCTCCGCGGTCTGGATGCCGCAACTTTAGGTTTCCCGGATGGTTTCCCTTCGGTGCTGGGTATGGCCAAAACTATGGACACCGGTGTGTTCGGCGGCATGATCATTGGTCTTGTCGCAGCAGTTTTGTTCAACAAGTATCACCGCATGGAATTGCCGCAATTCCTTGGTTTCTTTGCTGGTAAACGTTTTGTTCCAATCGTTACCGGTCTGGCAGCCATCGTACTCGGCGTATTATTGACCTATATCTGGGCGCCGGTCCAAATCGGCTTGAACGCTTTCTCGCTTTGGGCTACTCAGGGCAACCCGGACTTGGCCGTTTTCATTTATGCACTAGTTGAACGGGCATTGCTCCCATTTGGTTTACACCACATCTGGAATGTGCCTTGGTTCTTCCAAATCGGTTCCTTCACCGATCCGGCTGGCGCTGTTGTTCACGGCGACATTACCCGCTTCCTGGCTGGTGACAAAACCGCTGGAATCCTTGCCGGCGCTTATTTCTTCAAGATGTTTGGTCTGCCGGCTGGCGCCATTGCTATCTGGCACTGCGCAAAACCGGAAAACAAAAAAGCTATCGGCGGTATGATGATCTCCGCAGCTTTCACCTCGTTCCTCACCGGTATCACTGAGCCGATTGAATTTTCATTCTTGTTCTTGGCTCCGGGATTATATGCTATCCACGCGGTATTGGCTGGTTGCTGTCAAGTAGCTGCCCGACTGCTGGACATCCACCTCGGCACTACTTTCTCACACGGCTTTATCGACTGGTTAGTATTGTCGAACACTAAGGCAGCAGTTAATGCCTGGATGGTATGGCCGGCTGGCATCGTAACCGGTATTATCTATTACATCGTTTTCCGCTTCGCAATCACGACGTTCAATTTGAAAACTCCTGGTCGCGAAGATTCCAACGAAGACGAAATCAACGATTCCGTTTCTCTGCCCAGTTCGGAAATTTCTCATCTTATCCTTGACGCGCTCGGCGGAAAGGCTAACATCACCAATCTGGATTCCTGCATCACCCGACTTCGTGTTTCGGTCAAAGATATCAAAGTTGTCGATAAAGCTGCTCTTAAGAGCCTTGGCGCTATGGGCGTTCTTGAAGTCGGCGACAGTATTCAAGCCATCTTCGGCGGTAAGTCGGCAATTTATCAAGTGCAAATTCAGGATATTATGGACGGCAATGCCGCTCCGCGCGCTGCCAAAACTGCTCCGGTTGCCGCTGTAGTAGCTGCTCCGGCTCCGGTTAAAGCATCCGGCGCCATCGGCGATTTCCTTGCACCGCTCGAAGGCAAAATCATTTCCCTCGAAGAAGTTCCTGATCAAGTATTCTCACAAAAATTCATGGGCGACGGTTTCGCCATCGTTCCGAAGTCCGGCGAAGTTGTTTCACCGGTTAATGGTATTATCGAAACTTTCTTCCCGACTAAACATGCTATCGGCATCAAAGCTGATAACGGCACAGAAATACTTATCCACTTTGGTGTTGATACCGTAAACTTGAATGGCGAAGGCTTTACCGCTCATGCCAAACAAGGTGACCGCGTAACCGCCGGACAAAAATTGTTGAGCGTTGACTTGGCAGTAGTTGCTCCAAAAGTTCCATCGATCATCACCCCGATAATCATCACTAGTGGACAAGCTGTAGAAATCGAAAAAAATGTTCAAGCTATAATCGGCAAAATATTGAACATTAAAATCAAGTAACATTAAAGAAATTAGAGCCTCTACATTATGTAGAGGCTCTAGCTGACGGAGGATTTATGACTGACCAATTATTGAAAGAAATGTTCGACATCGCCAACAACGTCCGGGCTAACGCCTATGTGCCTTACTCGAAATTTCGCGTCGGCGCAGCATTACTTGGCGAAAGCGGCAAAATTTACAGCGGTTGTAATGTGGAAAACGCTTCCTACGGCTTATGCAATTGCGGCGAACGCACCGCTATTTTCAAAGCCGTGAGCGAGGGCGAGACAAAATTTAAGGCAATTGTCGTGGTTGCCGACTGTCCGCAACCCTGCCCGCCTTGCGGAGCCTGCCGTCAGGTTATCGCAGAATTTCTCATCCCGGTAACCTATTCGTACAATGTCGCAGGCGAATGTCGCAAACAAACCCTTGACGAGTTACTGCCGTTCTATTTTTCCGGCGCCGATTTCGTAAAATAGTTCCGGGCGATTCGTGAATCGCCCCTACACGGTTGGAATTGTTATTGCAAGGAGAAATCTTCCTTACAAATTTCTCTCGCCCGTTTCGCGCGCAAGGCATCGAGGATGTCGGCGCGCGAATTTTTTATTTTGTCCAGCTGAATTCGCCGCAATATTTCGTGCTGGAACTTGCCGATTTGCGGTCCTGTGCCAATAAACTTGGCAATTACATTTCCGTCAACCGCTAATTGCTGAACGTAAAAGGGAATTTCTGTTACGATTTTTTTTACGATAGCCTCCAATTTAGCTAAAGCTTCATCATATTCAATTACAAAGCCCGAAGCCAAACCATCGGCATGCGCCAAGGAAAACAATTGGAACAAACCATACTGCAGTTCGTAGATATCGCGAAAACCCTTTGCCAGCCGCTCGACCCAGTGCAACGCTACATCAAACCGCGGTTCCGGCAAATGCATATGATGTTTTACCAGCCAAATTATCATCTTCGCGTTTTCATGAGATACCCGCAACCGCAACAAGACCGCTGCGGCAATTTCGGCGCCGCGCTCGGCATGTCCATAATCGCAAATTTCGTTGTTTTTATTAATTCCGCGCACACCTAAGCTACCTTTGGCAATATCGTGTAGCAGCGCTGCCCAGCGCACTACAATGTCCTTTGGCGTGCCGTCGACGGTGCGGACAATATGCTCAAAGACAGTGTATTTGTGATAGCGCGGGTTCTGGGCTATCCGCAATGTCGCTGCCAATTCCGGCAATATCGGCACCATGCGCTCAACGCCGTTTTCGTTAATCCGGCAGGATTGTTCCAACAAACCATACTCTGCCATGATTCGCAGCCCCTTGCTCGGACGGACTCCCAGTAAAGTTTTTTCAATTTCATCACGCACGCGCTCGACCGACAATCCCGCTACCCGGTCATGATTTAAGCGGATGCCCGCAAGCGTACTGCTATCGATAACAAAATCCAGTTGCGCCACAAATCGCGCCGCCCGAAACATTCTCAGCGCGTCTTCGTCAAACCGGGCGCTTGCCGAACCAACAGTGCGAATCACCCGGTTAGCCAAGTCGGTCATGCCGCCAAAATAGTCGGCGATTTTACCCGTGCCATCCATCGCCATCGCGTTGATCGTGAAATCCCGGCGACTCAAATCTTCTTTGATCGGTACCGGAAAGTAAACTTCTTCCGGCCGATGCGAGTCGTCTTTGTAGCGTTCATCACGAAAAGTTGCCACTTCATAATGAACATGGTCAATAATCAGCTTGATTACCCCAAACTGCGCGCCGACTTCAATCGTCTTCCAGCCACAATCAATGGCAATTCGCGTGACATCATCCGGTAACGCGTCGGTCGCGATATCAATATCTTTGGGTTCTACACCCAAAACAATATCCCGCACCGCGCCGCCGACAATTACCGCGTGATAGCCGTTGACTTCTAACGCCAAGATTATTCTCTGCGCTCGGTCCATCTGCACCTCGATTCAAACTGCACTTCAATTTGATTATAGAACCAAAAAATCGGCTATGCAACAAAAAAAGCCCTTTCGGGCTTTTTTTGTATTTTACAGCAATGATACTTTTCCATACAAACTATTCCAGTCGCTATTAAACTGCAGAACACTGCTGTCGGTCAGCGGATGCCGCAGTATTTGACAGAGCACTTCGTACCCGACGGTTACTGATTGTACACCGTCACGGGCAGTTTGCTGCACTTGCTGCGCGTTTTTGAATGAAGCTCCAAGCACCCGGCAATTCAAATCATAGCGGCGATAACAATCGGCAATTTCTTTAGCGGTATTATTGCCGTTGCCACCCATATTGTCAATACGGTTAATATATGGCGCGGCATAACTTGCTCCGGCCATTGCCGCGAGCAACGCTTGCTGCTCGGTGTAAATCGCCGTCGCGGTAATCTTCATGTTTTTTTGACTGAGAATGCGTATCGCTTTCAAACCCAGTTGCGTAACCGGAATTTTTATGTAGAGGTTACCGCCGACATTGTCGTGAACGGCCTGCGCTTCACGTTCCATCTCTTCAATACTGCTTCCCAGTATTTGCACGTGGAGCATTTTTTCAATACCGATAACGCCGCGAATTTCGCGTAACAATTCCCAATAATCAGCGTTTTTTTCCTTGGCGATAATGGTCGGGTTGGTTGTAACCCCGCAGAGCGGGAATATATCAAATGCCGCTTTGATTTCGTTAATGTTGGCAGTGTCGATTAAGTATTGCATATATAACTCCTAATAATTTTTTTAGTTGCTAGAGCTTTTGTTCGGTTCGGGCAATGATGTCATCTTGGGTGATTTTGTCGAGCGTTACAAACTGCGCGCAATATCCGGCTACACGCACGATGATGTCGCGGTATTTTTCAGGATCACGCTGAGCGGCAATAAGTGTTTCGACTGAAATAATATTAAACTGAATATGCCAACCGCGCAGTGCGATAAACGCTTTGATAAAACTGATAAACTTTTCAAACAACTGTGGATTATTGACAAATTCCGGTGAAAATTTTTGGTTTAGCAATTGTCCCCCGGTAAACAGTATTGTCGGCAGTTTAACAACTGATTTCAAAGCTGAAGTAGCGCCATTTACGTCGCTGCCTTGTGTCGGCGAGACACCTTCAGCAACCGGTGTCCAAGCTTTTCTGCCGTCCGGTGTTGCCGCAGTTACCACGCCCATCGGTACGTTGGAGGATATTCCCGAAGTTGATAAACCATAATTGCCGCCGATCGGTCCCCGGCCGTATCGGGTATTGGTGTATTTGCCAATTTCATTAATATAGATATTGTAGACGTTTAACGCGATTTCATCAACATACGGCTCGTCGTTACCAAACTTTGGCACGCTGAGTAACGCCCGCCTGATTCTCATCCCCTCGATACCCGAAAAATCGGATTTCAACGCGGCCTGCACTTGCCCGGCTGAAAAAACTTGGTCTTCGTACACGACTTTTTTTAGCGCCGCAAAACTATTGGCAGCATTCGCTAACCCAACTTGGAGTCCGGCGATTATGTCATACACCGCTCCGCCCTCTTTGGCAGTCTTGCCGCGACTGATACAATCATCTACCAACGCCGAACAAAATAATTCTGGATACTGTTCCAAATGCACATCCGCCAACTTGTCCAGCGCCACGCTTAATTTGGTGTAGTAAGCCATATTGTCAGAAAACGCCTGCCACAATTCGTTGTAATCGCCAAACTCCGGCAAGGTTTTTCCGTTAGCAAACAATATACTCCCAGTACGTTCATCAAAACCATTGTTTATTGTTAATTCCACAACTTTAGGAATATTCAGAAAACTCATGCCGGTACAACGATAACCCCACTTACCAGGCACTGCTACTTCCACACAGCCAACCTGTGTATAATTGTAAGCATCTTCATATTGAACGCCTTTATTCAACAACGCCGGCACAATTATCTCGTCATTGTGCAATGCCGGCATACCGTAACCCAAAGCAATAACTTCGGCGCAGCGCCGCAAAAACCGCTCTGAGCAATAGTTGTGCACCCGCGCGGAAAGATTTGGCTGGGTTAATTTACATTCAGCTACACTGTCGAGGATCAGCATACTCAAATCATTAACACTATCATTATGTAATGAATCCATCCCGCCAATGGTGACATTCTGGTAGGTCGGATAACCAGCTCCGTATCCGGCGTGACTAGTTGGACGAATCTTCAATATCGAAAATAATTTTATCCAGAGACACTGCAATAATTCTTTGGCTTCAGCGGCAGTGATTATACCTGTCGCAATATCGCGCGCGTAATAAGCATACAAATACTGGTCTAGCCGGCCAAGTGATGCCGAATGTCCATTGCTTTCGATTTGAATTACCAAGTGCGCAAACCAGACCAGCTGAATCGCCTCGTGAAAAGTACGCGGCGGGTTGCTCACCAGCCATTCACAATTTGCAGCAATCGCTAACAGTTCGGTTTTGCGTAGCTCGTTGCCCGCTTGTTCTGCCAGCTCGCGCGCCAGCTTGGAATAGCGGCCTACGAAGCGTTTTGTTGCCTGCATCGAAATAATGATTGACTGCCAAAAAGCCTGTTTGCGCAGTGCGTCGTTTTCTGCGATATCAAGTTTCACTAATTCGGCTTGCGTGACCGTAATGATCCCGCTCAGACCCAACCGCAAAAGCTTTTCAAAGTCTGGTACGATATGCCCGTCACCGGAGGTCATATTTCCCTCGCCGTGGATTGCCTTTACCATTGATGCCGCGCGAATGCTTTCCGGCATTGCTGCCATGCATTTGTCTTTCAACGTCTTTCCGCGCCAATATTGACAGATATCCAGCAATTCCGCTTTGTATGCTTCAGGTAAAAAGAAATTATCGCCCTCGCGCTTGTTGAAATTGCCTTGTTCGGCCAGCTCGGTAATTATCCAATCAACGGCATATTCCGGAAATATCGGCGCGGTTCGCTCGTCCTCCGCCTGATTGCCGACAATCAGCTCTTGGGGTTTAATATAGATTTTCATGTTGTCCAGACAACTGGCGATTGCTTCAGCGCGTTGAATATAGACCGGATAGCCCTCAAAGTTTTTATAGCCAGCGGTATAGTGGCGCGCGCGGTCGATACAAACTGATGGTTTTTTAGACAGGACGCTCTCCCGAAGAGCCTGAATTCGTGGATTATTTAGCAAAAATTTTTCTACAGTCATTAATTAATTCCTCCAATTACAGTGTTAATTCCGGCTGTCGCCACCAACTCGGCGATTTGATCGGCATTGAGGCTGGAATCGCAACATGAAAAATCATTATGGGTTTTAGCCAACCAGGCGTATTTTTCTCTGGCCAGTGCATGATATGGCAATATGTGCAACTCACGCAGATTTAGCGATTGCATCAATTCGATTAATTGCCTGATATTTTCTGCCGTGTCGTTAATACCCGGTATCAAGGGCAAGCGGATTATTATCTGTGCATTGACGGCACATAGCGCCCGTAAATTATCAATAATCGTTTCATTATGCACTCCGGTTGCCGCATAGTGTTTTTCACTGTCGCAGTGTTTGATATCAAACAAGAATAAATCCGTGTATTTTGCTATTTTCAAAAGTTCTTCACGCAAACCAAATCCGGAAGTTTCCACAGCCGTACTGATGTGATTGAGCTTACATTGTTTCAAAATTTCTAACGCCGCTTTGGCGTGTAGCAAAATTTCACCGCCGGATAAAGTAACGCCGCCGCCACTGGTGCGGAAGAATACTTCGTCTTTACGAATTTCATTCACAATCTCGGCAATAGTCATTTCTTTGGCGACAGTAATCAATGCCCCGGTTGGACAAGTCTGGACACTTTTCGGACAACGCTCCGAACAGTTCATGCAAAGTTTTTCGGAAAAATATGTTTCGTTGGTCATATTTTGCGTTTCAGGATTGGCGCACCATTGGCAGCGTAGCGGACAGCCCTTAAAAAAGACCACCGTGCGCAGTCCGGGCCCGTCGAACGCTGCGCCGCGCTCAATTTGTGTAACTAGTGTTTTCATCATACCTCGTTATTGTTTGCTATTGTTTGTTATTATTTTATCGCATCGTTTCATTCTTGTCAACTTTTTTTCTTTTCATTATCCTGGTAATCGAATAGAATGGAGTAGAAAATATTTACGGATTGGATTATTAATACAAATGATTTTCACAGAAGAACGCATCGACGAAATATTAAACCTCCTTGCTCGTGACGGAAGAGTGTTTGTCAAACAACTAAGTGAGCAATTTGACGTAACCGATGACATGATTCGAAAGGATTTACAAAAATTACACAGCGCCGGAAAACTTCAGCGCACTTATGGCGGCGCAATCGCTATTGCCCGTAGCACCGTGGATTCTTCACCTTTTTCCAGCCGATTGATAGCAAATTTAGAACAAAAGCGCTGTATAGCCAAAACCGCTTATTCCTTGTTAAATGATTCGGACACGATATTTATTGATGTTTCCAGCAGTAATTACCTCTTGGCCGAACTCATCGCCCAAAACAATCGAACTCTGACAATCGTTACAAATATGTTGAGCATCAATGAATTATTCGTCAACAATTCGCAAACCGAGTTGTTTTTTGTTGGCGGCAAATATCACAAGAAAATCGGCGCGACTATCGGCGCGACAGCCATTGCCACCGCTGGCGAATATTGTTTTGACAGCGCTTTCATCGGTTGTTGTGGCTTGGACGTCAAGACTGGCGGAGTATACAACTTTGATCCGGAAGAAGGTCACACAAAAATGGCCTTTATCAAATCCGCAAAACGCAACTACCTGCTTGCAGAACAGTCTAAGTTCCACCAAGACGGCGTATTTCGGTACACGACATTAAAAAGTTTTCACGGATTGATAACCGACGCGGCGCCCGCCGCAAAGGTTATTACTTCCCTGAAAAAGCATCAACTGCAATTATTTTACTAACCAAAAAAAAGACCGACGAGCTAATTAGCTTATCGGTCTTTTGTTTACCATTCCCACAAATAGGCGTTGCGGTATTCGCTCGCAAAAACTGTTCCGGGTTTAAAGTTTTTCAAGTCTTTGCTCACAACATTGGCAGCTTGATAATAAAACAGCGGCACACTGGGCATAACTTGACTTAAATATTTTTGAACAAGTAATACATTAGGTTTTTCACTACCAGCAGTACGCGGACCAGAAATTTCCAAAAGCAATTTATCTATTCGCGCATCCTTTAGCCGTGGAAAATTCTTACCAGAATAACCATTAGTTCCAACTGGTATTTGCGAACTAGACCATAGAGCGTTGCCATTAAAATCCGGATACATCATTAAAGTATATAATACCGCTTGATAATTTCCGACAGTAATAATATTTGCAAAATTCTTTGCAGGAATCTTAACAATAGTTGCCTCGACACCAATCTCGCGTAAGCTGGCAGCAATATTTTCGGCAATGACCATGCGGTTGACATCGTCATCACTCACACTCAGGCCAAAACTCAGCCGCATTCCGGCTTTGATCAGTACCCCATCGGAACCCGGCACCCACGCCGCGCCGGCCAACAATGCCTTTGCCGCCGGTACATCGCGTTTATCATCAATCTCAGTATTGTACAAATCTGAATACGGCGCGACATAGTTCGCAGTTTGCAATACTGCGCTGTTTAACAAACTTTGACAAATATGTTTCTTATCGATAACCAGAGCGATTGCCGCGCGGACTTTTTCATCTTTTAATATCGGATTGTCAGTATTAAAATCCAGCCGCTCCAGTTCCAATGTCGGTTGCAACGACAGCGAATAGCCGGTAAGCGCTTTGAATAATGGAATTTGAAACAAATCGATATCCGGTGCAATATCAAGCTCGCCAGATTTCAACTGAGCCAACAACAATGTCGATCCACCGATAAATTTAAATTTTACAGCGCCGATTTTGGGTTTTCCCTTAAAATAGCTTTCGTTGGCGCTAAGCGTTAAACAGTCACCCAACATCCATTCCTTAAATACATACGGTCCAGTTCCAAGCGGTGTACGCTCAAGTTTTTCGGAATTGCCCTGCAGTAAGTGTGCCGGTAAAATAACCGGGAACAAAGTCAAATACTCAGGATAATACTGTTTAAAACGTATGGCAACTTGGTTATTATCTACTATATCAATGGCCGCTATTTGGTCGTAACCACTGCGGCGAATTACTTTTGGGCTGGTCATAATATATTTCCAGGTTGCGCTTACGTCTTTCGCACCAAATACTTGTCCATCACTCCAAGTGACATCTTTACGCAACTTGTAGGTTACAACTTTTCCGTCCGGCGAAACTCCGCCATTCTCAACACTTGGAACTACTTCAAGCAAATCGGCTACCGGATTGCTTTTTTCATCAAAGTCAACCAAACCGGAATATACTAATTTAGCCAGCAAAGCCGTGGAGTAAGTGTCGGAATTATACGGATTTAAGCCAGCCGGTTCGAATTTCCCGGCAACAGTAATACTATTAACATTGCGGTGCGAGGGCTTGGTTTTTCGTACTTCAGCATCAAACTGCTTCCAAGGTTGAAAAAACACTAGCGCTGCAGCAATCATTGCAATAATAATTATCGCCAAACCAATCCAAATAATATTTCCGGAAATATCAGCTGTTTTTTTGCTCACAGTTTATTCTCACTTTGATAAAGATGTTTATAGTTTTCATAATTTGCCAGAACTCTTTTTACAAACACACTTGTTTCCTTGAACGGTATGCGATCGTAATCGGAAAAATTGTCCGGCCACGCTTTCTCTTTTACCCAATAATTTACGTTTCCCCGCCCGGCGTTATAGGCAGCTAATGCCAACACCAAATTGCCGTTATTCTCGTCAATTAGTGAAGCTATATACCAACTACCTAGTTTGATGCTTATTTGCGGGTTTTCAAGCTGGCTGGCGCTACCCAGCGGCTCGCCGATTTCTTCGGCAATCCAGCGGCCGGACTCCGGCATTAACTGCATCAATCCAATGGCGCCGACATCTGAATTGGCAGTGGGATCAAACTTGCTCTCGGCTTTCATGATACTGACAACCAAAAGCGGATCAATGGCATTTAATTTCGCGTACCGCTCAATATAATCCCGATAGGGATAAGGGTAGAGATATTCTTTTTGAAACCGGTCGCTGTGATATACGGTAAACACCGCAATTGAAATCAGCGCCAAAGCCAGCAACACTTTGATAACCGAACCGCCGCGATTTTTATTCATTAATACAACCTACTGCTTATTTTGACTGACTAATAAACGAACACGGGTTTCTAAATCGGCAAAAGTTGCATTATTGTCAATAATTTGATCAGCAACGGCCAACTTATCGGACTGCGGCCACTGCGCGGCCAAGCGTTTGCTTGCGGCGGCAGCATCGATTCCATCGCGATCAATCATTCTATTTATGCGTGTGCGGTCGTCGCAAACTACCAACCATATTTCATCAAACCGCTGCTGCCAACCAACTTCAAACAATAGCGGCACGTCCGCTACAACCAGTTGTTCACCACGGCTAAATCCGTCTTGCATCTCAGCCAACATTCGCTGTTCGACAAACGGATGGATTATTTTTTCCAATGCCAAGCGTTTTTTCGGTTCAGCAAATACTTGTTTCGCCATTATCTGTCGATTTAAACTACCATCCTGATTTAGCACAGCCAAGCCAAATAGCGCGGCAATCTCGCCCAGACATCCCGAACCGGGTTGTACGGCTTCACGCGCCAGCTTATCGCAATCGATTACCCGAATATTCAAGTTTTGTAATATCTTTACAACAGCGCTTTTCCCTGCTGCAATCCCTCCGGTCAAACCAATAAACTTTTTCACGCCGGCCTCATTTCTGGCACTGCTCACACCAATGTGTGCCGCGTCCGGCAACTCGTCCGTAAAGAATCGGTGAATCACAATGCACACACTGTTGATTTTTCCTGCCATAAACTAACAATTCATCTTGATTATGCCCCTTATTGCCCGCGCCATCGACATAATCACGAAAACTAGTTCCACAATTGGCAATTGCTTTGGCAATGGTGCTATTTATCGCCACGTACAATGCCGTTATCTCGTCCACATTCAACGATTTACCGGAACGCGTGGGTTTAATTTCCGCAACAAATAATGCTTCATCTACATAAATATTACCCAGACCGCCAATAACGCTTTGGTCAAGTAACAACGCTTTAATCGTGCGCGCCGAAGCGCTAAGCGCTTGTTGTAATTTAGCTTCGGTAAATTGGCTGCTGAGCGGCTCCGGTCCCATGGTTCTTAAACAACCGATTGAAACGGCATTTTCACCGGCAAAATAATGCAAGGTGCCAAGCGTCCTGGTGTCAGCATAAGTAAGCGCCGTTTCATTGTCCAATACAAACTCTACCCGCCGATACTTGTCAGCAGCTTCGCCAATGTCGCGTAGCACTAACCGGCCGGTCATCCGGAGATGTATCACAATTAAACCTGTCGATATATTTAGCAACAAGAATTTTCCACGCCGGTTGAGCGCAATTATTTTTGCACCGGTTACGCGTTCAATGAATTCAGTTGCCGTAGGCGATTTTATCATTCGCTCCAGATAAACAGCACAGACACTAATCGTCCGTCCGACAATCTTCGGCTCCAGCATCCGGCGAATAGTTTCAACTTCAGGTAATTCCGGCACAATCCCTCCTAACGGTGATCGGGCGGGATAACCCCGCCCCTTCTACTACTTCGCTTCAACCCAATTTTTGCCGCAATTGACCTCTACAGTAAGCGGCACTGCTAAATTTGCCGCATTCTCCATTAATGTCTGGACAATTAACTCAACTTCAAACCGTTCGTTTTCAACCACTTCCAGCACCAATTCGTCGTGAACTTGCAGCAACATCCGGCTCCGCAAATTGCGCTTCTGTAGCTCTTTTGCGACCGCCAGCATCGCTATTTTTATAATATCGGCTGCAGCGCCCTGCACTGGCGTGTTCATCGCCGTACGTTCGGCAAACGACCGCGCGTTATAATTAGACGAATTAATGTCCGGCAACGTCCGTTTTCGCCCGAATATCGTCTCGGCGTAGCCGCACTTTCGGGCATCATGAATGGTTTTTTCAATATACAATTTCACCGCCGGATAGCGCAGAAAATACTGCTCAATATACAGAGCTGCTTCTTTCCGGGAGACCGCGATATTTTTTGCCAAGCCATAATCGCTCAAGCCATATACTATTCCAAAGTTTACCGCTTTGGCGCGGGAACGTTCAACTGCGGTGACCGCCGCGAGAGGAATGTTGAAAACTTCGGCAGCCGTTATTGTATGAATGTCCGCGTTGTTTCTAAAGGCTTCAATAAGTGTGTCGTCGCCGGATAAATGCGCAAGTATCCGCAATTCTATTTGCGAGTAGTCAGCCGCCAGCAGGTAATCAAATCCGGCGCCGGGAATAAATAACCGGCGAATTTTACGCCCGATTTCTGTTTTGATCGGGATGTTTTGCAAATTTGGTTCGCTACTCGACAAGCGCCCGGTAGCGGTCACCGTCTGGTTAAAACTGGTGTGAATCCGCCCGGTTTCCGGCTGCGCCAAGTTTCTAAACGCCAGCAAATAAGTCGAATTAAGTTTTGCCAGCGTGCGATATTCCAAAACCAACCCGATTATCGGGTGTAACGTTTGCAACCCTTGCAGCACTTCGACATCGGTCGAATAGCCGGTTTTGGTTTTTTTGGCAGTCGGCAAATTTAATCGTTCAAAAAGAGTCTCGCCCAACTGCTTTGGCGAATTGATGTTAAATTCAGCACCGGCCAGTATATAAATTTCGGCAGTTAATTTTTCCAGCCGCAACGTAAATTCCCGTTCCAACTTTTCCGCCGCCGCCAAATCAACACAAATACCGCAACTCTCCATCGCCGCTAACACCGAAGCCAACGGTAATTCCAAATCACGGTATAATTTATATACCGACCGCCCCTCAGCAACAGCTTTAATTATTGGCAGCAAATCATATATACAGCGCGCCGAAATCGCCAGCACGTCTGACTCGGTTGCCGACCAATCATATAATCGTTCTGGCAAAAACTGCTCCACTAGACGTTTAAGCGTCATTTTCCCATCCGCCGGCTCAATTGCATACGCCAACAGTTGTACATCGTCGACCATGCCCTTAATCAGTGGCTGAGCGCCGCATATATGTATTAGCGTCTTAAACTCGAACGTAGCGACGGCGACTTTACCATTAATTGCCGCGAGTAACTTTTCGCACTCAGCGCTTCCGTTAAATAGCGCCACTTCATTTTCCCACGCCACGGCCAGTTGCTGACAGACAACTTGCGGCACGTTTCCGGAAAACTGATAATAAACAGCTGCTCTGCCGGCACGCAGAATGCTTTCAATCCGGTCGTCAACGGCATCAATAGTGTATTCAATTTTAACAAACTCTGGCACAGGTACGACTTGCTGGTCAGCAGGCGAACAAAATTCCAGTAACTTATATTTCATTGATTTGAAAGCCATGCGGTCACAAAACTTTTCCAATTTTTCGATATCCGGCTCGGCTTTCAGCTCGTCAAAAGTCTGACCAATCGGGATTTCCGTGTCGATTGTAGCAAGCGCTTTGGAAAGATACGCGAGTTCCTTGTTGTCTATCAACCGTTCCCGCAGTTTGCCTTTTAACGAGTTGATATTAGCGTACACGCCATCCAGACTGCCAAAGTCCTGCAACAGCTTTAACGCGGTCTTTTCGCCAACCCCTGGCACCCCGGGAATGTTATCTGAGCTGTCGCCCATCAGCGCCTTTAATTCAATAATTCCCTGCGCGTCTACACCAAATAGTTCCACAATATTAGCTGTGTCAATTTTTTGTATTTCACTGATGCCTTTTTTTGTTAACCAGGTTGAGGTGCTATTGGCAACCAGTTGCAAGGCATCACGGTCGCCGGTAACAATAATCGTTTCAACATTATTGTTTTCAGCTGTTTTTGCCAACGTGCCGATAATGTCATCTGCCTCAAATCCAGCCAGCTCGATTACGGGAATTCCCATCGCTTCCAACAACTCGTGTGTGAGCGGAAACTGCGAGCGGAGGTCATCCGGGGTTTCTTTGCGGTGTGCCTTGTAGTCACTATATAGTTCCGTCCGAAAAGTCGTCCGGCTCTTGTCAAACGCCGCCACGACATAATCCGGCCGGGTCTCGGTTAGCAATTTGATTAACATACTCGCCAATCCGAAAACTGCATTGGTATGCTGACCGGACGCAGTCGTCATCGGCGGCAGCGCGTAAAATGCCCGATGCACAAGGGAGCTGCCATCAATTAATACCAGTTTTTTCATCTTACCTCAAAAAGTCTCCTCAGGGCTACTCCTGGCGAGTGGATAAATTATCAAACCGGGTAAACTGTTTGTGAAAAAATAGTTTCAAAGTCTCGGTCGGCCCGTTTCGATTTTTGGCAATAATAACTTCCGCTTCATTATTCGGTTGCTCAGCCTCGCGTTCATAATACTCATCACGGTACAAAAACATTACGATGTCGGCATCTTGCTCTAATGAGCCGGATTCCCGCAAGTCACTTAGCATAGGACGTTTATTTTGACGCGCTTCGACACCGCGGGATAGCTGTGACAATGCCAATACCGGCACTTTTAGTTCTCGTGCTAAAGCCTTTAACGAACGGGATATTTCCGATATTTCCTGTTGGCGGTTATCTTCCTTTGAACCGCCGCCGCCGGACATCAACTGTAAATAGTCTATTATTATCATCTGCAAATTATGTTCGGACTTTAACCGCCGGGCTTTACTGCGCAGTTCCAGTACGGTAATACTTGGCGTTTCATCAATAAATATCGGCGCGCCGGATATCGAATTTGACCCGATCATCAGTTTCTTCCAGTCCCGATCATCCAAGCTGCCGGCACGCAATTTTTGCGAATCAATGGCTGATTCGCTGCAAATCATCCGCTGTACCAATTGCTCCTTGGACATTTCCAAAGAAAAAAACGCAATCGGCGATTTGCTCCTGATCGCGGCATTAGCACAGATATTCAGCACAAATGCGGTTTTTCCCATACTCGGACGGGCGGCGATTAATATCAAATCTGAAGGCTGCATCCCGTTCGTAACTCGATCTAATTCATGAAACCCGGTGACAACTCCGGTCATCTTGCCGGGATTAGTTTGTAAATACTCGATGCGCTCGAGCGCGCTAAAGACAATTTCTTTGATAGGAACAAAGCCCTCTCCGCCACGGCGATTGGAAACTTCCAACATCATTTTTTCCGCGCGGTCAACAATGCTACGCACTTCTTCGCTGGCTTCATAACCCATCGCCGCGATATTGGTAGCCGTATAAATCAGCGACCGCAACAACGATTTTTCTTCGACGATGTCGGCATGATATTTTACATTTGCCGCTGTCGGCACGATGCCATTTAACATGCCGATATAAGCTATCCCGCCGGCGGCGTCTAATTTCCCTTCACGGCGCAAATCATCAACAATTGTGACAATATCTACGGCGTTACCCTTGGAAAAAAGATTTACCATCGTGCGAAACAACAATTTATGATCTTCGCGATAAAAATCAGTTTCTTTAATCTTTTCAACAACTTTATTTATCGCATCGCGTTCGATCAACATCGCGCCAAGCACTGCCTGCTCAGCTTCAATGTTTTGCGGCGGCATTCTGTCTAACATGTTTTTCCTACTGTTCTACTACTTCTACCGAAACATTAGCTACTGCGGCTGCATGCAACTTAATCGTGGCGGTAAAAGTGCCGATATTTTTGATGGCTGCCTTAATCTCGATTTTCTTTTTATCAATATCCAACCCATGCTGCTCTTTTAAGGCATTGGCAATATCCTTCGAAGTTATTGTTCCGAATATTTTCCCGCTTTCGCCGGTTTTAACCACTAAACGCACACTGGCTTTGGATAATTGCGCTGCCAGCAGTTGCGCCTCGTCTTTGTGGCGTTGCTCACGATGAGTTTGCGCCGATTTTCCCTGACTAATAACATTCATGTTTTCCGCAGTTGCCGGAATCGCCAGTTTTTTTGCAAACAAAAAATTACGTGCGTAGCCCTCGGCCACTTCCAATACATCATCTTTTCTTCCAAGTTTCTTAACTTCTTGCAATAATATCACTTTCATTTTCGCTTTCCTTTCCATTGACCTCTTCGAGTAATTCGCCAATTCGCGATTTCAATTCTCCAACAGTCATACCAGTCACTTGCGCGCCGGCAACGGTATGATGTCCGCCACCGCCAAGTTTTTCCATAATGATCTGTACGTTAATACCGCCGCCGGAGCGTGCCGAAACATTGATATGGTCAGCCTCCGGGTATAATACAAATGTAGATTTAACTTCTTCTACCGTCAATAACCAATCGGCAATCTGCGCGGCAACAATTTTCCCCTCCGGGATGCCCGCCGGGCAAACCGCAATCGCTGAGCCTTCGCCAATTAGTTCCACTGCTCCGGCGATTTGCGCGCGCAATTTGAAGTGGTCAAAATTGGTAATGAACAAGCGGCGAACCAGCGAAATGTCGGCGCCCACCCGGCGCAAATCCGCTGCCGCCTCAAATGTCCTGGCCCCGGCTTGGATTGTAAAATTTTTCGTGTCCAGCATAATACCGGCTAACAACATCGATGCTTCGATATGGGTCAACTCATTTTCGACATTTTCGCCAAAATAATGAATTAGTTCAACGACCATTTCGCTGGCCGAAGACGAAGACGGCTCGTAATAACTAAGTAACGGCCCGTCGATAAAATCCTCGGCTCTGCGATGATGGTCGATTACCACACATTTTGTGAATCGCGCTGCAAAGTCTTTATCCGACAACAATAGCGAACGATGAGTATCGACGATGATTAAAAGATCATTAGGCGTTATCGCTTCACGATTGGCTTCTTCAACAATAAAACCCTCGTAGCCCTCATACTCTTGCAAAAGTCGCTTGGAATTTCTCAATTCCTGGGTCACGCTTCCGACGACCAACCGCGCATTTTTGCCGATGTGTTTTGCCATGCGTCGCACGCCGAACGCTGCGCCAATGCAGTCAAAGTCTTCGTTTTTATGACCCATTACATATATATTTTCGGCCTCAGTCATAACTTTTCGAAGCGCCGCCGCAGTAACGCGCACGCGCACCTTAGTGCTTTTCTCAGCGGGATTGGTTCTGCCGCCAAAAAAATTCGTCTCGCCGTCAATAGTTAGCACGACCTGATCGCCACCGCGACCAAGCGCCAAGTCCAGATTGGCTATCGCGCCTTGCGCTAAGTCAGCCATGTTTTTCTCGGCAACAACCGCCCCAATGCTGATTGTTACCGGAATTTTATTACCGTTTTTTATTTCCCGGATTTCATCGAGAATGATAAACTTACCGTCAACAATCGGTGCCAGTGAAATGCGATTGAAAAACGCAATATAAGAATCTGCCGAACTTTTCTTGATGAACCCGCCCAAACCGTGAATCCAAAGATTTAGCTTGGAAGTCACTTCGGAAATAAGCAAAGAGCTTTGGCTTTCCGCCAATCCTTGAATAACGTCGGCCAGATTATCAATTTGAATCGACATCGCCATCGGCATGATATTTTCATAGGCCTTGGCAATCGCCGCTATTTCGCTAACATCTTCAATGAACACTATCAATTGCGGATGCGCGTCAGTAGCCGCCATATACGGCTGCGCGGTCAGCCGGTAACTTCTGCCGGCATATATGATAGTCTTCACATGATCATTCCATAATATATCAAACGGGAAATCATTCCAATATTCCAGCAACAGCTCACCGGCTTTGGGTACGGCTTTAACTATTTCGGCAAATTTATCGTTTGCCCAATCAAACCGGCCAATTTCGTCGACAATTACTATCGCCGTCCGCAAGGATTGCAACGCGCGTTCTACACCGACCTCGATACTCTTGGTAACATGATGCCGATACCAGAAAAATTGCCGCTCCCGTTCAGTAAAATAGCGGCGGAAATAATAGTACATAAATATCGATGTAATTGTCAATATCAATCCTGACAACCAGTCATATGCCCAAACAAATCCCAGGAACAGCGTCCCTATCGCGATAATAATATGTGAATTATTATATACTTTCCATTCCCACATCGGGACACCTCCTAACAGCATTACTGTACATCATTTGCGTGATTTTAACTTGCGGTAATCGAAAATGGCATCAAACACCCCGGCGAAAACCACCATTTGCGTAAAAAAACCATTAAAGAATACGAGCAGTAGTATTATAGCACGAAAAAATTTGTTGACATGGTATTTTGCAAAAACAAACCACAGCAAGGCTATTCCCTGAACAAATAACGCGATTGCCGAGGCAATCAAGAAATTAATGGCAATATCCTTGGTAATGCTTAATCCTTGCGCTTCACCAAACCATAGCAATAAGACCGAACCGATCAGCAGCCAACTAAATAATGGCGGGACTTGCCATTCGGCAAACGGCGGGAACCCGGTCAGTTTCGAACCGAAGCGGTTAAGAATTTTACGAATAAGCCAAAAGTTAATCGCCGCGTTAAACAGCGAAGATATCAACAATAGCGCCGGAAGCGCGACTCGCAGCATCACCATCATTACATCGAGGGTTTTCTTTAAATTATCAAGTTGCTCGCCTTGAATACCGAATTGCTGATAAAAACCAATTGCCTCGTTCATAATTGACTTTAGCTGTTCAGTATCGCCCAGCGGGTTTATCCCGGTCAATGCCGCGCCGATAAATATTACCGCTATGTTGGATATCAGACTGGCTACCGTTCCTAGCGCCACGATTTTAAGTGGTTTATCGCCCGCGCGAAAAGAATAGCCAAAGACTATTCCAACTAAACCAAGACCAATAGCAATCGTCACCGCTTGCAACGGATGCACCAATACCGCGATCAAGACTGCTGCCACGACAGTTGCCATAATGCTCCATTTGTAGCCGTGCCGGACGCCGAGAAGGGCTATTGGCACCGGCCAAAACAAGCTGGCAAAAATCCCGATAAATGGCATATAGGTTCCGGCCAAAGCGAAAATAACGGCAATCGCGGCTAATATTCCCCCTTCGGTTATTGGCCGTAATCCTTTATTGTTCATAAAAACTCACCTCAATCGAACCATGAAAAAATATACTCAAAAAAGCTCTTTTTGTGTTCAAAATTGTTTACTACGCGCCGCGCTCCAACGAATTTTGGTTTCCAATAACCATCTTCCGTGCCGGAAATCGCAATGCCTTTTTTTGTTTCAGCATCAATAAACTTTTTGTCGCCAAGATAAATACCGACATGAGAAATGCTGTTCGCAATCGAATTTACCGGCGGTTTAATATTAGCATTAGTAGCAGGCTTCGTAGCAGCCTTCGATTTCGGGTCAGGTTTAGCGCTAGTCGCGGTGGCAAAAAATAGCAAATCGCCCGGCTGCAGCTTTTGATAGTCAAATACCTTATCACAAACTACCTGCCCAGCCTTATACTGGTCATCGGCCGCTCGTGGCAATTTTATTTTATTTTGCGCGAATATATACTGCACATAGCCGGAGCAGTCAAAACCCTTGGGTGTTACCCCGCCATACAGATAGGGTACACCTAAATATTTTTTTGCAGTATCGATTATTTTTTTCACATCGGCATTTGGCAATGTTGGCGGGGCGCCGGCTGCCAAAAGCGGATTTTGCATAATACCAATCACCAGCGCTAGCGCGATAATTACCGCTAATACTCGCATATTACTTTGCCTCAATATCAATTATGTTTATTTCAGCCGGACAGTTATAGCGGAATGGCAGCCAACCGCCCGTGCCAACTGACACTATTGTGGTAATATTCGGCAGCTCATAACGACCACGCAAATATTGAAACTTTCCTTGAAACATATTTAGCCGACCGAGTTCTACCTGACCACCATGCGTGTGTCCGGAGATACTCAAGTCGGCAAGTTTGCGGCCATTTAGCACTTCGACATACTCCGGACTGTGCGCCAGCAGCAGCTTTAAGCTTGGCGCGGGAACGTCACGAAATGCAGTAGCGAGATTTAGCTCAGCTTGTTTTTTATCAAAGCGCATACCGCCTTCATAGCGCGGATAATCTACACCGACAACATAAATGTTTTCGTCCGGAGCAATCTTTGCTGAGCTATTATTAAGCAATTTAACCTTACTCAACGCCAGCTGCTCAACAATTTTTGGCGCATTACAATAATATTCATGGTTACCCATCACAAAATAAATCGGCAAAGCAAATTCCTCGGCGAACTGGTTAATCTTGTTTATCGCGGGAACAATTTCCCGCTCATCATCAAATATATCCCCGCCGATAAATAACACATCGGGTTTCTGCGCGGCAATCATCGCCAATGTTCGCTCAAGGGTGGCGATATTATACACATTTCCCAGATGCAAATCTGAAAAATAGGCAATACGAAACTTTTTATTGTTCTGAATTTTATCGCTATAAAACTTTTGTTGGTTGACCACAATACGACTGTAGCCGTTATACATGCCCAGAAGCGACAAAGCGTAAAGCACTAGCGCGATCACCAAAAAAGTATTTCGCAAACGCAACCCAATTCGACAGCGGAAAACTTTTGCTACAGCCCAAATTATCGCAAATACCATCAATAAGACTGTCGCAAAAACGCAACCAAATAGCCATGCGGCTCCGAGCAGACTGAGCCACTCGCCAATCCGACTATCATACACTCCGGTTGCAAACTGTAATGTATCATAACCGATACATAGCGCAAACAACACCACTAAAGTGATAAATATTCGATTTAGCCGGTTAGATTTACGCTCACAGCAGCGGCTGAAAAAATACCAAGCCAAAAAACTAATCGCCAGAAAAGAAAAAACCGCAAAAACATAATGCCCGACCAAACCATATCTCATCATAGATTGTTAAAATCCAACGTCGCGAAGTAATCTTCAATCGTTTCCGCCCGCCTGATTTGCCGGATTGTGCCATCTTCTTGAACCAGATACTCCGCCGGACGTAATTTACCGTTATAGTTAAAACCCATCGAGTGGCCGTGGGCGCCGGCATCGTGAAGAATCAAACAGTCGCCAACCGCAACAGCCGGCAGGAGCCTGTCAATCGCGAACTTATCATTGTTTTCACAAAGTGAGCCGACCACATCATAAGTATTTGTTAACGGCAACTGTTCTTTGCCAAAAACCGAAATATGATGATAGGCGCCGTATAGTCCCGGACGCATTAATGCCGCCATGCAGGTATCCACGCCAAGGTAATTTTTGTAAGTGGCTTTCTGATGAATAGCCTTGGTCAGTAAATAACCGTATGGTCCCAAAATCACCCGACCGCACTCCATCGCCAAGTTCAGCGGATGCAACCGACTATTCCGGACCATTGTGTTGTAGATGGCTTCAATCTCAGCGCCCAGTCGGTTCAGATCCAATTTAGTTTGTTCCGGTAGATAGGGAATGCCAACGCCGCCGCCAAAATTAACCAATTCGACCCTGACCCCGCAATTATCCTGTACCGCTAACGCCAGGCCAAACATCATTCGCGCCGTTTCCGTAAACCAATCCATATTCATTTCGTTTGAAGCAATCATCGTATGCAACCCAAAGCGTTTCACACCGTGCTCGCGGCATTTGTTTATCGCGGTGAATATCTGCTCACGCGTGCAACCGTATTTAGCCTCGCTGGGTTTGCCAATAATTGCGTTACCGCCCGCGCGGGCATCGCCGGGATTATAGCGAAACGATACGAAATCGGGAAGTTTTCCCAAATTTTTCAAGACATAGTCCACGTGAGTAACGTCATCAAAATTGATTAACGCACCGGCATCAATGGCTGCCGAATATTCGTCAATCGGCGTATTGTTGGAGGTGAAAACAATTTGTTCGCCTTGAATACCGGCTCTTTGCGCCAAAATCAATTCCGGCAACGAACTGCAATCAGCGCCAAGTCCTTCACTTGCCAAAATTTTCAACAAATAGGGATTGGGATTGGCTTTTACCGCAAAAAACTCTGTGAATCCCGGCGCCCAGGCAAAGGCGCTTAGAAAGTCACGTGCGTTACTGCGAATGGCTGCTTCGTCATACAAATAAAAGGGTGTAGGAATGCTTGCGAGCGCAGTTTTTATTATCTCGGAACAAATACCCACTTTCTTACTCATCCTGCTTTTCCTCCTTTAACTTTCCGGCGACATTTGCCAGAAATCCTACGGCAATCCAATTTATAACCAATGAAGTACCGCCATAACTGACAAACGGTAACGGTACGCCGACAACCGGAAAGACACCGGTAACCATCGCAATATTGATTAGCGCTTGTCCGGCAATCAATAACGTAATCCCAATCGCCAACATTCTTCCGAAAACATCGGTAGTTTTCATGGCAACAGTTATACTAATTTTGGCGAACAACAAAAACAGCGCTAACAGCAACACCGAACCGATAAACCCGGACTCTTGAGCCCAGATGGCAAATGCAAAATCGGTGTGCGCCTCCGGCAGGTAAAAAAACTTACTCAGCCCCAGACCAAACTGCATTCCAAAAATCTTGCCGCTACCTATAGTCAGCATCGACTGACAGGCCTGATAACCGATTCCTTGGGCGTATTGCCACGGATCAAACCAGGCGCGGAGCCGGTCTAAGCGGTAGGATGCGAAGATTACTAACGGTATTGCCAGCATTGCGGCAGTAACAGCCAAACCAATAATCATCCGCGGCCGCAGCCCGGCAACTAGATACAGCGAAACGCACATCAACGCGATTACAATAGCCGTTCCTAAGTCAGGTTGCTTAAAAACCAACCCGAACATTATGACAGTGATAACAACCGGCGGGGTCATCAAGGAAATATAGCGTGACCGGTTGCTCTGTTGGTAAAATTTATCGATATAGGCTGCTGTTAAAAATATCGCACTCAGCTTTGCCAACTCCGACGGTTGAAAAGTAAGTCCCAGTTTCAACCAGCGCTGTGAGCCGTTGACCGAAATTCCCACTAGTTCGACCGCAATCAGCAACAAGATGACAAATATCGCAAAACCATATTGCAGTTGCATAGTTCGCAATTTTTTGAAATTGATTCGCTTACTACACAGCGCTAACGCCAGGATTACCCCGACTACCAGCGCTTTCGCTTGCTGCAAAAAAAAGAAGTAGGGATTGCTCTCGTTATTCATTCCCAAAACATAGCTGGAATTAAAAACATTGAACAGTCCGATTGCCGAAAGCAACAATGCCAGAAACACTATCATTTCCTGATAGCTACGCCATATTTTCACAATTCACACTCTCAAAATCCGCAACAACACGGAGTATTCTCTTGCCCATGCCACTGAAACGTTGCTCGTATTCAGTCATTACATCAACCACTTCCGACCGCTCCGGCGCGTTATGCCAATCATAGCTGACGAATTCCAACCGCATATTCATTTCCGCAAACTGCTGTAACGACCAGTCAAACAATTCCTCGTTGTCAGTTTTGAAAATTATTTTACCGCCGGTTACCAATAACCGCTGATAGCGTTTCAACATTTTTGTATGCGTCAGCCGTTTTTTGTGGTGGCGTTTTTTGGGCCAGGGATCACTAAAATTAAGAAATATCTTTTCTACTGATTGGTCGCCTAACCATTCGCAAATATCGGTAACATCACGATTGATAAACCACAAATTCTCTATTGACTGTTGACGGGCTGCTTCCACGGCGCGATAGATAACTCCGGTTGCTCGTTCCACGCCCAAAAAATCAACATCCGGATGCAACTGCGCCATGCTGTTGATAAACCTGCCCATACCGGTGCCAATTTCTAACCATATTGGTCTGCTATCAGAAAAAACGGCTGACTTAGCGATTGAAAAATCAGCAATAATACCATCACCATAAAATTCTTGTATTCGGTCTTTCATCCATGATTTCGCGCGCCATCGCACAGAGCAATCACCCCATATCAATTAATCAACCCATTATACCATTCGATTGCTGTACAAACAAATTTTAACTCCAAATTCGCGGCAAAATAACCATACGCACATTTTTTTCTTTATTTTATAACGACAGCTATTGTATAATTATTTGGACAAAACAACTTGGAGGCTTCTATGAAAATTGATATTGAAAAATACCGTAAAGAACGGGCGCAGATGATTGATAATTTATTGCAGGAATTAGTTCCCGCTAACGACGTTTACCCGCCTCAAGTATACGAGGCAATGCGCTATAGTTTATTCGCCGGTGGCAAACGATTACGTCCGATTTTACTGATGGCAGCTGCCGATGCCCGGGGTGGGAATGGCGCGAACTTTCTCCACGTCGCCTGCGGACTGGAAATGATTCATACCGGTTTCCTGATTCACGACGACCTGCCGTCCATCGATAACGATTTCTTTCGCCGGGGCAAACCGACCAACCACCGCATCTATGGCGACGGCTTGGCGTTGCTCGCCGGAACAGCGTTGATTACGATGGGCACAGAAGCAATCTTAAATCAACCGAACGTCAACCCGGAATTGCACTTAAAAGTAGCCCGCGAATTAATCCACGCCTATGGCCCAACCGGATTAATCGGCGGACAGACCGTTGACGTTTTGTTTCGCGACAAGCCAATCGACGAAAAATCGATGCAATTTCTCCACAAAACAAAAAAAGGTTCAGTTTTCAAAGCCGCCGTCCGTTCCGGTGCGACACTGGTCAGCCCGCGCAAACGTCAGCTCGATGATTTGACCAAATACGCCGAACACTACGGCAATGCTTTTCAAATTACCGACGACATCCTCGACGTAACCGGTTCAGTAGAAAAAACCGGCAAATCGGTCGGTAGCGACATCCGCGACAAGCACTACACCTATGTTTCCGTGTACGGTCTGGAAAACGCCCGGCAAATGGCACGCTACGAAGTGGACAAAGCCGTAGAATCGCTCTGTCAGTTTGGCGAAGAAGCCGATGTGCTACGGGCTTTGGCGGAGTTTTTGGTCGCCAGAGATTTCTAAGCGCCCTATATACAAAAAATGCCACCCGGCACTTAATCGGGTGGCATTTTTTATATTCATTTAAACTCAACCGATATTAGCAATCTCTAACTTGCCCTTGCCGCTACAGATCAGCACTAGCGTCTTTACAATCTTGCCATTGTTATATTTGGCAATATAGGCACTGCGATAACGCTCGGCTTGACTTTTGGCTTCAGCTACAATTCGCTCATATTCTTTGAGAGATTTTTTTTTGAGATATTTTAGTTCGATAATCCACTCGTATTTTGCGCTGTTTGGGTAAGCCGGATTTTCGCTGAGCAGTATATCGGCGTAACCGTCGCCCAGTTCGCGTTCGCTGTCAACGAGAAAAGTTCCGCCGAGATGCAAAATCGCCAGCAACGCCAGCTTAATATGCTTCTCATCTAGTTGGATCAAATCTCGATAGCTCAATAGTTGTATAAAAGTGTGTTCAAATTGTTTCGTGAAATCATTTGCATCGCCTTCTAGCGCCATTTTGGTCAATGGTTCAAAAAAATCATTACTTCGGACTACTTGCGTCTGCGCTCTTAGTGTTTCACCGAAATTTTCCCAAAACATTAATTTTATCGCATAATTGGGAATGCCTAAGGCAACGTAACTGAATTGCGAACTTTTTATCGTCAAGAGGCCGAGATAGAAAAGCAAAGACCAATAATTGTCTTTTATCGCAAAAATCGTATTAAGGTCAAATCTATCTACAAGTCTTGTAGTTACCGTCCCGCCACCGGCAATGTTTTGCAGACAATCATAGGCATCAAATTTTCTGGCAAGCATCTCAGTCTTGCGATAATCGGTCACGACATTACGATCGAGAATGTATTGCGGATAGCGTCCGCTTTGTCGCAACTCCTCCATAAAATAGATGACCATGTTGGTATTATATATCCGTTCACTCGCCATAACGCTGAATTTGTAACCATTAAAATACAATCGCAAGTCTTCCTGTAGTCTAGTTAAATCAATTTCCCGCGGACATACTTGACGCGCCAGCTCTTCGACTTCGGCATCAGTTAATCCCAGCATGCCATTAAGTTCCGGCTTGAGCGTCAAATTGGCAGTGATATTAAAACCGCTAGTTAAATCATCCAGCATCACCGGACTAACACCAGTCATGAATAGCCGCTCGATGCCCGAAGAGGTCCCTTCTTTGATTGCTTTGTAGAAAGCTTTTACATACCCCTCGCCGCTGATCAAGTCATAGTACAATTCTTTGTCGTCGCTAGCAATCAGCTCATTTGCAAAATTGTCGTACTCGTCGATAATCAAGAACATACGTTGATTGCAGCGAGCCACTAGTTTGTACAGATCGCCGATGATTGATATTGCAGTACTATCAACCGTTGCCACGACTTTATCCTGAAGCAAGTCAAAGTATTTTTCACAAAAGTTTTCTGCACTACTGCGAACTTGCGCATAAAAATCGCTGATCAACACGTCTTTACCATTATCAGTGGCAATTCCGGCAAAACTTAGTCGCAAAATCAAATAGCTGTTCTTCGACACTGTCGGCTGCTTGCCGATAGCCAAATCGCCAAATAACGCGACAAACTTATCCGCCTTGTAAACATCATAGTAGTTTTCCAGCACCGAAAGCCACAACGTCTTTCCAAACCGCCGCGGTCGGATGAAGAACTGAAAAGATGGCTGCTGTTCCAGCTCGGCAATATATTTAGTTTTATCAACAAAAATTTTTCCGTCCGATCGAATCAATTCAAAATTCGTCTCGCCATAAGGAAATCTACGCATCTTGTCCCCTTTACCCACAACAACCTTACCATCACAGCATTTCACCATTAAACGTCAACACTATTTTAGCACAACACGAATTATTTAGCCAACTCCCCAAAAAAACGCATGCCCTTTCTACGCAAGCTATCGAAGTCTACGTCCCGGACATGAAGATATTATAGATAAAAAATCCGCTCGGAAAACTTTTCCATCAACTTATTATTAAATTCATCACCACCATCGACATTGGCGCTGTGATATATCGGCGGGGTCTCACCTTGCTGTTGTAAATATTCTATCGCCGTCAGTGATATCGCGTGCAAAATACTTGCGCCGATAACAGTGGAAGTTGCGCCGCTCTTCTGCTTCATTCCGTCAATTGCTACAGCAGCGTCTTCAAAGTCGCCGCAATTGTCGATCACAATATCAGCAACCTGATATAGTTTTTTTCCACTCGGATGTCTGGAGGTCAATTTCGAAGAATAATCAAGATTGGTTAGGGCAACAACATAAACACCTTTGGATTTGGCGCGGTCGGCCACTTCCACCGGCACGCTGTTCCGTCCGGAAACCGAGTGGACAATTAGCAGGTCACCTTTTTTGAGCGGCGAACCATCGACGATGCCGATACCTAAACCCGGTTGCCGTTCCATAACAGAAGTCAGGGTAATCGGCTTGACATCGCAAACTAATGTCGGATTGAACAACGGATTAATCAGCGCCAAACCACCGGCGCGATAAAACATCTCCTCAGCCATTATTCCGGCATGGGCGCAACCAAACACAAAAACATTTCCGCCAGCAACGATAACGTCTGCCATTTTCTTTCCGACCCGGTCAATTACTCCGGCTTGAGTTTTTTCCACGTCATCCAGTATCTGCCGCACTCGGTCGAAATACTTTTTTGCATACTTTTTCATGATTTAGCTCCTTTAAATTTAATGTTCATTTGAATTTTACCCCAACTTCCCGACAATCTCGCGAAAGCTCTCCAACGCGGCTTCGATATTCTCTACGATATCAGCGGCAATAATGTCCGGCTCCGGCAGATTATCGAGGTCGGCGAGGCTTTTGTCCTTAATCCAGGTGATATCCATACTGGTCTTGTCGCGTTCGATAATTTCCTTGTAAGTGAATTTGCGGAAACGGCCTTCAGGATTGCTGTCCGGATGCCAGGTTTCTGCGCGCAAGTGGCGATTCTCCGGATTATAGCAATTGATAAAATCGCTCAGGTCGCCAAGTTGCAGCGGGTTCTTCTTCAATGTGAAATGGATATTCGTCCGGAAATCATAAATCCAAACTTCTTTGGTCCACGGGTCTTTGCTCGCCGGGCGGCTGTCGAAGAACAGCACGTTGGCTTTCACGCCCGGACGATAGAATATCCCCGTCGGCAGCCGCAAAATCGTATGCAGCTCCACCGTTTCCATCAGCCGCTTGCGGACCGTCTCGCCAACGCCACCTTCAAACAATACATTATCCGGCAGCACCACCGCCGCTTTGCCGGTCGTCTTGAGGATCGTGCGGATGTGCTGCAGGAAATTCAGTTGCTTGTTGCTGGTCGTCGCCCAGAAATCCTGACGGTTATAGGTCAGGCTGTCGCTCTCCTGCTCGCCTTCCTCGTTGGTAAAAGTCATGCTGCTCTTCTTGCCAAATGGCGGATTGGTCAGCACGTAATCATAGCGGTCGCCGGAATCGGCCACCAGCGAATCGGCGGGCGAGATGAAGTTGGCGCTGTCGATATCGCCGATATTGTGTAAAAACATATTCATCAGCGCCAGCCGCCTGGTGTTGGCGACAATTTCGTTGCCAAAAAAGGTACTGTGTTTCAAGAAATGTTTCTGGTCACGGTCGAGCGGAGCATTATTCGCGATAAAGTCATACGCCGCCAGCAGAAATCCGCCGGTGCCGCAGGCCGGATCGCAGATGGTTTTCAGCGGTTCCGGACGGACACACTGAACAATTGCCTTGATCAAATTGCGCGGAGTGAAATACTGACCGGCGCCGCTCTTGACATCCTCGGCGTTTTTTTCCAGCAATCCTTCGTAAATTTCACCCTTGATATCGGCGCCCATCGTACTCCAGCGCTCTTTATCAATCATATCAATCAGTTTGAACAGTTTCGCCGGGTCAGTTATTTTGTTTTGCGACTTGGTAAATATCTGACCGAGCACACCCGGCTCGCGTCCCAGTTCACGCAACAGTGCGCTGTAATGCAATTCCAGGGCATCGCCGCGTTTGCCGGTCAAGCTGTCCCAGTTGTATTTTGCCGGTATCGGCATCGCCCGGTTATACGGTGGCTTGGAAAACTCGTCGGCAAGTCTGGAACGCACATGGGTACGAGGTCGGGTACGCGGGCAGGCACAGGGGCCTGCCCCTACAATTACGACGAAATATCACGTCGTATATCTCTATTACGAAGATATTTTCAATTCATTGAGCGTAATACGATGACCGCGCAATTTGGTACGCACTGCGTACCAAATTGTAAACGCTTATCGAAAAATATCAGAGTGATTTCAAATGCGACATCGATGTCGTATTTGCGCATATAATAACCTGCGCCGCAAGCGAAACGGGAGCGTGCGCGGAAACCGCGCCCCTACGGCCCGACGGAGATCTTCAACGATTTTATTCTCCGCGCCATGTCTTCAACCGTCT
>JBAXTZ010000039.1:0-30055 GCA_037129925.1 Bacillota bacterium
CGCTGACGGTACTTGGCTGGCAACGGTCCGGGAGATTATGTCGCCGCCGGTTTCATTAAAACATCTCACTCCGTGAGGTGTTTTTTTGTTTGCTGCGACCAGTTGTGCTATAATGGAACCATATTTTGGAGGTACCTATGGATATTAGTTATGCAGCTGACTATATGATGAAATGGCTAATCGTCTTAAGTTGTGGCGCTTTAGGGATTGTTTTATCAGATCAGATGATACCGTTTATTAATGTTACTATTATACAGAGTCATCCGATTGACAGCACGATAGAAAGATTTTTTTGGGTCTTTTTTAGCGGGTTGGTTTTTGCTATTTTCGGTTGGTTGTTACATAAAAAGGTTATTAGATTGATTAAGCACTTTTCACACAAAATTGAACAGCAACTTACGCTTGCGCCATCCGAGGAACTACTTGGAGGGGCGTTAGGTGTTACTATTGGCTTAATTATTGCCAATTTATTTGCTTTAGCTCTGTGGAATATTCCTTATGTCGGCAAGTTTTTGCCAATAATTTTCAGCGTGTTTGCAGCTTATATTGGTGGTTCGGTATGTAAATCCAAAAACTATGAGGTGCTAAAAACTTTAAAGAAAATTGGTGCTTTGAAAACTGAGTTTACTGACAAATTGTTTGAGAGTAAAAAAATTGTTGATACTAGCGTTATTATCGATGGTCGAATCGAAGAAATGATAAAAACCGGATTTATTGAAGGACCCTTGGTCATTCCACAATTTGTAATTATGGAGTTACAGGCGTTGGCTGATTCTACTGATGAACTTAAACGCGCCAAAGGTCGACGTGCATTAGATACTTTGAATCGTTTGCGGCTTGAAAATTCGAATATGATTCAAATTGACGATACAGACTACACAGCTATTCGTGAAGTAGACTTAAAATTATTACGCCTTGCAAAAGAAACGGGAGGTAAATTGCTGACAGTTGACTATAACTTAAATAAAGTCGCAACGTTGCATGGCTTATCAGTTCTAAATGTCAACGAACTCGCGGGAGCAGTGAAGACTAATGTAGCAAACGGTGAAGTGCTTACCGTGCATTTAACGAAAGCAGGTAAAGAACCTGATCAGGCAGTATCTTATATGGATGACGGTACGATGATCATTGTCGAAGACGGCAAGGAGCATATTGGTAAGACGGTCGAAGTGCTGGTGCATTCAGTTTTTCAGACAGCAGCCGGTCGGTTGATATTTGCGCGCACAATGAAGATGGAGTCATAAATTTATGATTTCAGTGATTATTGCCGCAGCTGGTCGCGGCACACGGATGGCGCTTGATAAAAATAAAATATTACATGAATTAAACGGGAAGGCAATATTACAATACTCATTGGAATTGTTTTCACGGATAGATATGGTCAGCGAAATAATTGTTGTCACAGGAAATGATGATTATTTTGAAGTAGAAAGAATTATACAACACACTGGTTGTTCGGCTAAAGTTGTCGTTGGCGGCAAAGAGCGTCAAGACTCCATCATGAACGCGCTTGTTACAATTGGAGACAGAATAAAATACGTTTTAGTTCATGACGGCGCTCGCCCATTTGTAGATGAGGCATCAGTATTGAGACTGATAGATTGCATGATCGAATTTGATGCTGCAATTCTTGCCGTACCTGTCAAAGATACTATCAAAGTAGTTGATACAAATGCGGTGGTCGTGTCTACGCCAGAGCGTTTATCTTTGTTTGCAGCGCAAACTCCTCAGGGGTTTGCTAAGGAATTGCTTATTAGCTCTTATGAGAGCGCTCATTTAAATGATTATCGAGGTACTGATGATGCTTCTATTGTCGAATATTTTGGTAAGGCGGTGTGTGTCGTACCTGGTAGTTATGATAACATTAAAATTACAACACCTGAGGATATTACGATTGGTCGTGAATTACTAAGGCAACGAAATCGGGGGATTCAGGATATGCCAGTAGCTAGAGTGGGATTTGGATATGATGTGCATCAACTGGTTCAAGGACGTGACCTTATTTTGGGTGGACTGAAAATTCCGTACAAACTCGGCTTGCTCGGACACAGTGATGCGGACGTTTTGTTGCACGCGATAATGGACGCATTACTTGGAGCAGCCGCTCTTGGAGATATTGGGAAACATTTTCCTGACACTGACACAAAATTTAAGGGCGCTTCTAGTATTGCTTTATTGCAGCAGGTTGTTGGTTTGATTAATATCAGTGGCTATTCTATCAACAATATTGACGCTACAGTAGCAGCGCAAAACCCTAAATTGGCGCCATTTATCGCAGAAATGCGGGAGAATATTGCTAGAACTTGCCAAATTGCGGTTGACGCGGTTAATATAAAGGCAACCACAACTGAGAAGTTGGGCTTTATCGGACGCGAAGAGGGTATTTCGGCATATGCTATCGTAAGTGTCTTAAAAGCAACGTGATAGTTGCAAGCGTTTTGGTTCGACCAGGGCGCTTTTTCTTTTCAAAGTTGGCGTTATTAGGTATAATATTAGCTACGAATTTGAGAGGTAAATAGTATGACTATACGAACACGGTTTGCTCCTAGTCCGACTGGTTATATGCACATCGGTAATCTGAGGACTGCTATATATGAATATCTTATTGCCAAACGTCATCATGGACAGTTTATTTTACGAATCGAAGATACTGATCAGGAAAGATTAGTCGAAGGAGCGACTAATGTTATTTTCGAAACATTAAAAACTGTAAACATTGATTTCGACGAAGGTCCGGGGAAGGGCGGCGAATATGGTCCGTATGTTCAAAGTGAAAGGCGTCAAATATATCGTGAATACGCTGACAAGCTAGTTGAGCTTGGCGGCGCTTATTACTGTTTTTGCGGCAAGGAGCGCTTGGAACAATTAAGATCTGAATGCGAATCCGCTGGCAAGACATATCGTTACGATGGTTGTTGCAAAAATGTTGACAATGATTTGGCATTTACCCGTGTGAAAAACGGCGAAAACCATGTAGTGCGTCAAGTCATTCCAACAGGCGGTCACACTACTTTTACTGATGTTGTTTACGGAACGATAACTGTTGAAAACAGCGAATTAGAAGAAGGGGTCTTGTTGAAAGCCGATGGCTTACCAACTTATAATTTCGCTAATGTCGTTGACGACCATCTTATGAAGATTACTCACGTTATCCGTGGTTCGGAATATTTATCATCGACACCGAAATATAACGTATTATACAGCGCATTTGGTTGGGAACTTCCGATCTATATACATTTGCCGCCAATTATGAAAACTAAGGACAAGAAACTTAGCAAACGTGAAGGCGATGCTTCATTTGAGGACTTCATCAACCGGGGTTTCCTAAAAGAAGCCATTGTGAATTATATTGTGTTACTCGGATGGAATCCCGGCACCGAACAAGAGTTTTTCACAATCGATGAGTTAAAGCAGTGTTTTGAAGTGCAAGGGTTAAGTAAATCGCCGGCAATATTTGATGTACAAAAACTACGCTGGATGAATTCGGAATACATTAAGCGGCTTAGTGTGGAAGAATATTTGCAGTATGCCAAACCCTACTTTATTCAAGCTGGTTTAGTGGATATTGATCTGCATAAATTGAGTGTATTGTTAAAAAACCGTACGGAGATATTTTCGGAAATCCCCGAAAAAATCTCCTTTATTAAGAATTTACCACAATATGATATCGCGCTGTTTACGCATAAAAAAATGAAAACTGATTCGGGAATTTCGCTTGCAGTTTTAAAGCGAGTGTTGCCGGTGCTACAAGACATTCAGCAATGGTCAGTTGACGATATCAATAATAGCCTGATGAATATTGTCGCTGAAAGTGGTTTGAAAAATAGTCAGGTGCTCTGGCCGGTGCGTACGGCATTGACTGGGATGGAATCTTCACCTGGCGGAGCAGCCGAGTTAGCGGATATTTTAGGGCAGTCTGAAAGTATTCGACGGCTTGAGTTGGCAATTCAAAAATTGGTATGATTGGCGGTTATATGTTTAACAGGATAAGACAAGACATAAAGGCAGTATTAGAACGTGATCCAGCTGCGAATTCCGGCTTGGAAGTAGTGTTGTGCTATCCGGGGCTGCATGCTATCTGGGCGCATCGGGTAGCTCACTGGCTATTTGAACATAATATGATTATTATATCGCGGTTATTGTCGCAGACTTCGCGATTTTTTACGGGAATAGAAATTCATCCGGGCGCCAAAATCGGGAATAATTTTTTTATTGATCATGGAACCGGGGTTGTAATTGGTGAAACGACGGAGATTGGCAACGACGTTACGCTCTATCAAGGCGTGACGCTGGGCGGAACCGGCAAGGAAAAAGGTAAACGGCATCCAACGATTGGAAATAATGTCGTAGTTTCTAGCGGAGCAAAAGTTTTGGGTTCATTTAAGGTCGGCGACAATTCCAAAATCGGCGCTGGTTCTGTGGTGCTCAAACATGTTCCGCCGAATTCAACAGTTGTGGGAATTCCCGGTCAAATTGTGATACGGGACGGTAAGCGGTTGAAAGATGGATTAGATGATGAAAATATGCCGGATCCCGTTGCTGAAATGATGGTTTGTATGCATCGTCAGTTAAACCAAATGGAACAACGGATCGAACAATTGGAAAAGGAGAAACGTAGTGAAACTAAGAGTATATAACACCCTTTCAAAGCACAAGGAAGAATTTGTTCCGATAACCGAAAAAGCCGTCCGGATGTATGTGTGCGGAGTTACACCCTATAATCATCCACATATTGGTAATGCCCGGCCGCCAGTCGTCTGGGATGTCATAAGGCGCTATCTGGAGCATCGAGGCTTTAGTGTGGCTTATGTTTCGAATTTCACTGATGTCGATGATAAGATTATCAACACGGCAATTGCTGAAAACGTTAGTTGGAAAACTATTGCTGATCGCTATATAGCCGCGTACTATGCTGTTATGGATAAACTAAATGTTCGACGTGCCGACGATTATCCCCGCGTATCGGAACACATGCCGGAGATAATTGAAATGGTGGATACTCTGGTAAAAAAAGACTTCGCTTACGTTGTAGATGGCGATGTATATTTTGCAGTTGAAAAATTTGCAGGTTACGGAAAGCTTAGTGGAAGAAATTTAGAAGATATGCAAGCCGGTGCCCGGGTAGATATTGATGAACGAAAAAATAATCCATTAGATTTTGCACTTTGGAAAACGGCGAAGCCGGGTGAGCCGTTTTGGGAAAGCCCTTGGGGAGCAGGGCGACCGGGCTGGCATATTGAGTGTTCGGCAATGTCAATTAAATACTTGGGCGATACTTTCGACTTTCACGGCGGCGGTAGTGATTTAGTGTTTCCGCATCATGAAAATGAAATCGCGCAAACTGAGGCCTATACCGGCAAGCCGTTTGTTAATTATTGGTTACACAATGGTTTCATCACCATCAATCAAGAAAAAATGTCTAAATCACTAGGAAACTTTTCATTGGTGTCCGATATTCTACAACATTATTCCGGTGAGGCTTTGCGGCTGTTTATCGCCAACACCCACTATCGAAGTCCCTTGGATTTTTCAGATGAGCGATTGATTGAAGCGGAAAAAAATCTCGAGAAAATAAGCAAGGCGCGAGATAACTTACAACTACTTGAGAAAGCTGTCGTCAATTCGAATTCTGACGATGCCGCACTGTTGCGAATTGATTCATTGCGAAATGATTTTTATGCAGCAATGGACGATGACTTCAATACTGCATTGGCATTTTCCGTAATGTTCGCGCTTATGAAAGAGATAAATAATTGCCTTCAAGAGCACCAGCACGCTGATAAGGTTGTGGGTCTTAAATTCTATACTGCCGTTAGCGGATTGTTTAATGATATTATAGCGATATTTGGCATTTTGGAACAAGAAGTCAGCGCAAATGCTGGAAATGATGAGTTAGTAGAAAAATTAATGGAACTGGTTGTTTCATTGCGGCAAGATGCCCGAGCAAAAAAAGATTGGGCAGCTTCCGATGCTATACGTAACCAGCTTACTGCTATCGGTATCGCGCTCGAGGATGGTAAAGACGGTGTTAAGTGGAAGTTAAAATAACCAGCCCGTTAATATTGGCCTACATTGGCGACGCGGTTTTTTCTTTATTTGTTCGCGAGCAATTATTGCTCGCGGGCTATGAAAAAGTCCGGGAATTGCATGAGTACTGTAGGACAATAGTTTCGGCAAAGTTACAGGCCTATGCAGTACGAAGACTTTCAGTGAACTTTAGCGAAGTTGAGCAATCAATATTTCTTAGAGGAAGAAACACCAGTTCACCGGTTCCAAAAAGCGCTACAGTATCAGAATATCGGGCAGCTACCGGTTTTGAAACACTGATTGGCTACTTACACCTTGAGGGGCAGGGAGCGAGAAAAGTTGAACTTATGACTAATGCGTATGAATTAATTTTCGCAAAATTAAAAGCCGACCAAGAAAATTAATCTTGGTCGGCTATAATTTTGGAAAACTATTCTTTGTTGCCAATCTTGCTGTGTTGTCGACCGTAGCCAAAGTAAATAATTAAGCCGATAACAACCCAAACAATAAAGAATTGCCATGTTTCTTTACGCAAATTAATCACCAAAAAACCACAACTTAAAATTGCCAAAGGCATAATAACATAAGGGAAAGGACATTTGAACGGGCGATGGAATTCAGGATTCTTTATTCGCAGTATCAATACACCGACTGAGGCAGCTATAAACGCGAACAACGTCCCAATATTTACCAGCTCAGCAAGAACTTCTAACTGAACAAAGCCGACGACGAAAGCAATTAAAACCCCTGTTATTGCTGTGAGCAACGATGGTGATTTATATTTTGGATGGATTTGCGCTATACTTACAGGGAGCAAACCATCGCGAGCCATTGCCAAAAATAAACGGGTTTGTGAATATAGTAACACTAGCACCACCGCGGTAAGACCGAAAATAATTCCGCAACCGAGTAAAGCAGAACCAAACCGATAACCAATTGAATCAAGCACAGTAGTAATCGGCGCTCCAGTATTTAGTTGGGAATAAGGTAAAACACCGGTCATTATCGCGGTTACAACAATGTATAATATTGTTACGACTACTAATGAACCAAGTATCCCGATTGGAAGATCACGTTTTGGGTTTTTACATTCTTCTGAAGCATTTGCAATTAAATCAAAACCAAGATAAGCAAAAAAAGCGAAAGAAGCTCCAGTGATAACTCCTTTCATACCAAATGGCATAAAAGGATCCCAATTTGCCACTTTAATATATGGCGCGGCAAGAGCGATGAAAACAAAAACTACTGCTAATTTGATGATTACTAAAATACGAGTAATTTTTGCGCTTTCTTTCGTGCCTCTATATAGTATGAAAGTTAGTATCAGAACAAGTAATACGGCAGGGAGATTAATTGTGCCTCCGTCGGCAGGAGTTTTTTGCAAATATTCAGGTATGGCGAATAAGAAAGTTCCAAAAATTGAAACAACATATTGTGACCACCCTGAAGCCACCGCAGCGGCAGCAATAGAGTATTCGAGTACCAGCGCCCAGCCGACTATCCAGGCGACTAGTTCGCCCAAAACAGCGTAAGTGTAAGTGTAAGCGCTACCGGCAATTGGAACCATTGAAGCTAGTTCAGCGTAGGCCAAGGCAGCGAATGCGCAAGTTACACCGGAAATTACAAAGGACAGCATCAAGGCTGGACCGGCAAATTGGGCTGCGCCGATTCCAGTGAAAACAAATATCCCAGTGCCGACGATTACACCAACGCCCATGAAAATTAGATCTATATAAGTCAATGAGCGGGTCAGTTCGGTTTTTTCGGAATTTACGACCATATCGGCTATAGACTTGGTGCGAAATATTTTCAGCATGCAGGCTCCTTTTCTTAAGTTGCTTTAGCTTTATTTGAATTCTACTCAACTAAATATCCTTTGTCAAATGTTATTATATTTTAAACATAGTTAAAATATGCAATTGATTATGCAGAAATATGTTGAGCAGACAGCGAAAATAGCATATACTATAAAGACATGATTTGATTGAGGTTAGGATGCGAGAATATTTTAAGAAACTGAATGATGTACAGAGAAATGCGGTTAGACAAACTGAAGGACCGGTTTTGGTTATTGCCGGCGCGGGTTCAGGCAAAACTTCGGTACTTACGGCAAGAATTGCGCATTTAATTGACAACGGGGTGCCCGCTGATTCAATATTGGCAATTACCTTTACAAACAAAGCTGCTGGTGAAATGAAAGCGCGTGTTCAGCAAATTGTCGGAAATTATGCCCGGATGATTTGGATAAGCACGTTTCATTCGTTTTGCGTGCGTTTATTGCGTCAGGAAATTGACAATGGCGGCGTCTATTCGCGCAATTTTGTTATTTACGATGAATCTGAATGCGAAATAATTGTAAAAGAATGTTTGCGGGAACTGAATTACGACGATAAACGCTTTAAGTTGTCTTATGTTCGCACAATTATATCACGTGCAAAAAATGAAATGCAGACTTTCAAACGTTATCAAGAATTAGCAGTTGAGCCGTATGAAAAAAATGTCGGCGAAATCTTTGAGCTGTATACCAAAAAATTAATTGAAAATAATGCGCTTGATTTTGACGATTTGTTATTGATAACTGTTGATTTATTAAAGAATAATAATGAGGTTCTAAACAAGTATCAAAATAAATTCAGCTATATTTTAGTCGATGAGTATCAAGACACAAATCATGTACAATACTTATTAACTAAAATGTTGGCAAAAATTCATCACAACATTTTCGTCGTAGGAGACGTAGATCAGAGCATCTACGGCTGGCGTGGCGCTGACATCAAAAACATTCTTGATTTTGAGAAGGATTATCCTGAAGTAAAAATCATTAGTCTTGAGCAAAATTACCGGTCAACACAAGTAATTTTAGATTCTGCCAATTGTGTTATAAAAAACAATACTGAACGGCGACCGAAAAATCTTTGGACGGATCAGAAGTCTGACGGAAAAGTTATCAGTTATAACGCAATTGACGAACGGGATGAAGCTGACTTCATTGTGCGTACAATTCGTGAAGCCCATGATAACAATGAAAAATACCAGGACTGCGCGGTGCTGTATCGTGCGAATTCACAATCGCGAGCTATAGAAGAAGGTTTTTTGCGTGCTGGTATTCCTTATTCGATTGTGGGCGGATACAAATTTTATGAGCGAAAAGAAATTAGAGATATTATCGCGTATCTAAAATTACTGTATAATCAAAGCGATTCAATAAGTTTGCAACGAGTGATAAACGTTCCTCGAAGAGGAATCGGCGGCACTAGCATGAAATATTTGCGCGACTACGCGACCAATAACAATATTTCCCTGTTTGAGGCTTCCAGCCGTGCAGATGAAATCAACCAATTGACAGGGAAAGCTCGTACAGCATTCGCGGAATTTTCTTTAATGATGTTCAAGTTAGCGGGAGAACAAGGAAATCTTGAATTACCTGAATTTATCGATTATATTTTACGGGAAACCGGTTGTTTGGCAGAACTCGAGCTTACAAAAACACCTGATAACGAAGCACGTGTTGAGAATCTAAAAGAATTCATCGGTGTTGCCAGAGACTTTATTAAATCGGATACTGATGGAAGTGTTGCTGAGTTTTTGACGCATATTGCATTAGTTACTGACCTTGATAAAGCTGAAAGCGAAGATGATCGCGTTAAATTAATGACAATCCACTCAGCAAAGGGTTTGGAATTTCCGCGAGTGTTTATTGCCGGTATGGAAGAAGGTTTGTTTCCTCATGCCCGTACGTTAATGAATGAGAAAGAGATTGAGGAAGAACGACGCTTGTGTTACGTCGGCATTACCCGCGCAATGAAACAACTGTATTTATTGCGATCACGCGTACGTTCGATTTTTGGACAAATATCGATCAATACCTGTTCACGGTTTATTGATGAAATTGACAGTATTCATTTAGAAGAATCAGAAGGACTAGGTGTGTCCTGGTCAAAAGATAAACGGTTGCACACGCTGCCCATTACTGCATACACAGCTAGCACAAAAACGCATTTTGACGGCAAGGATGCTTTACTAAAAAAATCCAACACTACAGCCACTTCAACATGGAGATGTGGTGATAAAATTGCCCACAATGAATTTGGTAATGGCACGGTCGTCGAAGTAAAAGGTGAAGGCGCAAAAATGTTAATGAAAGCTGTTTTCCCCGGGTTAGGAATCAAGTCGTTAATGGCGAAATACGCGCCGATAAAAAAAATATAAACATTGTCTATGGAATTTGAACACTGTAATTTTGCGTAGGTACATAATGGAATATGAGGTTCTTTTTGCGCTGACGCTGGTTGCAGCGATAATCTTCTTGTTGACGAACAGCTCAAACGACTCTAGTTCAGTAATTGCATCGATAATTGCAAGCAATACAGCAGCGCCAGTAACCGCTGTAATGCTTGCAGCTGGGTGTGAATTTGCTGGAGCGCTGGTCGGCGCCAGCGGTGTAGCGCTGAGTATGGTAGGGTTATTAAACATCGCAATTCAAAGCGAATTATTATTAGTGGTGTGCACAGCTTTCATCGCCGCGCTAAGTTGGAATTTTTTCTCTGGTAAAATTGGATTGCCGTCAAGCTCCACACATGCTTTAGTTGGCGGATTGGTTGGCTGTGCTATTTGTGCTGATGGTTTTGCTGCGATAAATTGGGGTTTAGCTGATCTTTTTTCGCACGGGAAAATAGCCGGAATATTTAAAATTGTCTGTGGATTGATACTTTCACCGTTAATTGGTATCTGCGTAGCTTATTTAATTCAAAAACTAACTGTTGTAATTTTTCGTTCAGCGGGAGTAGGGTTGAGCAAAGCTCTATCAAAAAGTCAATGGTTATTTACAGGTATGCTGGCTTATAATCATGGCGCAAACGACAGCCAAAAAGTAGCCGGATTGATAATGTTGGTGTTTGTTGTTCATGGACAGCATAATGGCGCCCCCGAAAATTTGGCTGAGCAGGTTCCGGTATGGTTGCGTTTTACTTGCGCTTGTTTTATGAGCTTAGGAGTGCTCGTTGGTAGCTGGTCGATTATTAAAACACTGGGTAGTAAAATATGCACGATGAACAATTTGAACAGTTTCAACTCTGATTTATCAGCGCTAGGGGTGTTGGCAAGCGCTAATTGTCTTGGAATGCCAATATCTGCTACGCAAGTAATCGCGGGTTCTGTGGTCGGTGTCGGCGCAGCCGAGAGCCCTCGAGGAGTGAATTGGCAGATTGGCGGCGAAATGGTTGTTTCTTGGTTGATCACGATGCCAGTTACTGCATTGTTCGGCGCAATATTATTTGCATTATTTAAAGTACTCTAGTTTCAAATTATCAACGCTTGAGGTATTATGGAGACGAAAAAATTATTCAACAGGTTATTTCCGCCAAAATATAATTTTTTTGCAACCCTCTGTCGTCAAACAGAATTTACTTATGAAGGCGTGCGGCGATTGGAAAGATGGCTGAGCGAGCGCTCGGATCTCAACCATGACGGATTGCTAAGTTTAGCCGAAGAAGCTGATCGGGTGCGGTTTAAGATGGAAGCAGACTTAAGCGAGGCTTTTTTGACACCATTTTCCCGCCAAGACATCTACATTTTTTCCATAAGAATGAGCCGGATAATAGAAGCTGCAAAATCGACAATGTTTTCTTGTAAAGCCTATGAATGCGCAACCGATAGCGTAATTTTGGGCATGGCATCTTCGCTCAGCCGCAGCACTAAAGCACTTTTTGATGCGACTTCGATGCTTGAGGAAAACCCGCGCCATGCTGCGCTACTTATCGATAATATGCGGCTAGAAAAATCGCTTATAGTAATTCAGTATCGAGAAGCGTTAGCGGAAATGTTTAAACTTGAAATCAGCATAGAAATAATTAAAAAACGCGAGATATTTCGCGAGTTACGTGATGTTGCTGAACATATTGATATTGTAGTCGATGTATTGCATAGAATTGTCGTCAGACTATATTGAAAAAGTAAAGATGCAAAATTTAAGCGAATAAACTTTTGCGAGCGTCGGAAAATTCCGGCGTTTTTTTTATCTTTTATTATAGATTTCTTTACCAAATAAAAGGTCTATCTGCTATAATAATTATCAACGACAAACGGTTAAAATAAATTTGAAGCAGGTGATTTAATGAGTAAAAAGTATTCAATCGCAATTCATGGCGGAGCAGGTGTTTTGCCGCGGGACGCATCTCAAGATACCATTGATATGTGGAACGACAGTTGTAGCGCCGCATTGCGGGCTGGCGAAGACGTACTGAAGGCGGGTGGCACTAGTGTAGATGCCGTCGTGGCAGCTATCACGGTCATGGAAGATGACCCGATTTTCAATTGTGGCAAAGGCGCAGTTTTCAGTAATGATGGGTTACACGAGCTAGATTCTTCAATTATGAACGGCGCGACTTTTGGTTGTGGAGCTGCCACCGGATTGCAGCGAATAAAGAACCCTATTCAATTAGTTCGGTTAATTATGGAACATTCACCGCATGTAATGATGATCGCGCGTGGCGCGGAAAAGTTCGCTGAAACACAAGGCGTTGAACTAGTTGAACAAAGTTATTTTTACACTGAACATCGTTATAAACAGTGGCAGCAATCTTTGAATGAGGGCGAGAATATTACTGCAGCTATTGCTGATTGTATGTTCGTTGATTCTGAGCCGAGGATGAAAAAAGGTACTGTGGGGTGCGCTGCTTTGGATATGTGCGGAAACTTAGCGGCTGGAACATCTACTGGCGGCTTAACGAACAAAAAATTTGGCCGAGTTGGCGACACTTCGATTATTGGTGCTGGAACATACGCTAATAATGCAACGGTGGCTGTAAGTTGCACCGGTAACGGCGAGGAATTCATTCGTTACGGCGTTGCCAAGGATGTTCACAATCTACTATACTATCGCAATATGTCGTTACAGCAAGCGGCAGATGAAGTAATTCATGGTGGTCGGTTGCGTCCGGATGATGGCGGATTAATCGCTGTTGACAAGGATGGCAATATTGCCTATGCCTGTAATTCGGACGTGTTATTCCGCGGTGGCGCGAATTCGGATGGATTGTTCGAAGTATTTCTTTGGATGGACTAAATGTCAAATATCATCTTAGGGAACAATAGCGTAATTGAAGCTTTGAAGGCTGGCCGACCTATAAACAAAATTATTATCGAACGCAATAAGCATAATAACCACTTAAAAGACATTTTCCTCATGGCTCGGCAGCAAAAAGTTACCGTCCAAGAGGCCGAAGCTCAAGTATTGGAAAAAATCGCCGAAGGTCAAAAACACCAGGGAGTGTTAGCCTATGTTTCACCGGTAGAATACGCGGAAGTCGACACGATAATTGCTCTTTCTAAACAGGGAGAGCGCCAGCCACTGATTGTTATTTTAGAAGAAGTCCAGGATCCGCATAATTTTGGCGCTATTATTCGGTCTTGCGAAGCTGCTGGTGTTGATGGAATAATAATTCCTCAACGCCGAAGTTGCCCAATTACCGAAGTGGTTTCAAAATCGTCTTCCGGGGCAATTGAGTATATGCCCATTGCCCGCGTTGGAAACCTCGCTCAATTAATCAAGAAACTAAAAGATAGTGGGTTTTGGATTGTAGCGGCAGACATGGATGGTCAGTCGTTATGGACATCAAAGATTAACTTTGATTTTCCGGTAGCATTAGTGATCGGCGGCGAAGACAAAGGCATCGGGCGCTTGACTAAGTCGGAATGTGATTATGTCGTCAGCGTTCCGATGGTTGGCAAAGTAAATTCGCTTAATGCGTCAGTGGCAACGGCAGTGTTAGTTTTTGAAATTGCCCGCAAGCGGGCTAGCGAATAAAAAAAAGTTTAAAATCTATTAAAATATGTTGAAGTTTTTTTGATTAGTAAATATAATAGTGCTTAACTAATTCAGCTATTTCATTTCAGGAGGTAGCCAATGCAGTATTGCTCTACGTATCCAATGCAAACAGTAACTTTTGAGTGCTTGACCGACGAGGAACTTGTCGCCGAAGCTCACGAGGGCAACAACACTCTCGCGTATGAGTATTTGATATTTAAGTACAGAAATTTCGTAAAGAACAAGTCGCGCGCATATTTTCTTATCGGCGCTGATAAGGAAGATATCTTGCAAGAAGGAATGATTGGTCTATACAAAGCAGTGCGCGATTTTCGTCGTGACAAACAAGCTTCATTTCGGGCTTTTGCGGAGTTATGTATTACTCGTCAAATAATTACTGCCATAAAGACCGCTACCCGACAAAAGCATATGCCGTTAAATTCCTATATTTCATTAAACAAGCAAATGTATGACGATGACGATCGGACGCTGATGGATGTTATTCCTCGGGCGAAAAATGTTAATCCTGAGGAATTGATGATCTATCGCGAAGGCTTGCAAGAAGTCGAACGAACTATTGGTAAAGTACTTAGTGAGTTGGAATGTCAAGTGTTGCGTTCGTATTTGGACGGGAAAACTTATCAGGAAATTGCCATTGATTTAGATCGTCATGTAAAATCGATTGACAATGCATTGCAACGAGTGAAGCGTAAATTGGAGAAATGCTTCGATATAACTTTGGTAGAGGAAAAAAACACAATTAGTTTAATTAATCTAAATACCGGATTGATTATGTAGTTATTAGCCGCAGCACGTGCTGCGGCTTTCTTTTATGTTGCGAATGTGCTATACTGGGCGCGTAAAATACATAGTAAAAATATCGATGCACGGAGAAAGCAAATTATGATTTATATTAATGGTGAATATTTTGAAAAAGAAAACGCGAAAATATCAGTGTTTGATCACGGATTTTTATATGGAGATGGAATATTTGAAGGAATCAGAGTCTATAACAATTTAATATTTCGACTAAACGACCACTTACTGAGATTGTATGAATCAGCGAAAACGATTGCACTGGAGATTCCTCTTTCATTTGAAGAAATGAATCAGGCAGTTATTGAAACAGTTCGAAAGAATGGATTAGCAAGTTGCTATATTCGTTTGGTAGTTTCTCGAGGCTACGGTGATATGGGCGTAGACCCGCGCAAGTGCAAGAAGACAACCGTTGTAATTATTGTAACTCAGATAAATATTTATCCGCCGGAATTGTACGAGACCGGACTTTCGGTCGCTATCTCAGCAGCGCGGAGAATGCGCGACGATATGTTATCACCGCGAATCAAGTCGCTTAATTATTTGAGCAATGTTATGGCGAAAATCGAGATGAATCGCCAAGGAATGGCCGAAGGAATAATGTTAAATTCCTCCGGTTATGTTACTGAAGCTACAGTAGCTAATATATTTATTGTTAAAAAAGGCGAACTGCTTACTCCGCCTAAAAGCGTAGGATTACTTGAAGGAATTACCCGTAACACGATTATCGAATTAGCTAAAGATGCTGGTATCACGGTCAAAGAAGAGTTGTTCACCGCGTTTGATTTATATAATGCGGACGAGTGCTTTTTGACCGGTACGGCTTCAGAAGTTGTCCCGGTAGTATCGATTGACGGCAGAATAATCGGCGAGAAAAAAGCCGGTCCGATGAGCAGACGGTTGTTGGAGCTGTTTCACGTCCGTACGACTTGGGATGGCACCAAAGTAATTTAGCCAATAAAGCCTTTTGCGGTCTCGCAAAAGGCTTTATTATTTTGTAATTTTGCGGTAAAATAGTGAAGATATTCATCGATGGAGCGGAGATGCTGATATTTGAAAAATTTAAGACCATTTTACTTACCGTTTCCTTCACTGATTTAATAGACATAGTACTTGTCGCAATATTGTTCAAATTGCTATATAGCACGATAAAAAACACCAGAGCGATGCAACTCCTGAAAGGAATGCTAGTTCTGGCTATTTTGGCGCCTATTTGCAAAGAATTCAGTCTTAATACTATGTATTGGGTGCTTTCAAAATCAATTACAATATTGTTGTTGGCAATGCCAGTGATATTTCAACCGGAATTGCGTAGCGCTCTTGAAAAATTGGGGAAGAAATTTCCCGGAGCTGAGCGATTTGAAAATCGTCGTCAGGCTGAGGAATTCGTTGAAGAAATAGTTGCAGCAGTTACCGATTTAGCGCCGGAAAAAATCGGCGCTTTGATCATAATTCAGCGAGAAACTGGTCTAGCGGATATATTTGACCGGGGCGTCAAAATAAATGGAATAGTAAGTCGTGAGTTAATAAAGAACATTTTTTTCAAGAATGCACCGTTGCATGATGGCGCGGTTATTATTCGGGGCAATATCGTTTTGGCGGCAGGCTGCTATTTGCCGTTGTCTCAGCGGCGGTTGAGCACTGATCTTGGAACCCGTCATCGCGCTGCGGTGGGTATTACTGAAGAAACGGATGCTATCGCGATAGTTGTTAGTGAGGAGACAGGTAAAATATCCGTCGTAGAAGATGGACGGCTACTCCGTGGTATTTCAGTTGATGAATTGCGAAAATTTTTAATGAATTCGCTTATTGTAAAGACCAGTGGTATTAGCGGCTTTATCAAGCGGAGGCAAAAAAAGAATGAGAAATAGACGCATGCGGCAGGTTACGGAATGGGCAGTAGTTTTTGTAGCTGCAATCGTAATGTGGTTTTTTGTCATTAGTGATGAAAATCCACTAATTGAGAAAAAAATTGATGTACCGCTTCAATACAAAAATGTTGGCGATGGCTTGGCGATCGTAGAACCTCGTGATGGCATACGAATAACGGTTCGAGCAACTAGAGAGCGAATCAATGATGTAAGGAGTTCTGAATTCGATGCTTTTGTAGATTTAAAGGGAATGCACGAAGGTAATCATAGCCTGCGTGCTAACGTTGTTGCCCCGGAGAAAATCGAAGTGATTGACGATGGTGGCGATCAAAATGTTCGCTTAGAGCAAGCGGTGGAAAAACAAATACTACTTGAAATAAGTCGGACTACTGAAAATCCAAAGTCGTATCTAATAAAGAACATTATAAAACCGGATTTCATAATCATCAAGGGCGCTAAAGAAAATGTATATTCTGTGGTAAAAGCAGTAGCTGAAATTGATCTTGGGAAAATTAATTCAACGACCACTTTTGATATTACACCTAAACTGTTTACGGCTACTGGTGCTGCTATTACCGAGGGAGTTCAAATTAGCCCGCAACGAGTGGCGGTAGTTGTTAATATGTTTGAGGAAAAAGAAGTAAAGTTAGTAGCGGATACGATTGGAAAGATTAGCAATACGACCGTATTTTTGAATCCGATGCGCATAAAAATATTCGGCAATAATGACGACATAGCAAAAATTGATAGTATCTCAACTAGTCAAATTGATGTAAAGGAATTTGCAACTGGAAAAAATATGACTGTGAAGCTGATAATTCCCAAAAACATTCAAACTGTTGCCGGTATTATTGAAGTCAATTGGTCGCTAATCAAAGGAAACAACTGATGGTTTTTCACTATGCAAATTTACGAGTGGCCATAGAAAACAATCGAGAAATCGCTACAATTATAAATCGAAAATTAGAAGTTAAAGAAGCAGCTTTATTTAACTTTCGGATTTTAAAACGCTCACTGGATGCGCGGGACAAAACCAATCTCTGTTTTGTGTATACAGTAGAATTTGAAACAAATGACTTACAGGCGCAAAAAAAAATACTTAAAAGTAAATTGGCAAAGAGATATATTGCGACACCAGCCACTCGACCGATTCCAGTAGTGTTTTCGAGTAGTGAAGCACGACCGATAGTGGTGGGGTTTGGTCCGGCAGGGATGTTTGCGGCCTATCAACTGGCGAAAAGCGGCTTTCGACCAATTGTATATGAACGTGGCAGTGATGTTGATATTAGAACTCAAAAAGTGGCGCAATTTTGGCGAGCTGGGATTTTGGACACCAATTGCAACGTACAGTTTGGTGAAGGCGGCGCGGGGACCTTTTCCGACGGAAAATTGACCTGCCGGTTAAACGATCCGGCCATTAGTGAAATATTAAAGTTGTTTGTCGAATGTGGAGCGCCTGAGGAGATAACTTGGTTACAGAAACCACATATTGGAACCGATGTTTTACGAACAGTCGTGAAGAATATTCGCGCCAAAATCATTGCGCTTGGCGGAGAAATAATTTTTGACGCACTGGTGAAATCACTAAATATTGAAAATAACGCTGTAGTCGGAATCACTGCTAACGACGAACAAGTTTCCTCGGATACAGTTTTCCTTGGGATTGGCCATAGCGCTCGCGACACCTATGAAATGTTGTATAATAACGGAGTTAGGCTTGAAACCAAGCCATTTGCCGTTGGCGTGCGAATTGAACATCCGCAAGCCATGATTGACAAGGCGCAATTCGGGGAATTTGCCGGGCATTCAAAGCTCGGTACAGCAGATTACGCATTGGTTTTTCACGATAAAGAGAATGACCGGACAGCATATTCGTTTTGCATGTGTCCGGGCGGAAAAGTTGTAGCTGCTGCCAGTGAAGTAAATTCCGTCGTTGTGAACGGGATGAGTAACTTTCGCCGAGATAGCGGTGTTGCCAATGCAGCATTGGTCGTCACGGTCGATGAACGAGATTTTGGCAGTCATCCGTTAGCCGGCATTGTTTTTCAACGCCAGTTGGAGCAAGCGGCTTTTATTGCTGGCGGGATGAATTATAATGCCCCAGTCCAAACTGTCGGCAGTTTTTTGAATGATGAGCCATCGGAAAAGTTGCTGGAGCCGACTTATTTACCAGGAAGTGTAGATGGTGATTTGCGTAGTATCTTGCCCGAGTTTGTGACTGAGACATTGGCGAAAGCGCTAGTTGATTTTGGCCGAAAGATTAAAGGTTTTGATAGCTCCGGCGCAATACTGACAGCCGTAGAAACGCGTACCAGTGCGCCCTGTAGGATTGTGCGCAGTACGGATTTTCAAGCAGAGAATATTCGCGGATTGTATCCGATTGGCGAAGGCGCCGGCTATGCGGGTGGGATTATGAGCGCGGCGTTAGACGGTATGAATGCTGCTAACGCGTTCATGAGTAAACGAGAATATTGATAATTCGATAACTTAATTGATGAGGATGGTAATAGTATGGGAAGATTATTTGGAACTGACGGCGTAAGAGGTGTGGCAAATTCGGAAGTTACACCGGAGATTGCCTACAAAATGGGAAAAGCGGCAACGCAATATTTCGGTGCAAAACATGATGGACGACCGTTGGTATTGATTGGACGCGATACGCGATTGTCGGGAAGTATGCTAGAAGCGGCATTGGCAGCCGGGATTTGTTCTGCCGGTGGCGACGCGCTCAGTCTTGGAGTGGTGCCAACACCAGCAGTAGCCTACCTTGCACAAAAAATGGGCGCCGATGCCGGTGTAGTTATTTCGGCATCGCATAATCCATACGGCGATAACGGTATCAAATATTTTGCTGGCGATGGCTATAAACTAGCTGATTCCGTCGAGGATGAATTGGAAGAATTAATAAACAATTATCGTGATTTACCCTATCCAACCGGCGAAAAAGTCGGCACATTTTCCACAAATACCGGTTTGATTGAACAATACATTGGTTATGTCGTCGGAACTGCTTCTGTCCGGCTAAAAGGCTTGAAAGTGGTTATGGATTGCTCTAATGGCGCATCTTACATGGTGGCGCCGGAAGTACTGCGGCAATTGGGCGCTAAAGTTATTGTTATTCACGACCGACCAAACGGAATAAATATTAATGATAATTGTGGCTCTACACATATGGAGTCGCTACGACTCGCAGTAATAGCTAATAACGCTGATATTGGCATAGCCAATGACGGCGATGCCGATCGCTGTCTGGCAGTTGATGAGCTGGGTAATATTATTGACGGCGACCGAATTATGCTCATTTGCGCGCTTGATTTGATGAAACAAGGAAAATTGCCGGATAACGCTATTGTCACAACAGTGATGAGCAACTTGGGTATGAAGAAAGCGTTCACTAATGCCGGTGGAAAACTGGAAATAACGCCGGTTGGCGACCGCTATGTACTTGAACGCATGGTGGAAAAGAACATTATTATTGGCGGTGAGCAATCCGGTCATCTAATATTCGCTAATCATTCTACCACTGGCGACGGCGTGCTTACCGCCGTACAGTTGCTGTGCGTGCTGAAACGCTCCGGAAAGAAAATGAGTGAGTTGGCAGCATTAATGGTGCAGTACCCACAGATATTAAAGAATCTCCGGGTAAAATCTCGAACCGGTTGGCAAGACAATTTGGCAATAAAAGCGGCTATAGAATCTGCCGAAACCGAGTTAGGCGACGATGGCAGGGTCTTGGTGCGCGCCTCCGGCACGGAGCCGCTGATTCGAGTGATGGCAGAGGGACCGGACGAAGAGCGGTTAAGAGAGTTGATTGATTATATCATTGCAGTAATTATCAAGGAGAAAGTATAGTATGTGTGGAATAATTGGCTATATTGGCAAAAAAAATGCCGCTCCGATTTTGTTGGAGGGGTTGACTAAACTAGAATATCGCGGCTACGATTCGGCCGGAATTGCGGTAATGAGTGATAACACCTTGAATATTTCCAAGAGCGTCGGACGGTTGAATGCATTACAAGCTAAATTAGCCAAAGATATGCCGGTGGGTAAAATTGGCATTGGTCATTCACGCTGGGCTACGCACGGTCGCCCCAGCGACGAAAATTCGCATCCGCATGCTGATTGTACCGGTAAGTTTGTTGTTGTTCATAACGGCATAATTGAAAACTATATGGTGTTAAAAGAACAATTGGAGCGCGAAGGACACAAATTTGAGTCGGAGACCGATACTGAGGTTGTGCCGCATCTGGTCGAAAAATACTATCAAGGCGATTTTCGCGCGGCAGTAGTTGCCGCGATCGGACAGCTTGAAGGTTCATACGCACTGGTATTTATGAGCGCCGCCGATCCAGATAGATTGTTTTGTATCAAAAAAGACAACCCGATGGTAATCGGACTGGGAAAACACGAGAATTTTGTTGCTTCGGATATTCCGGCAATTATTGCCCATACCAAACGCACTTACATTATGAACGATGGTGAACTCGCAGAAGTAACAGCAGAGAAAGTAAAAGTAACTGATCTTGACGGAAACGCAATAACCAAAAAAGTTTTTGAAGTTACCTGGAGCGCCGAGGCCGCTGAAAAAGGTGGTTATGAGCATTTTATGCTCAAGGAAATTTTTGAGCAGCCCAAAGCCATTCGCGAAACACTGCGGGGGCGAATAAACGCCGATGGACGCTGCGTTAACTTTGATGAGCTTAAATGGACGCCAGAGTACTTTGCCAAATTTGATAAAATAGTAATCACCGCCTGTGGCACAGCTTATTACGCCGGAGTAGTCGGTAAATATTATCTCGAACAGCTAGTCAGGATACCGGTTGAAGTCGATTTGGCATCTGAATACCGCTACCGGAATCCGATGGTAAATGAGCGGACGTTAACGATTATTGTCAGTCAAAGTGGCGAGACATCAGATACCTTGGCAGCTTTACGCGAAAGTAAACGACTGGGTTCGGAAACGCTGGCGATAACTAATGTGCTAAGCTCAACAGCAGCGCGTGAAGCCGACTCTGTTATCTACACTTGGGCTGGGCCGGAAATAGCAGTTGCTTCGACAAAAGCTTATACTACACAACTTGTAACTCTATGTATGTTTGCATTGTATTGCGCCGGGTTTAAGACTGATAGAAATCAAGCGGTGATTGAAGAAATTATTGCCGGCCTGCGGGAATTGCCAGCGCTATTGCATGAAACATTAGACAATGTTGAACCAATAAAAAACTTTGCGGCACTGTACGCAAATTCGCGCGACTTGTTTTTTTTGGGGCGGCTGTTAGATTATGCAGTGGCTTTAGAAGGCGCTTTGAAACTCAAGGAAATTTCCTACATCCACGCCGAAGCTTATGCCGCTGGAGAACTCAAACATGGAACTTTAGCGTTAATCGAAGACGGTGTGCCGGTATTTGCGCTAGCCACCCAGTCGGCAGTTTTTGGAAAAATGATGGGCAATATCAAAGAAGTCAAAGCTCGCGGCGCTAAAGTTATTGGAATAGCTTTGCAGAGCAATAATGAAATTGATAAATATGTCGACCATAAGATTACTATTCCCGATTGCACCGAATATCTGGCGCCGATTTTGGCAGTAATACCATTACAGCTATACGCCTACTATTCGGCGATTGCCCGCGGTTGTGATGTTGATAAGCCGCGTAATCTCGCCAAGAGCGTTACCGTCGAATAGTATGATTTGCAAAAAGTTTCCAAAGCCAACACAAATTTGACACAAATTCAGACTATAATTTAGTTAGAGGCTAATAAACCAATTAACTTTGTGGAGGAATAATGAAGAAGGGTAAAATTGTTTACGCGTTAGTATTTTCATTAATGATTGCAGTTGTGACCGGTAGCTTTTTGGCTGGAGCGCACTACAATAACGGAATCAAGACTACTACGGCATCGGCATCTCAGTCGGTTGCGCCTGATGGAAAAGATTACCGCAATACGCCAATAGTTCGCGCTGCAAAGGAAGTGTCACCAGCGGTGGTCGGCATTGTCAATCAGGCGTATGTTCAGGATTTTTGGAGCGGAACCAAAGCGCTTGTCGATCGTACCAGTGGCTCTGGAGTTGTCATTGAACAAAAAGATGGCTATTCATATCTGGTAACAAACAATCACGTTATTCAAGGTTCGAAAAATTTGAAGATTTTACTCTCGGATGGACGTACGGTTGATGGAACAATTGTTGGAACTGACCCGCTAACCGACATCGCGGTCGTTAAAATAAATGATACTAAACTTGCGATAGCCAAACTAGGCAATTCAGATGATATAATGATTGGTGAACCAGCAATAGCTATTGGTAGCCCGCTGGGTATGGAGTTTAGCAATAGCGTTACTGCCGGGGTTATTAGTGCCGTCAATCGAAAACTGGATATGGGTGACGCGACAGCGACTTTTATTCAGACCGATGCAGCCATTAACCCGGGTAATTCCGGCGGCGCTTTAGTCAACGCTAACGGCGAGGTAATTGGCATCAATACAGTAAAAGTAGCGATGCAAGGCGTGGAGGGACTGGGTTTTGCAATTCCGATAAATAACGTCAAGCAAATAGCCGAACAGCTCATCAGCAATGGTAAAATATCCCGCGGCTATTTGGGTGTTGGTCTGTACGATAAAAAAATGCTCGAAGCCTATGGATTGGACTTAGTTGAGCAGGGAGTATATGTCGCAAAAGTAGAGGAATACGGACCGGCATACTCGGCCGGGATGCATAAAGGCGATATTATTTCAAAGGTTGCTGGTAAAGAAGTTAACAGCACTGCAGAGATCAAATCGATAATAGCAACTTATACAGCTGGTACAAAAATTGATGTGGTAGTTAAACGGGGCGATAAAACACTAACACTGAAAGTGACGCTCGAGGAACCAAAACAAGCCGGTAAACAGCAGCAGCAACAACAACTGCCTGACGATGGAAACTAGCGGATAGTCTGTAGTTCGCTAAAAGAAATATCCAAAAAGAAAACCGCAAGTGAGAGATTATCTCATGAGCGGTTTTCTTGTTAAACATGATTTAGCAATTCTGATTTAATTTGTAAATATCGCTGCGTGTAATATATACCACACTGCGACTCGCGTAAGTCAAAGCCATAGGCGCGCCGGCTGATTGCGATTATCGGCGGCGCTTGAATGCGTTTTGCCAAGCCCATGCCGGAAAATTGTCGCCACCAGCGTTCGAGATCGGCTACAAAATGTTCGGCAGTCGGGAATGTCGCGGCAACTATCCCCGGTTGACAACCGAGTTTGATTTCCAGCACCCCGTCGCGATACCAAGTGATAATATCCTCCGGAGTAGTCCGGTTCCAGTATTCGATGAAAGACTTGAACAGATAATCATGATATGGATAAATGATCGGGTCGCCTTTGCCCTCATCGACATTTTGCGCGGTAGATAGTTCGGCGCTTGGAACAATATCAATCGAGCCGCGCGGTACAACTTCACGGTGAAAAATAGTGTTGTTAATATACTCGGCAAGCGCGTATATCTGATACTTCCAAAGATCGGCAAGAGTAGCTAAAAAGCCGGCATGATCGCCGTATAGCGTCGAGTAACCAACGCTTGTCTCGGTCTTGTTAGCGTTACAAGTGAAACCGGCATTCCAAGAGGCTGCAACGGCTGCCAGAATTCGCCCGGAACGGTCTCGGGCTTGAATGTTTTCGTGAACCAGCGAACTTGGCGAAATCGTAAACCGCTGGTTTTTACCCAAATGCTCAAATTCAGCAGTTTGTAGTTGATCCATGGTATGTTCAACTGAATCCTGAACCGAGATTGTAGTGTAATTGCAACCAAGCGCCGCAGCTAATTCTTTGGCTAATGATTTTGTCGTTTGACTGTTAAACTCGGAGGGCATATTGACTAGCAACACCTGATCCGGACCAAGAATATCAACGTAAAGAGCAGCGGCTACTGCCGAATCAATACCGCCAGATGCACCGATTACTACACGGTTCATTCCGATTGATTGCATAAATTCTTTACAACCGTAGCTGATTGCGGCATAGATGTCAGCAATGTTGTCGGGTAGATAGTTTACCGTAGGCAAGATTGCAAATTCATCACTATCAACTGTGCAAATAGCATCTACATATTTCTCTGCGCTATACCGCAACAGACCATGGGCATCATAAATTGCCGAGCAACCATCAAAAGTGTAGAGGGTCTTACCGTTGTTTTGAATGCCGCAGGCATTTAGATAAATTAGTGGCAGCTTGTAGTGGGCGGCATGATTGGAAAAAATCAGATGGCGTTTATCGTTCTTGCCATAGGTATAAGGCGAGCAGGAAATATTGATAATTAAGTCAATGCAGTTGTTGGCACATAACAAATCAACTGGTTTGAGCGAGTAATTTTCATCCCAACCATCTTCACAAATAATCAACGCTAAAGAATAAGCACGACCGTTGATGTTGATATGGACAGGTTTTATTAATTCGGCAGGATGAACGCCTGTTTCAATGGCCAGTTTTCTGGTGCAGTAGAAATGGCGGGTTTCTTCGAATTCACGGTAATTTGGCAACAAAGATTTTATCCGGTACGGATAAAGAAAATTATCCGCACCGCATAATGTGCCATGATTGGCGACGAATGCGGCATTATATTTCCGTACGCGGCCGTCGTCGCCGATTTTATGCCAATCAACCGCGATGTTGCCGAAAATAATGCAAATATCGGCAGATTGCTCGATAATTCGCCGACCGAACTCCTCGCAGTCGCGTAAGTAAGAATCTTGCTCCCAGAGGTCGCCGATTAAATAGCCGGGAATCGCCATTTCCGGGAAAACTACCAGCTCCGCTTGTTCGGTTTTGGCCTGGTTAATAATTTCGGACATTCGGGCAAAATTTATATCCGGTCGCCCGGGCACGACTTTCATTTGCGCAATAGTTATTTTCATGTTACCTCGATAGACGCGCGGTGTATAGTTAAATGTGAATGGTGAAAAGTTAATGGTGCGACTTGTAAACAGGAAATACAGTTATTTAGAAAACCGTTTGGTGTAATTTTCGTCAAACATCGCCTGCAATTTTTCAGCAGTCTGATCATATTCGGCGGTGTTTGCCCAAGAGTTGCGCGGATTTAAAGCGGTCGCCGGAACCATCGGGCAACTGGTTGGCATCATCAGTCCGAATACCGGATGTTGGAAATAATCAACGGTTGCCAGTTCACCATTGACGGCGGCTTCGACAAGAGCGCGGGTGATTTTGATTGAGATGCGTTTGCCAATACCATATTGGCCACCTTGCCAGCCGGTATTGACCAGATAAACGGTCGCGCCATGCGCGTTAATTTTGTCGCGCAATAACTCAGCATAAACTTGCGGTCGTAACGGTAAAAACGGCTGACCAAAGCACGAGGAGAACGTCGCTTGCGGTTCGGTGATGCCGCGCTCGGTGCCAGCTAGTTTGCTGGTAAAACCGGACAAGAAATAATACATTGCCTGTTCCGGTGATAATTTAGAAATTGGCGGCAACACGCCAAAAGCATCAGCAGTCAAGAAAATTATTGTCTTGGGATGTCCGCCGATTCCGGGATAAACACAATTGGGGATATAGCTGACCGGGTATCCGGCGCGGGTGTTTTCGGTCACTGATTCATCGGAATAATCCGGGATACGAGTTTTTTCGTCGAGGGTGACGTTTTCCAAGACAGCGCCAAATTTGATCGCATCCCAAATTTGCGGCTCGTTTTCTTGGGAAAGATTAATACATTTAGCATAACAACCGCCTTCGATGTTGAATATGCCGGAGTCCGTCCAACCGTGTTCATCGTCGCCAAGTAATATTAATTCAGGGTCGGCCGATAAGGTTGTCTTGCCGGTGCCTGACAAACCAAAGAACAGTGAAGTTTGATTGTGATGATTTTTGTTAGCAGCGCAATGCATTGACAAAATATTGCGCTTGGGTAAAACGTAGTTCATAATTGTGAATACTGATTTTTTAATTTCCCCGGCATAATGAGTTCCGCCAATAAGCACAATTTTCTTTTCAAAATTTACCAAAATAAAGGCTTCAGAATTGGTGCCGTCAATTTCTGGGTCGGCTTTTAGCGACGGCAAATCAATGATAGTGAAATCCGCGTCCGCCGGGAAGTCCCAACCAGTGTCGTATTGACGAATCAACAATTGATGAATAAACAGATTTTGCCAGGCAAACTCAGTTATTACGCGCATGGCCAGCCGGTTGTTTATGTCTGCGCCACCAAAACCTTCAAATACAAATAAATCGCGCTCGGCGAGATGGGACAAAGCTTTTTGGTAAAGCGCATCAAATTTCTCCGGAGTAAAACGTTTGTTGTTTTCCCACCAGATTTCATCTTCTAATTGCGGATAAGCGACGACGAATTTATCGTTCGGCGAACGACCGGTATATTTGCCGGTTGATACGGTCAGCGCGCCGCTGGCGCTAAGCGTAGCTTCATTGCGGCGGATAGACTGCTCCACGAGTTGGGCCGGGAAAAGATTGGAATACAGATTGCCGCGGTGGTTGGCTAGTACTTGTTGAAAAATTGATTGCATGGTCACCTCAAAATCGAATTTTTAGTAAGTTTGCTACCTTTATAATAATATATTCGCTACAAAATCCAAAAATCCTTGTTTGCGCTGCAAAAAATTGATAAAATAGAGATATAAAATTTAGGAGGCAACATGGAACAATCTACAACGATAGTTGCAATTTTGCAATCAAACCGCCGGGAAACATCAACTGCTGTTCAAGAAGTGCTTACCAGATACGGTTGCAACATTCGCACGCGCCTAGGGCTACACGACGTATCCGATAACTACTGCGCCGATACCGGCATGATTTTACTGCAAATGTATGGTGATTTTGATTCCGCTGTCATGGAACAGGAGTTGAATAAAATTCCCGGTGTAAAGATGCAGTACATGGTTATGCAATACTAAAACGGTTCGAAATTAATAGCGAAATAAAATAAATCATAATTTGCGCGCAAGGACGCGCAAATTTTATTGGAGAAATCAATGAAAGCAAAAGTATTTTTCACTCCAGTCAGCGAGAACGCTACGGTCGAGGAACAATGCGTGGCGATGCGCAAAATAATTGCCGGTTCCAAAGCCGCAGCAGTATTAAGTCAAGATGATCTCACCGGTATTAAAATCCATGTCGGTGAAAAAAATAATGTCACCTATATTAAGCCGGCAATAATCCGCGAAGTGGTCGAATTCGCGAAAAGCTGCGGTGCTCAGCCGTTTTTGACCGAGACTTCAACATTATATCGCGGTGAGCGCGAAAATGCCGTAAAACATATCATCTTAGCTAATGAACACGGATTCACCTTTGAAGCAGTCGGCGCGCCGTTCATCTGTGCTGATGGCTTGCTGGGAAACAGCGAAATAGAAGTGGAAATCAATGGAATATTAAATAAAAGTGTCAAAGTTGCCCGCGACGCTGTTACTGCCGATTCATTACTGATTGTATCCCATCCGACCGGACATATGATGGCGGGAATCGGCGCGGCGCTAAAAAATCTTGGTATGGGACTTGCCAGCCGTCAAGGAAAGATGCGCCAGCACAGTGATGTCAAGCCGCTTGTAATTGAAACCAAATGCGTTAAATGCGGTCGTTGCGTGAAGTGGTGTCCAAAAGATGCCATCGCGATGACCGAAACTTGCGCGAAGATTGATACAGTCGCCTGTATTGGCTGTGGAGAATGTCTGGCTGTTTGCAAATTTTCTGCCATAAAACACAGTTGGGAAGTCGATACTGATGTTATGCAACAGAATATGGCAGAGCACGCACTTGGGGCAGTTATAGATAAAGTTGGCAAGGTGTTTTATTTCAACGTTTTGACGAACATGACCAAAGAATGCGATTGCATGGGTGAAGCTCAACATAAATGTATGAGCGATATCGGCATTATGGCATCGAGTGACCCGGTGGCGCTGGATCAAGCCACGTTGGATATGACTGCCAAATTGTCCGGTAAAAATCTGGCGGAAATATCACATGAAACTGTCAACTATAAGGCTCAGCTGATCCACGCTGCGAAAATCGGCATGGGATCGTTGGAATATGAACTGGTTGAGATTAAGTGAGTTTTGAGTCCTGAGTTCAGAGTCCGGAGTTTGGAGTTGTGAGTTTTTAAGTTTAGATAAGGAAATTGATATGAAGTACGTTAGCACACGCAATCGGAAAGAAAAATTAACCGCATCAGAAGTAATAATCAAAGGAATCGCGCCGGACGGCGGACTATATGTCCCGGAAGTAATGCCGCAGTTTGATTTGACGATGATGGGAATAATGCCATCCTGTAGCTATCAAGAGCGGGTAGCAGTAATTATCGAACAATTTTTGCCGGAATTTACCGAGAAGGAAATTGATAAGGCGGTAGCCGCAGCATATAATAAGAATAATTTTGATGTCAAAGAAATTGCCCCGGTAGTGTTACTGGAAAGCGGCACGGCGGTATTAGAATTGTGGCATGGACCGACGGCAGCGTTTAAGGACATGGCGTTACAGTTGTTGCCGCAATTGTTGAAGCTGGCAATGAAAAAAACCAAAGACAAGTCAAAAATAGCAATATTAACCGCTACCTCCGGCGATACCGGTAAGGCGGCGCTTGAGGGATTCAAAAATGTTCCGGGAACGAAAATAATCGTATTTTATCCATTTGACGGTGTGAGCGCGGTTCAGAAACAACAAATGGTAACCACAGAAGGTGACAACACCTATGTAATCGGCTGTAGTGGCAATTTTGACGATGCTCAAACTGGTGTCAAGGATATTTTCGCCGACCAAGAATTTGCTAAAGAACTGTTGTCCAAGAAAATAAAGCTATCATCGGCCAATTCGATTAACTGGGGACGGTTACTGCCGCAGATCGCTTATTATTTTAGCGCCTATGCTGAAATGCAAAATCATAAGCAGATCGGGCTGAGCGAAAAACTAAACTTTGTCGTACCTAGCGGTAATTTTGGCAATATACTGGCCGGTTATTGCGCCAAAGCCATGGGATTACCGATAAATAAGTTGATTTGCGCATCCAATAGCAACAATGTACTGGCAGAGTTTTTTGCAACCGGAAAATACAATCGTAAACGCAATTTTATGAAAACTATTTCCCCGTCAATGGATATTCTTGTTTCCAGCAACTTGGAACGGTTATTGTTTTTGGTCAGCAACGGCGATAGCGAAAAAGTTAATAGCTGGATGAGTCAACTGGCGCTTGATGGTGAATACAGTATCGACCCTAAAACTGCCGCTGCCATCAAAGAAGTATTTTGGGCGGATTGGATTGATGAAGAAGACACGCTGCACACCATTAATAAAGTTTACTTTGAACGCGGCTATTTGCTCGACCCGCACACCGCGGTTGCGTGGCGGTCGCTAGAGCGCTACCGGAAACAGACCGGTGACAGCACGCCGTCAGTAATTGTCTCTACAGCCAGCCCGTTCAAATTTAACGAAGCGGTGCTCGGCGCCATTGGCGGTATGGAAGCGCTGCGTGGCAAGGACGAGTTTCAAATGCTGGAAACATTGGCCAAGGGCACTGGTTGGAAAATCCCGCAGCCCTTGTTTG
>JBAXTZ010000004.1:0-104903 GCA_037129925.1 Bacillota bacterium
TTAAGCGGAACGGTGTATTCCAAATATCCGGCTTCTCTCAAACGCGGAATTGTCTGGATATTTTTCAACAACAATGCTTTATCTAACTATATAGGGTCGGTCTTCAAATCGATAATTACATAACACTGTAACAATCGATTATAAAACACCAAATCGACAAAGAAAGATTTATCATCAAATTGAAAGCGTTTTTGCCTAGCCTCAAACAAAAATCCCTTCCCCAGTTCGAGTAGAAATTTTTGCAAATTAGCAATAATCGCCGACTCAATATCGGATTCCGAATAAGCCTGATGCTGCTCCAGATTTAGGAATTCAAGAACCAGCGGATTTTTCAATACATCTGTGGGTTTCTCAACTGTCTGACCTTCATTCGCCAGCCGCATAACGCCATCTTTATCGCGCGACAGAGCAAGCCGCTCGTACAAGCTACTACCATATTGCCTTTTCAACTGTCTTACCGACCATTGCTGGTTTGTAGCCTCTATTTCATAAAAACTGCGAATCTTATCGTCCTTAATCCGCATCAATACAAGATAATGTGTCCAGCTCAATCTAAAGTAACTGTACAAAGCATGAGTATCGTCAGATTCGCTAATCACTGATTGGTGAATTGACTTTGAATAGACAAGATAAAACTGTCTGGAATTTCTCAAATTGCTAACAGACCAACCCTTGCCATATCGCATAGTCAAATATTCCGACAGCTCATTAAGCTGTCTTTCACCATACACTGCCCGCTCGGCTCCATCTTGTTCCTGCTCGACTATTTTTCTGCCAACCACATAATAAGTAACGCACATCGTAGTATTTACAGCACGTTCTATGTATGATTGTGCATTCTCGATGAGGTTAGCTATACCATCAAAAAACTAACCGCTATGCCATTTTTATTCTCTTGCATCTCTTTACGCATCTACAGCACTCTCCTGATTATGCTTGGGCTATAAGGGGCGAATATCTGATCAAAATTAACCAGCGCACTATCATTTGCGAAGCTACTATCTCTCCAGCATTTCTCGCAGCTGTTAATATTAATGTATCTTACTCATAGTGTTGCCACAAATTCTTAACATCATGTGATTTTAGCAAAAAATTAAAGTATTATCAATTAATATTCACTAAGCGCTCAACCAAATCTTACGCTAAGCCTACTTATGCAACAGAGACATTCAAGCCCGTGCGTTGAATGCCTCGCGAAGGTGGGCGCACACAAGGCGCGCCCCTACAGTTATTAATTTGAGGCAAAAGAAGGCTCATGGCGCAGCCAGAACACTGTAATAAAGCGAAGTTTTAAAATATCAAATAGTGAAACACGGATTATGTAACATCGCGATTAGTAATAAGTTTTCACAATGTTTTCATAAAAGCAATGCTCATTCCGTACTCACCAGCGCCACCCCGCGTGCAAACCCGCCGCGCTCGGCGCTTTTCTGGTCAGCGGCGGCGAGCAGGTCAGCTTGATTGTAGCCAAGCTCAGCCGCCAACGCAAAAACCACTTCGGCGATGTCGGCAAGTTCTGCCGCAGTTGGTAATTAATTCCGGTATCCGGTCGCGGACCGGTTTGTTGTAGATTTTCATGAATCCCATTTTCGATTCGTTCTATTCCAAACCCCGATAATTTCGTCTTGCTCAAGCAACGATTTGCAAATTGGTCTCAGCAATGACTCAATAGTTTCAACCACTTCCCTAAAATCCAGTTGAAGTTTAAGAGTTTTTGTACAAAAAGAATTCCATAAAGCTTCCATTTCTTTTTCATTTGCCAGCGCAGCAACTCGGTTCATTGTATCTCGGTCCAAAACGCTGTTTCTGGTTTTAAAAGTATCAGATATCGCCGCTGTTAATCTGGCTCCTTCAAAATTGCTGGTAATAGCAAGATAATATATGTCGTAAAAATCTTTCATGCGACTGGTTAGTTCCATCCTTGAAACTATTGCATCAAACTTCTCGGCGATAATTGATTCGAAGGAATAAGTCAACACCTCAGGATGATCAAAACCGGACAACAGGACTTCCAATCGCCGCTTTATCGGCGAAGGCACAACTACATCACCGACGCCAAAGTCTACTGCAAAAGGAGTTCTCGTGTTTTTTATCACACCAACCATATTAACCCTGATACCATTGTATTCTCTGTGCTGAGCAATAATCGCGAGTTTGACTATTTCAAGCTTAATAAATGTTGGGTCGTTGGTTACATCGATTATCTCGTTAACCATTTTCGCCACGTCAACCATATCGTTCGGTTGATTTTTCATCAAATAATCCGCATCCATAGTTGGGCGACTTGCATAGCCACTGATTGAATAAAGCAAAAATCCGCCTTTTAATATCAGATTATTGAGATACCTTGTTTTTTGAATTCTACGCAAAAATTCTTCCTGACAAAATAAATTTAGCAAGAGCTGCAATTGCAAACCATCTTTTGCCGCCCGCTCCTTCAAACGTGCTATTACTGATGCTCCAATATCTGCCATTACAACCACACCCCAAAGTAATTTTTGACTTTTTTGGTAACTCTTAATATTTTGGCATATTCGGCGAGTTTACTAATGTTTTTCTCGGATTCTTTTATATAATTTTGAACAGCGGCATTGAAAACTTCCCGATCCAGTTTATTTACGTAGCGCAATACGTCACAAATCGTGCGTTCTTTATCATAAATACGAATCTTTACACCATTAATTTCATACACCGTGACCCCAAGGTCGAGATATTTACAATCTAAATAAAATGGTTCGACAGGCGGATAGCCGATCGTAAACTGTCCCTTGGCAATGTCTTTGTCCACGGCGATTTGCCATGCCGCCGGAATGCGCTCGGTATAGCCATAATGTAACAAGGCGCTTTCCAGGTATATAACCGCAAACGGGAAAAGCTTCATCAGCATTATTTCATCTGGCACGACCTCGTTCGCAAGTTCATAGACACCAGTTTTAATTTTCGAGATTACTCCGCTAACCAGTAACTTATGAATTTTTCGGCTATGGTACCCGGCATTATTTAACTCCGCAGTCTTCATAATTCCGCCATTGTTAGCGAAAGTGTTTTTCAAATCTTCAATAGTTCTCAAAATCATCACCTATTTGTACGCTTTATTTACATATAGCGGATTATTTAGTGATAGATTAGCATAAACAGTCTATTGTTTCAAGAAATTATTTCATATTGCGCACATCTGATCCCAATTCGTCCGCCCTGCCAAACTCGCGAAAGAATTTGGCGATAACCGGATTAATCACTCCAAACCCATGCGGTTTGTTACTGTTTTCCGTGCAAAAAGGTGCAAGTGCAATTCTGCGGCGCATCCAACCGCGCATTACGCAGGACATTACTTATTCCAGGGAGGCACTCAATTACATCACAATGAGTGCCTTATTGATTATTTACGAAGAGGGCGCACACAAGGCGCGCCCCTACAGTTATTAATTTGAGGCAACAACATCTAAAAAGCAGCAGCATCGAAACTTGCGTTTCGATGCTGCTGCTCAATTTATATACCGAAATAGTTTTTCTAATATCAGCGAACTTCTTTTTGGTCATTTAAATAATGTTTCACATGAAACATTATTTTCAGAACCTGCAACAAGTTCAGTGTTGTGTTATTGAGAAAATACCCGCTTTATCCGCGTTATCGCCCAATCCAACTCGTCTTTGGTTATAATCAACGGCGGCGCAAACCGAATGGTGTAATCGTGAGTTTCTTTGCAGAGCAGTTGCTGGTCTTTGAGTTTCTCACAATACGGGCGTGCCAATCCATATAGTTCCATGCCGACGAACAAGCCCTTGCCGCGAATTTCTTTTATTATCGGATTGTTAATTTCCCGCAATTGGTTGGCGAAGTATTCGCCTAATTCGCGGGAGCGCTCAACCAATCCTTCATTTTCCAACACTTCGATTGCCGCCACAGCCACCGCGCAGCCCAGCGGATTACCGCCAAAAGTTGAACCGTGCGAGCCGGGATTAAACACACCGAGTATTTCCCGGTCGGCAGCCACCGCCGATACCGGTATCACGCCGCCGCCCAGCGCTTTGCCCATAACGTAAACATCGGGAACAACATTTTCCCATTCACAGGCGAACATCTTGCCAGTACGACCAAAACCGGTTTGAATTTCATCGGCAATCAACAACACGTTGTTTTGTTTACACAACTCGGCTGCCGCTTTGATAAATCCCGGCGGCGGCACGACAACGCCGGCCTCGCCTTGAATCGGTTCAAACATAAATGCTGCCGTATTTGGCGTAATCGCCGCTTCCAGCGCCGCTATATCACCATAGGGAATAATCTTAAATCCCGGGGTAAGTGGTCCAAAATTGGCTTGATAAGCCGGTTCACTGGAAAAGGAAATTACACTGATTGTCCGTCCGTGAAAATTGCCGTCACAGACAATAATTTCCGCCTGATCGGCCGGAACGCCCTTAACCTGATACGCCCAGCGCCGCGCAGCCTTGAGCGCCGTTTCTACAGCTTCAGCGCCGGTATTCATCGGCAAAATCATGTTTTTTCCGGTCAATTTGGCTAGTTTTTCATACAAAATATATAATTGATCATTATGAAAGGCGCGCGAAGTCAGCGTCACTTTGTCAGCTTGATCTTTAAGCGCAGTAATTATATGCGGATGACGATGCCCTTGATTTAGCGCCGAATATGAACTTAGCATATCCATGTAGCGATTGCCGTTGGGGTCTTCTACCCAGATTCCCTCAGCTTTGCTGATAACAATGTGTAACGGGTTATAATTCATCGCCCCCAACTCATTGGTGCGGGCAATAATTTTTTTGTCTGCCATAGTTGGTCCTCCAAATAATATCTTGCAATTATTGCACAAAAGCTCTAAAAAGTCAAACCAGCGCTGCAAAGCGATTGACTAGCAACGCTATCCAATGCTATACTTTAGAGCAATTGAATACTCAATATCAAGTTGCCCTTTGGGGGCAATCGGAAAGCCGGTTAAATCCCGGCGCGGTCCCGCCACTGTATAGACTAGTTAACTTAACCAGTCTGAGCCAGGATACCGAAACTTGATTTCACGAATAGTCACGGAGGATGGCTGCTCGTTTACCTATTATCACACGCCCTCCGCTTGCGGGGGGCTTTTTTTATGGAGATGTTATGAAAAAACTGTTTTGTCTGACGGCTATTACTACACTGCTTATCACCGTTGTTATGCTGTGCTCCGGATGCGGCAAACCAAGCAACGCCACAACTAGCGAAAACATTTCACTGACCTTTCCGATGACGGTCACCGACGACCTCGGGAATAAAATTGTTTTACCGGCACAACCGCAAAAAATCATCTCCTTAGCGCTGGCTACTGACGAAATTTTATCAGTAGTCGCAGATAAATCGGCGCTGTACGGTCTGTCAATTTTATCTGACGACAAATATTATTCGAACATCATCGACTTTGCCGCCACAGTTCCGCACAAATTCGCCGGTAAAGATTTGGAGAAACTTATTCAAGCCAAACCGGACTTGGTTATAACCGCGAGTTGGGTAGATGCCCGCGACTTGGCGCGCTTAAAAGCGGCAGGAATTCCAACATACGCCGCCAAACTTCCCGATACTATTGACGATATTCGTACGCTCATCAAAAATATCGGCATCATAACCGGCAACAGCGACCACGCTACTGCAACCATCGCAATCATGGACCAGCAGTTACACGCCGTAACTGAGGCCACCGGACAAATTCCGCCCGACCAGCGCTTAAACGCGTTGATGACCGACAATTTGTTCTATGTGTATGGCGACAACGCGCTTTCGGCGCAATTACTGAAAATCGCCAACATTAACAATCTTGCGGCAAAAATCGGCGTAACTAAAATCGATAACGTCTCCAAGGAACGAATTGTTGCAGCCGATCCGCAAGCGATATTTATTTCCGCTTACAGCGCCGAAGATAACAATAACCCTGCCGCCGTTTACTTGAACGACAAGAGCTTCGCCAATGTCCGCGCTGTAAAAAACCACAAGATATTTGTCATCAACAATCCGCACCTGACGGCAATGTCGCAGTTCATCGCACTTGGCGCTGCCGATGTCGCCCGCGCCGCTTATCCAAATGTTCAGTTTTAGAGTTGGAGAACTATGCAATATAAAGCAAAACTTCTATTAGTAACTGCCTGCCTATTCGTCGCGTTGATGCTATCCGTGGCAATCGGTTCGGTTTTTGTACCGCTGGGAAACATAATAAACATTATTTACTCACACTTATTTGGCAACAGCGCTCCGCAAACCGATGAATACGATGCGATTATCTGGTTTGTGCGGTTGCCGCGGGCATTGACTGCGGCATTTGCCGGGGCGGCGCTTGCCGCGGCCGGGGCATTTATGCAAGGCATCTTTCGCAATCCGATGGCCGACCCCGGCATTATCGGCGTATCCAGCGGCGCGTCGCTCGGCGCGGTAATCAGCGTGGCGCTCGGTCTTCCGGCAATCAGCATCTTTCTAATGCCGCTCACCTCAGCTACCGGCGCGTTATTGGCGGCGCTGTTCGTTATCACTATCGCCCGCAAAAACGGACAATTGCCGGCGCTGAGATTGTTATTGTCCGGCGTGGCTACCGGTATGTTTTTTGGGGCGATCACCTACATGATACTGCTGGCGATTTCCGGTGACAAAGTTAAACAGTTCATGTTTTGGACGACTGGCAATTTCAACAGCGCCGTATGGGTTAATGTGTGGATGGTGGCCATTCCCACAGTTTTTCTGCTGGTTCTGACGGCGCCATGGTTACGCGATTTAAATTTATTACTCACCGGTGACAGTCAAGCCCGAGCGCTGGGTATTAATCCCAACCGCTCGCGGTTTTCCTTTATGATTGCCGCTTCGATAATTGCGGCATCAGCGGTCTGCGTTGGCGGCAGCATCAGTTTTATCGGTTTGATTGTGCCGCACATCGCCCGCCGCTTTGTCGGCGCTGATTTTCGCCGGGTGCTGCCGCTGGTCACTATCGGTGGCGCGACTTTATTGCTCATCTGCGACCTGATCGCCCGTACCCTGCTCAATGATGTCAGCGTCGGAATCGTAACCTCACTAATCGGGGTACCGTATTTTATTGTGCTGCTAAGAAAGTCTTAGTCTCAACAATTTGTCAATAATCAACCGAATGTCAGGGAGGCGATTATGTCTATCAAAACTCTGCTCAGCTGGAGCGGTGGCAAAGACTGTGCCTTTGCACTATTTGAGCTTCAAGCAAATCATTCTGAATATACCGTAAGTGGTCTATTAACTTCAATCACCGCGGATTACGATCGGGTAAGTATGCATGGTTTTCCAACGAGTTTGCTAAAGCAACAAGCGATTGCGTTAAACCTGCCGCTACACCAATTAACAATCAACGCCCGCGACACTAAAGACGATTACGAGCAAAAAATGTCCGCCATTTTGGCAACGGTTAAAGCAGACGGCGTTAGCGCTGTGGCGTTTGGCGATATTTTCCTCGAGGATTTACGTAAATATCGCGAAGCTAATCTTGCGAAAATAAATATGCAAGCCGTATTTCCGCTTTGGAACCGCAGTACCGCTGAACTCGCTCAGCAATTTATCGCCGCTGGTTTCAAGGCGATTATCACCTGTGTAGATACTCAAGCGTTAGATGCCAGCTTTGCCGGTCGGGAGTTTGATGCCAGTTTTTTGGCGGACTTACCGAGTGGTGTTGACCCTTGTGGCGAAAATGGTGAATTTCATAGTTTCGTCTATGCCGGTCCAATATTCAACAACGCCATTGCGTTCAGTCGCGGCGAAAGCATACTGCGCGATGGGAGGTACTGTTTTTTTGATTTACAGGAGGTGTAGTGTTAACAATAAATAGTCTAGATTTTTCATTGGCAAAAAAACAGATATTAGCTGGTGTTGATTTTAATGCAGTTGCCGGAGAATTCATTGGCATCATCGGCGCTAATGGCGCTGGCAAATCGACGCTGCTAAAATGTATCGCCGGTATCAACAGTTATTCCGGAACAATAACTTACAATAACAATTCACTCACAGCGCTGTCATCCACTGACTGTGCCAAAATAATCGGTTATATGGAACAGGATATTGTCCCGGACTTTCCGTTTACCGTCCATGAAATTGTAACGATGGGACGATACCCGCACCTCGGTCGGCTGAGTTCAGAAACTGCCGCGGATAATATAATTGTCGATAACGCGCTTATAGTTACTCAGTCCGACCACTTGCGGACGCGTAATTTTCAACAATTATCCGGTGGCGAACGACAACGGGTGCTGTTTGCCCGCATTTTAGCTCAACAAACGCCGGTGTTGCTCCTGGACGAACCGACATCAGCGCTTGATATCGCCTGCAAAGAAACGTTATTTGAACTAATGCAAACCGAAGCGGCAAACGGCAAGTGTGTTATCGCAACCATCCACGACATCAAAGATGCTGCGCGCTATTGCAGCCGGCTGATAGTCATGAAAAGCGGTAACATCATCGCCGATGGCGCTCCCGAAGCGATATTAAACGATGAATTGGTAAGTGAAGCTTACGGACTAGAAGCGGTAGTGTATTTCAACCGCCTCAGTGGCGGTATGGACTACTTTGTCCACAAAACAGCTGTCAGCGGCAACGCCAAACGCATCCACTTGATATGCGGTGGCGGGGTCGGTAGTGGTATTGCCCGCTATTTACTAGGCGAAGGACATCAGGTCACTATGGGGGTGCTGGCCTACGGTGATAGCGATCTGGAATTCGCCTTGCTCACGGGCATTCCGGCGGTATCTGAGAAACCCTACAGTCCGATTAGTGATGCCACCTATGCCAAGAATGTTAACCATATCGAAACCGCCGATACCGTTATCCTGACCAACATCCCTTTTGGCAAGCAAACCCTGCGCAATCTCGAAGCCTGTCAGTTCGCCAAACACTTGATCATTTTGGAAGACGAACCAATAACGGCGCGTGACTTTAGCGGCGGCGACGCCACCGTGCGCTATAACGCCTTGCGAGAAAACGCGACAATTATCAAGACTGCTGAGTTGTCAACGCTATTGTAAAGAAGATAACACGCACCTTATAACGAAAACAGGGCGCACACATAGGTGCGCCCCTACAAAAAACGCGGGGGAAATATACATGAATTTTACTAAATTATTGTTTCAGACCGCTGCCGTCAAAGTCTGTCCGGCAGACAGTCCGTTTTGGTACACCTCCGGTATGCTCGGTCCTTATTATGTCAACACGCACTTTCTGTACGGCAACGAAACCAAAGCCAAGGCGCTGCTCGCCAGCATCGACGAACTAAAAAACGACCCGGCGACTTGCGCCGAAAAGCTTTTAGCAATTCTTATGGACAATTATCATGCTGACGAGATATTCAAAAACACCATCGACGGCATGATTGCCACGCTTACCGCGAAATATCCGGCAAATACTATTGACTATATCTCCGGCGGTGAACGCCGCGACTGGATATTTTCCCTGCCAGTTGCCCACTTGTTAAACATCCCGCACATCACGATGTTCAAAGACTTGAGTTGCTCAGTACTTAAGCCTTCTAAATCTTCCAGCGACCAGCCGCCAGCCGCCAGTTGCGAATTTGCAACTGTAATTCACATCGCCGATCTCCTAAATACTGCCAGTAGCTACGAACGCGCCTGGCTACCGATTTTGGCAAAATCCGGCGCCCGGCTGACCGCGTCGATGGTTGTAGTCGACCGCAACCAGGGCGGCGGCGCATTTATGGCTGATAACGACATTGACAATATCGCTTGTGTAACGATAGACAAAGAGTTTTTCCAAAATGCCGCACAAAATGATTATATCTCCGTAGCCCAACTGCGAATGATTATTGAATATATGGCTGACCCCAAGCAATATATGAAAGATTTTTTAACAAACCATCCCGAATATCTAGAAACGGCTAAAGACAAAGCGTTAACCGAAACCATTTTGGCTACACTTTAGGAAAAACCCCTACGAGCTCCAAAACAGAGTACGTAGGGGTTTTTGTTCAATTATTAAATTCCTGCCAGTTCCGAAAAATTGCTAATCCGGTATTTTGGCAGTGACACTTGTGCAGCGGTCAACTTACCATAACCGTAATTAACAAACGCCATTGCAACCGCATTCTTACGAGCTGCCTGGATATCGCCGATAGTATCGCCGACATATAATGTTTGCGCTTTTTGCAGCGAGTAGTTCGCAATTAGCGCGGCTATTGACTCATGCTTCTGCATCGCCTTGTCCGGAAACACATTCGGAGCATAAACCGCCTCGAAATATTCGGTCAACCCCCGTAATTCAAGCAGCCGTAGCGCCGGTTCAATCGCCTTGTTAGTAACAACAAACAAGCGCTTTCCGGCTTGTTTCAACTTAATAAGCATGTCCACTACACCGTCAAAGGGTAGCGATTGTTCAAGCGGCGATTCCAGGTACAATCGACGGAAACTCCGCGTTACCGTTGCCACAAATTCATCGTCGTACTCCGCCGGAATAAACTGCCGCAAAATCTCGCCAAGTGGTGGTCCGATGAACATTGTGTTCTTAGGGAGGGCAATTTCTAAATTGTTTTCCGCAAATGCCGCCGCCATTATTTTCATAATATCCGGCGCGGTATTACATAAGGTTCCATCGAGGTCAAAAAGATAGTTATCGTATTGTTTCATTAAATCTCCTTGTTTTGGTTAGTAGGGTATAGGGAATAGGGTATCGGGAATGGGAAATGGCGCGATGCGCATTTTTCAGCGACACAACCAAGACCGCTCAAAAATGTGCAGGTACAAGGCGTGGTGAGTATTTCGAAGCGTGGCGTACACAGCGTACGCGAGCAAGAAAACGGAGCCGCAACGCAGTAGATGCGCGTTTTTCAGCGGTCTATATGATCTTGGTGGTCCAGTTGCCGACGTTCCACACATCACTCACCCAGTCTTCATAAAAATCCGGTTCATGTGAAACCAGCAACACCGTGCCTTTATATTCTATCAAAGCCCTTTTCAATTCAGCCTTGGCATCAATATCCAGGTGATTAGTCGGCTCGTCGAGCAACAGCCAATTGACGTCCTGCAACATTAATTTGCACAGCCGAACTTTGGCATTCTCACCGCCGCTCAACACTTTCATTTGACTGGTAATATGCTCATTGGTCAGACCACACCGTGCCAACGCCGCCCGCACTTCATAGTTGGACATTCCCGGATAGGCATCCCACACCTCTTCGAGTGCGGTGTTGCTGTTGTCACGCGCCGATTCCTGTTCAAAATAACCCGGAATCACATACGGGTCACGGGCAATTTCACCGCTGAATGGTTCGATTAGTCCCATCAACGTTTTTAAGAGCGTAGATTTTCCCAATCCATTGACACCACAAATTGCAATTTTCTGTCCGCGTTCAATTACCACATCGACCGGCGTTGTCAATGGTTCATCATAGCCGAGTACCAATCCGTAAGATTCAATAATAAATCGTCCCGGGGTTCGCGCCATCCGGAAATGAAACGTCGGCTTGGGCTTTTCCTTTTGCAATTCGATCATTTCCATTTTATCCAGCTTTTTTTGGCGGCTGCTGGCAATGCCCCGGGTTGCCACCCGGGCTTTATTGCGGGCAATAAAGTCTTCTAACTGGGCAACTTCTTGCTGCTGACGGCCAAAAGCCTTTATTTCCTGACTTTTTTTCATCTCGTACATTTGCAAAAACGCGTCATAGTTGCCGGTGTAGCGGGTAAGCAGCGTGTTCTCAACATGGTAAATAACATTGATTACCGAATTCAAAAACGGTATATCATGGGATACCAAAATGAAACTGTTTTCGTAGTTATTCAGAAACCGTTTCAGCCACTCAATATGCTCAACGTCCAAATAGTTAGTCGGCTCGTCCAAAATCAAAATCGTCGGATTTTGCAACAGCAACTTGGTCAACAACACTTTGGTGCGCTGACCGCCACTCAATTCAGCGACATCACGATCTAATCCTACATCGGTCAAGCCCAGTCCGCGGGCAAATTCTTCAATCTTGGCATCAAGCGTATAAAATCCGCTGTGCTCCAGCACATCCTGAATCTCGCCGACCGTTTCCATCATATTGTCTATTTCTTCTGGACTGGCATCACCCATCTTATCGTATAGCGCCAGCATTTCGGCTTCCATATCGAACATGCTCTGAAACGCCTCGCGCAGTACTTCGCGAATCGTTTTGCCGCGGGTCAGCGAGGTGTGTTGATCCAAATAGCCGATAGTGACCCGGCTGGACCAGGCTACTTTCCCAGCATCCGGTGCCAGTTGTCCGGTAATAATATTCAAAAATGTTGACTTTCCTTCACCATTGGCGCCAAAAAATCCAACATGCTCACCTTTCAGCAACCGCAGCGAAACGTCTTCGAGGATTGCCCGCGCCCCAAAACCATGGGTGACGTTTTCTACGTTTAATACACTCATACGCGCTAAAACTCCTATTCAAAAACAAAAAGCCCCGCGAGGAGCTTGTTGTATTTTAATCTAATTTGGTCAAAAACTCAAGTGTTTTCCGCAAAATCACCCTGATTTAGCGCTCCAGACAACAGCGCCATCCGGATATACATGCCATTATGAGTCTGCTGGAAATATAATGCCCGCGGGTCATTGTCGACTTCAGCGGCAATTTCAGCGTTACGCGGCAGCGGATGGAGTAATATTGTAGCGTTAGAAAACCGGTTCATTACGTTGCTATCGATTACGAATTCACAAACTTCAATATCGATATCTTCAAACCGTTCAAGTTGCGTGCGCGTTTGATATATCGCATCGACATCAGCCGGAATATCCGCAAATGACTGGCAGGGAAAATATTTGCAGCCTCGCGATTCAATATAATCAATATATTCTTGCGGCAACTTTAGCGCATCGCAACTCAAGCCATATATTTTGACATCCTCATACAACGCCAGCAATTTCACCAACGAATGCACTGTCCGTCCATACAACAAGTCGCCAACGACTGCCACTGAAATCCCGTCAACCGCGCCCTTATGCCGGAATATTGTGTACATATCCAACAATCCCTGCGTTGGATGTTCGCCGCTACCGGCGCCGGCGTTGAAAATCGGCACCGTGGCAACGTTTGCCGCGTCAACTGCCGAGTTCTTGTCGTAATGGCGCATAACAATTGCATCACAGTAACCCTGCACAACCCGCACTGTATCTTCAATGCTCTCGCCTTTTATTGCTGACGAAGCTTCCTTTGCATTCTCAACGCTGATATTTTTACCACCCAAACGCATAATTGCCGCCTCAAACGACAGCCTTGTCCGGGTGCTGGGCTCGTAAAAAATAGTAGCGACTATTTTGTTCTTCAAGCTGTCCGCGTACTTTTCCGGATTATTCCGGATTTCATCGGTATGTACAAACAATTGCTCCAAAGCGCTACGCGAAAATTGTTCGCAGCTGATAACGTGTTTCATAGTTTCTCCAGTTTATATTTTCAGATAATAATGTCCAAGCGGCTCCAACTGCTCGGAAAATTCGTATACCAACGGTACGCCGGTCGGAATATTTAGTTCAACTACTGCGTCAGAGCTGATATTATCCAAGTACTTCACCAACGCCCGCAAACTGTTGCCATGCGCTGCGATAATTATTTGTCGCCCGGCCTGCAGTTGCGGCGCTATCCTGTTTTGCCAATAGGGTACGACCCGTGCTACTGTGTCACGCAACGATTCACTGCGCGGCAACAGTTCAGCGGCTACCGTAGCGTAGCGGCGGTCATATTTCGCCGACCGCGGGTCACTGTCTGCCAACTCCGGCGGACGAACATCATAGCTGCGCCGCCAGATTTGCACTTGATCAGCGCCATATTTGGCTGCTGTATCGGCTTTGTTTAGTCCCTGCAACGCTCCGTAATGCCGTTCGTTTAGCAACCAGGATTTTTCCACGTCAATCCAAGACTGGTCTAGTTTTTCCAAAACAATTTCCAGCGTTTTTATCGCCCGCTGCAACCGCGAAGTGAACGCGCAATCAAACAAGAATCCCTGTTCGCCCAACAGTTTTCCGGCGCATAGCGCCTCGGCCTCGCCCGCAGCTGACAGCCGTACATCGGTCCAGCCGGTAAACCGATTCTCTTTGTTCCACTGGCTTTCACCGTGTCTAATCAAAACAATTCTTTTCATTATTTCCCCGTCAAACAGCGGGCAGACACAGAGGTCTGCCCCTACACGATGTTACGCGATTGTAATCTTGTCGTCGAGATATACCGACTGAATTGCATTAATCAAATTGACACCATCGGCAAACGGCTTTTGAAAGGCTTTGCGCCCGACAATCAATCCGGCGCCGCCGGCGCGTTTGTTGATAACGGCAGTCCGCACAGCATCAGCGACATCATTAGCGCCCGATGCGCCGCCGGAATTTATCAGACCGATTTTGCCCATGTAGTTATTAATCACCTGATAGCGGGTCAAATCGATCGGATTATCCGATGCCAGATCGGTGTAAATGCGCTCATCAAATTTTCCATAATGGCTGTTGCCCATGTTCAGCGCTTTGTAACCGCCATTACAAGTTGGCAGTTTCTGTTTAATAATATCGGCTTCGATAGTTACTCCGAGGTGATTGGCTTGGCCGGTCAAATCCGCGGCCTCGTGATAATCTTTATCTTTCTTAAACTCGGCATTGCGCAGATAGCACCACAAAATTGTAAACATCCCTTTGGCGTGCGCCTGTTCAAATGCCTTACTCACCTCGACGATCTGTCGGTCAGCCTGCTGTGAACCGAAATATATCGTCGCGCCGACACCGGCCGCGCCCATGTTGTAAGCCTGATCAACCGAAGCGAACATAATCTGGTCAGCGGGGTTCGGGAAAGTTAATAGTTCGTTGTGATTGATTTTGACAACGAAAGGAATCTTGTGGGCATATTTACGGGCAACCATGCCAAGAACGCCGAGCGTTGACGCTACACCGTTACACCCGGCAGCAATTGCCAGTTTGACAATGTTTTCCGGGTCAAAATACATTGGGTTTTTGGCAAACGATGCCCCGCCGGAATGTTCAATTCCCTGATCGACAGGGAAAATCGACAAATAACCGGTTTTCGCCAAATTACCGCTGTTATATAACCAGGTTAAATTTCCCAACGTGCGATTGTTGCGGTCCGAAGCCGAGAACGACTGATCAACAAAATCCGGATTCGGCAAATGCAACATGTCTTTGGAAACTTTTGGACTGTTAAATTCCAGCAAGCTGGCTCGCTCATTACCCAGCAACGTTTCAATTTTAGCAATAGTTAATCTGTTCATGCTTTCACCTCAACTAAATCCATGACCCCGTTCAGCACATAATGCGGACGGTAGGCAAAATTATCTAAATCCTCAACCTTGGTAACGCCGCTCAACACCAGCACCGTGGTTATTTCCGCTTCAATTCCGGCAAGCACGTCGGTGTCCATTCTATCGCCGATAATCACCGCGTCATCTTTGCTGGCACCCAGTTTTTTCAGGGCGTTACGCATCATCAGCGGATTGGGCTTGCCGACAAAATAGGCTTTGCGATTAGTGGCAAGTTCGATTGGCGCGATTAACGCGCCGGTGGACGGCATGATACCGTTTTCAATCGGTCCGGTCAAATCCGGATTGGTGCCAATCAGCTTTGCGCCGCGCATTACCAGATTTACCGCTTTTTCCAGTTTCTCATAGTTATAGTTGCTAGAATCGCTCACTACTACATAATCCGGGGTTGTATCGTTTATCGAAAATCCTTCATTATATAAGGCGTTGGTAATTCCGGCTTCGCCGATTACATAAGCGCTGCCGCCCGGGCATTGTTGCGCCAGAAACGAGGCCGTTGCCAGAGCGCTGGTATAGAAATTGTCTTCGTCAATATCCAAACCCAACCGCTTTAATTTTTCGCTCAGTTCCCGGGGGGTTTTATTAGGGTTGTTCGTCAAAAACATAAACTTCTTTTTTTCTTTTTTGAGCCAGGCAACAAACTCCACTACCCCCGGCAACAGCATATTGCCATGATAAATAACACCGTCCATATCGCAAACAAACGATTCCGTGGCTAACAACTGAGCAATATCCTGCTTTACCGCTTTTGTACTCATAATCTGCGCCCTCCTTATTTATTAACATTCTATCACGTCATTCCATTATCAGCAATCAATCCAATTTTTGCATTCTTCAATCCGGTTCATATGAGCAAAATCCGGCGCCAAGACCGGTGCCTAGCACAACGACTGCGGTTTTTTTGTCTAAACCGCTGATTACCGACAATGCTGCCGCGGTGCAGTCGTGAACGAAACTTATCTCTACAGCAATGTTGCAGCGATTCTTAATTTCTTTGGTCAAATACGTTCGATAGTCAGCGCTGATAAAATTCAACTTGGCATAACCGCCGCGCGTGGCAAAATGGCGGCCATCATAGTAATTGGCAATCGAGATAACCAAGCCGATTTTGTTCACACCAGCTAACCGCTCAGCGGCAGCAACCACCGTCGCACAGGCGATTTCGATTATCCGGTCATTCAATACTGCTGCAACTTCACGGTTGTTGCTGGCAGCATCATAGGCAACTTCATTGCCCAACTCACATTTACTCAAAGTTTCTAACTGCTCATTCTGCGCGAAAATAGCCCGCTTACAAGATGTGTGGCCAAAATCGAGAATGCAACCCGGCAACCCCATACTGATAAGTCGATTCCCAGCGCCGACTAACGGCATATATTCGGCGCAGTTGGATAATTCCACCGCGATTTCCATTAGCCCGGTATCCAAAAAATGTCGGCGGATATAGCCAAAAACCGTTTCGCCGACCGCAGCTGCCAGCACGCCGCCGCCGATAACGATTCGTTCAATCGACTGCCACCACGCCCATTGCGCTGTGTCCCAATCCAACCGCGCCGCGTTCTTGTTGACATTCTGTTTAGTCAAAATTAACAATAAACAACCAATGTTCAGCGCAATTTCTTCGCAAATCAGTTCAGCCTTTTCGCGGACTTCGGGCTGCTCCGCAGCAAGTTGGCGGTGCAAATAACCAATTGCCGCGCCGCGTGCCGTATCTGCGGATAAACTAAAAGCCTCGCGTACCAGCCCCGCGATCGCAGCACTAGACAAAACCGCTTGGGCGGTATGTCCGGCGAGCTGCCGCGAATACGGAAACCCAGGGATCTCCACCATCGACATTTTGTTTAGCGAGGCGCTGATATCTAAATAATTATCATTCATAAACGGATTATTCGAGTTCATAAACAACCTCATAAAATAGCCTAGAATTGTTTTCCTTTTAATAAGAGTTTTTGTGCCAGCTGGTGCAGACTGACCGCGTTTTTCTGTTGCAATGCCTGCAAAACAACCATCGCGCAGGCTCGGGCATCTTCGAGCGCGTCATGATGCTGAAAGTCAAATTCTATATGGCGGGCTACAGTGGATAATTTGTGGTTAACAAGATTTGGCCAGACTTTGCGAGCCATCGTACATGAACAGAAATATTCAAAATCGGCCTTATCAAGATTGTAAGTAGTCATCAGCGCTTTCAACACACTCATATCAAAAGTGGCATAATGCGCAATTACCGTCTGCCCATCCAACCACGGGCGCAACTCCGCCCAATATTCAGCAAATGTCGGCATATTTCGCACATCCTGCGGCTTAATGCCATGAATCGCAATAGCTCGAGGACTGAATTTCATAATGTACGGTCGAATAAGCTGATGCGCCGATGCCGTAACCTGACCGGCTTCGACACGCACCACTGCCACACTGCAAGCACTGTTCATATAATTGTTTGCTGTTTCAAAGTCGATTGCGACGAAATTCATCTTATTCTATCCTGTCTGGCCGCTCTATCAAGTATCATCTCCAGATACGGCATTAACCTGTTTGCGAAAATTCTGAAACCGTAATCGGTTGGATGCACACAGTCGACCAACGCTGAATCGCTACCATAATCACAGAGGGCATAGCCGTCGACCAAATGGATGTTCTGGTCATGCAAGTTTCGGCGGCGGATATATTCTGCCACCATAATATCCCTTTTGTCTTCATAATACCGCGCCACTGTTTCCTGAAGGGTGATTTTACCGTGAAACGTCGGTGTGACATAAACAATTGGCGTAGCCGGATACTTTTCCCGTAAAATATCCGTAAATATTGGCAACGTTTGGTGTAATTGCTCGACATTAACATTGGCATTATAATCAAGCACAAACAATGCCGCGTCGATTTCGGCTGTTAGTTGCGCAACTTCCGGTTCACCCATGCCGTTGCCGGAAAACCCGAGATTGATAACGTCACTATTCAACTCCCTGCCAATTATTGAAACATAATCCGTACCGGCGGTGCTGGCGCAACCGCCTTGAGTAATTGATGTACCGTAAAAAACAATCGGCTTGGTCTGCTTGTCCTGGGGTGCAAACACCAGTGCATCTTCATCAATTCCGATAAGCAAACTAGTCAGTTCTTTGTAGAGCGGTAAATACAACCGGTAATCACGGCGCTCTTTGACCAATTCCTCAACCAGCGTCGATTGGTATTCGGGGCAGCCAAACTGCGGCATTGCCGTACCGCAAGGATGCCAACGGCCAAACGCGCCACGGTGATATAACGCCAATCCCCGGCAACCGCAGGGTGTCATGTTCGGCAAATCATAACCATCTATTGTTACTGCCTTGACGGCAATTTTCGTGCTGTCAGTGGAAAATTCCACATAAGCGCTGGCCGGCGCTTTGGCTAATTCCCAGACCGGCGGTCGGACGATGTTCTCCGCCCGGATTGGCAGCCGGTACAGCGCGCCAATATTCTCCGTCAGCCAGTGTAGCCCTTTTATCCTAAATTCACTAGCACGGGCATCGCGCCACAGCACTCCGTCTTCAACGATTTTTGACGCGGCAAAATTAGTATCCATATCTTCGATTCGCAATTTACTCATTATTAACCTTTTTTCGCGTTGCCCGATAAATAAACCAACAGGTTACTGCCGCGATTAGCAGTGACGCGCAATCACCAACCAAGCCGCTCAAGCGTGGATCCATCGATTTCGGTACCAGTCCGAGTGCCACCAGTCCGGCAATAAGTACACCAGCCAGCCCCTCACCGGCGACCAACCCGGATGCAGCAAGCACCCCCGGATCAGCATCGTCACTAAGCGCCGATTTCGGATTGTTTTTTCGTCCGCGATCGATAAGCGCCCGCAAACAACCGCCGAGAAAAATCGACATATTCAAACTAATCGGCAAATATACGCCCACCGCAAATGCCAACCCGGAAATTCCGCAGAGCATGATCATCGCTGAAATTCCGCTACCCATAAAAATCAAGTCCCAAGGCATCGTACCCGCAAGTACTCCCTCAACGATAGTTTTCATCAACGTCGCTTGTGGCGCAGGTAGTTCCTTGGTGCCAAAGGCGTAAGTGCTGCCGAGCAACATTACTGTCGCGGCAACCGACCAGCAGGCAAATGCTGCACCAATCAATTGACCAAACTGCTGCTTGGCCGGGGTGGCGCCGACCAGAAATCCGGTTTTCAAATCCTGAGAAATATCCCCGGCTTTAGATGCGGCAATTGCTACGATGGTTCCGGTCGTTAGTACCGCAATTTTCGCCGAAGCATCCGTCCAGCCAAACAGCAAGAATAATCCCGAAGTTCCCATGATTGTCGCAATCGCAATGCCGGATGTTGGCTGCGAAGAAACACCGACCAAACCAACGATTCGCGCGGCCACGGTGACAAACAAAAATCCGAAAATCGCCACGCCGCCGGCGCAAACCAGGCGCGCGCCAAAGTGCAAATCACCGGAGAAAATTCCCGGCACCAGCGCTGCTACGCAGACTACAAATAATATTCCGGCAATAATAAATGTCGGCGGCACGTCACGATCAGTGCGCTCAACAACCACCGGCGCGGAATTCCGTTCGCCGATGTGCTTGCCGATACCGCGACTGACGGCCATAAACGCCCGATACATTGTCGGAATACTGACAATTACCGTTACGATACCGGCAAAAGCCACCGCCCCGGCACCAATATAGCGAATATATTTGCTCCAGATATCATCAGCGGTCATCGCGCTGATTAAATCCTTTGTAGACGGCAATAACGGCACAGTAAGATTCATGCCAAAATAATAAATCATCGGAATAATAACGACTGCCGACAGCAATGAACCGGCCAGCAAAATTCCCGAGTACCGATAACCGAGGATGTACCCGACTGCGATTAACGCCGGGGCAATCTCTAATGCCAATTGCGCGCGCGGCAAAAAACTCAAATCCAGCGAAATAACCGCCGGTGAAAGAAAGACTACCGACAATAGTATTTTAATAAACGCGCCCAAGCCCAATCCATAGAAAATCCACTTTCCGCCGCTCATTCCCGAAGCCGTCGCCCGCAGCACTTCGGCGCAGGCCGTACCCTCAGGATAGGGTAATTCAGCGGCCGAATCTACAATCAACAGCCGCCGAAGCGGAATCATTGCCGATATTCCAAGCACCCCACCGAGAAAGCACAGCGCCACAACTTGCCAATACGGCGGTACCACACCCCACATAAACAGCGCCGGAATGGTGAAAATCGTTCCGGTCGCGAGTGCCGTCGATGCCGAGGCAATCGTCTGGGAAATATTGGCCTCCAGTAACGGATTTTCGGCTTTCATCAATTTAAACAGCGCCACCGTCATTACCGCGGCCGGTATTGAAGCAGACACGGTCATACCGACCCGCAGTCCGAGATAGGCGTTGGCGCTACCGAATATCACTCCGAGCACGATACCGGTGATGACCGCTTTTAAGGTGAATTCTGCCACCCCTTTTTCAACAACTATTTTCATCAGCCCCTCCTAGTAGTTTATAACTATCATTCTATAGCTGAAACCGGCGCCGGTCAACGAAATATTCCCCTGACAAATATTATTTTCAACCATTGCAGGAGTTTACAAATATTGAGCGAATACCCTATAAAATAGCCAAATGTAAAGAAGGTCAATTCATGTTAAAGAAAATATTCACTAATGAATTTGCGCTCGCACTGGAACAGTTATTTGCCAAGCAAATGTTGGCAGCTTCTGACAACCGGTACATGAAAGCCGTGCAAGCCGGGAGCGGAATGATGCTCTATGGCTTCTTCGCCGCGTCAGTCTTTAGTTTTGCGGCGTTGTTCCCGATAAATACTTGGCAACAACTTATCGCACCGCTGAAAGCTCAACTGCTACTCGGAGCGCAGCTATTGATTGGCTTATCCAGCATCAGCGGCGCCTTCGGCGCCAGTTTCAACCTTGCCAAACATTATTGTGAACAGAACCGCAAATTAGCGCCAATGGCAACGGCAATATTCTCAACGCTGGCATTCATAATGACATTGCCGTGGCAGTTGCAAGGCTCGCTACTCGAAATTGACCTGATGACGCTTAGTGCAAATGGTTTTTTCAGCGCGTTAATCATTGGAATTATTAGCGTTGAATTATATCGATTTGTTCAAAAAGCTTTTGGCGAATTCAAAGCGCCAACTAATCTACCCGCCAAAGTTTTACAAACCTTTTTCAATCCGCTGAGTGGTTTGGCAGTGCTGGCATTCTGGTGGTTTGTCAAATATCTCGTATTTGCTAATTTCATGGATTTTACTTTTTCGATATTGCAACCGGTCGTTGACTTGTTTGCAACACCGTGGTTGGCAGGAACAATTTTTCTGCTCGACCGCTTTCTCTGGCAATTCGGCATTCATGGCTCAACACTTATCGGTGCATTGATGAGTCCACTGTGGGCGAAAATGAGCATCGACAACATCGCGTCGGTTTCCAGCGGCAGTCAGATTTTGCACATCTGCAGCAATGAATTTATCAACTATTATCCGCGTGTCAGCTTTTTGCCGGCAATCTTGGCGATGTACATTTTCGGCAAATCGCGACTGCGGACATTGGCAAAAGTTTCTTGGCCAAGCGCATTATTCAACGTCGCCGAACCGATAATGTTCGGACTGCCGTTAGTCATGAATCCTTACTGTGTTTTACCCTGGTTGTTTGGCAGCCTGTTCTTATTTGTGCTAGATTATTTTGCCGTACTTTACAACTTTGCGCCTGCGCCGTTCCTGAATGTTCCCTGGACAACCCCTCACATATTTATGGCTTATCTTGGCACCGCCGGAAGTTTTCGCGCCTTGCTATTATCGCTACTAAACAATATAATTATGTTTATATTCTGGATTCCGGCAATTGTGTTATCAGTAAAACGGAATCAAAAGGAGCAGTTATGAATTATTATCGTTTAGCCTATAAAAAGTATGCCACGTTTACCGGCCGCGCCACTCGTGCTGAGTATTGGTATTTCCAGTTGGTTAATGCATTAATTGTTTTGGTGTTGTCGATTTTGGATCAAGCCAGCGGTTCGGCTGTGAGTTCGACGGTGCTAGTAGTCTATTGGCTGGCAACGCTGTTGCCAAATCTAGGCGTAACCTTTCGACGATTGCACGACACCGGCCGCAGCGGGTGGTGGATATTTATCCACTGTATCCCTTTGGTTGGAGCGCTAATCATGCTCTATTTTTTAGTGCAAGACAGCTATCCGTCCGATAATCAATATGGTCAAAATCCAAAGTATAACTTGTAATTTATTCAAAAAGCACTGTGATACGCGTGGCTATCACAGTGCTTTTTTGTTTCGATATCCGTTATCGGTTATTCGGTTTCGGCTTTCATACCCCGTGCCATTAATTGTTGCAGCGCCGCAATCGGCTCGACCTGCTCGTAAATTACTTGATGTGCGGCAATTACAATTGGCATTTCCACGTTATAGCGCTCCGCCAACCGTTTTGCCGCGAGCGTCGTTTTAATCCCTTCGGCAATCATTTGCAGTTTTTCGTTAATCTCATCGACGCTAAATCCCTGCGCCAGCATTCGTCCGGCACTAAAATTTCGACTGTTGATGCTGGTGCAGGTGACTATCAAATCCCCCAACCCGGACAATCCGGAAAAAGTTTGTTTGTCCGCGCCTAATGCCGCGCCCATCCGAATCATTTCTGCCAAACCACGGGTGATAAAAGTCGCCCGCAGGTTATCTCCGAGCGCTAGCTGGCTGACAATTCCCGCACCGATTGCCATAACATTTTTTAACGCGCCGCCCAATTCGACGCCGACAATATCGGTCGAGGTATATACTCGAAAATTATCCGCTACCAGCAATTGCTGCACCTGTTCACTGACAGACAGGACTTTTGCCGCGACTACCGCGGCCGCCGGCAACCCCGCAGCGATTTCTTTGGCGATATTTGGACCGGAAAGAATTGCCAGCGGATTGTCCGGCAAAACTGCGGCAATTACTTCAGACATTCGTTGTAGCGTATCCACCTCAATTCCCTTGATTGCCGAAACAATATTTGTAGCTGGCTGAACAAATTCTTTGATTTCTCGCAAAACCCCGCGTAAAGTATGTGAGGGTACGACCAAAAAAACTACGTCAGCGGCTGAAACAGCAGCGCCAATATCCATAGTGTATTCAATGGCCGGGCAAAGCGCTTTGCCCGGCAAATAGCGCTCATTTACGCCGGATTGTTGAAGTGCTGCCAACTGCTCAGCCCGCCGCACCCAGAGTTTTACGGAAAAGCCATTCCGGGCAATGAGGTCGGCAATAGTCGTCCCCCAACTGCCGGCGCCAATAACTGTCACGTTCATAATTCACCTCGGAATATTTTATACATTTTTCTTAATTGGCTATCATGACGGTAGATGCCTGTGGATAATTATACCACGCTAATATGTGATACCGACTTTTTTTACTCACTCTTTTGTAGCGGCCAACATTTTCGCAATTGTATAAATTTTGCAGTCAGCTCAGCAGGTTTTAGCGCTTCGATGTCGAATTAATAATTCTGAAATATTTTTATGAGGTGTGCCGTGAAAAAATCAATCTTGTTTTCTATGCTTATACTTGTTACTTTATTTTTATCTGCCCCGGTATCGGCTGCCATGGATTATACTGCTATCATCGAACGTGAATCACAATGGATTGCCAGCCTGCAACAACCATCCGGCGCCATCGTCATGACCCGCAACCGGACCGTAACCTGGAACAATAATGAATACTACAAAATCGACCCCTACAACGCAAATTTGGCGGTCACCGGATTATTAACCAATCCATCGCCTGGTACAGTAGCTGTTGCCCGAAATTGGATAAACTGGTATCTGACACACTTAAACACCAATGATTACAATAAATTAAACGGCACCATATATACTTATCTCGCTGACCCCAAAACCGGCGCGGAATATTCGACCAATACCTACGACGCTACCGACTCTTATGCCGCGACTTTTCTATCGCTGTTGAAAGTTTATGCAAAAGTCAGCAGAGATACCCAATATTTAGCCGCCAACCGCGCCACCATCGAAAGCATCGCCGGCGCGATGTTGGCAACGATGCAATCCGATGGCATGACCTATGCCAAACCCGACAACCAAAAAAAATATCTTATGGATAATTGCGAGGTATTCTCAGGCTTAGCCGGAATTGCTTATCTCGAAAGTGAAGTGTTTAACGACAACAAAAAGGCCCGGGGTTACAACAACCAACGGGATGCCGTGCAGAAGGCAATCGAAACAAGACTATGGAACAGCAATACGCAAAACTACGATCAAACAGCAGGAGTGCCTTCGAGCTGGCTGACTTTCTATCCGGATACCGTCAGTCAAATGTACCCGATCTGGAACGGTGTAATACCGGCAAACAGTCCGGTTGCAAAAAACCTTTACGGACAACTCTGTCTAAGTTTTCCCGGCTGGCCGTCGATTGACACCACCGATAATTTTGCCTGCGCGATGGTCAGCTATAGCGCCGCAATGATCGGTGACCAAGTTAGTGTCGACATCTTTCTCGCGAACGTGCGCAACCGTTATATTGATCAAAATCACCCCTGGCCCTGGTACAACGCCGAAGCGGCTTTTGCAATCGGCGCCGCGGCAATGCACATCAGTCCGGCACCGCCTCCTGAAAACGAAGTTGTCCCGGCAGTTATGGTTGGTGCCGCCTTCCTGGCGTTCGGACCGCGGCGGTGGTGATGAATTTCGATTGCACAATAATTCCGCCATCACCAATAACCACTCAAACACCTCTGGAAATCCGTGCCGCTTGTTGTGCCAAATCGTTTGCCAAATTTGTTATTAGCATTACGAACGGTACCCGTAACCAAATTCTTTTTGAAGGTAACGGAGAAAAATTTCTTGATTGGTCAAACGTTGCTTTGCGAATCAATACCTCTGAATGGAGAGGCGATAATACAATCATTCTTCAAGCCTTAGCTAGCGACAACCAGATTATTCAAGAGCAGCGTCGTAAGATACAAATTGTTGAAAGTTTTTCTCGTTCGACCGGCAAACTCGATGGCGCATGGTGTGGACTGTATCATTGGAGTGAGTCCGAAGGCAAGTTATGGAACCCGGTTATTAAACAGTTTACAACTGCTGATTGGCAGCAGTTAATCCGCGACATGCATGCTCTGGATATGAATGTAGTTGTCCTCCAAGAGCTGTTTCGCAATGAAGAGTATTTTGGCAAGCACGACATTCCAAATAGTGGCTATTCCGGCCGCGCTTTTTATCCCTCAGCGCTATATCCCGGTCGCATGGATATTGCTTGCAGTGACCCAGTCGAAGCAATTATGACAGTCGCCGATGAACTTGGCATGCATGTTTTCCCGGGAATCGGAATGTATGCCTGGTTCGATTTCACACCCGGCTCGCTGGCGTGGCACAAGCAAGTGGCTAAGGAAATTTGGCAACGATACGGGCACCATTCATCATTTTATGGCTGGTATATTTCCGAAGAAGTATTCGGCGATTTGGATTATGGCGCCAATACCAAGCATAACATCATCGAGTTCTTTCGCTCCTTCAAGCAGTTTAAGAACCAATTTTCCCCAGTCAAACCAGTACTGCTGGCACCAAACTGTTTTTATGTGCGCCGTGGTGAAGCTGCCTGGCGCGACCTTGCCAAGGAACTTGACATAATCTGTCCTTTTGCCTTTCACCGTATGGATGCCGAGGATGACAGCCCGGAAGACACAATTGCATTGCTGCAAGACATTTGCGATCAAAGCGGAGCGCATCTGTGGTTAGATATGGAAAGTTTCTTGTTTAACCCGGATATGTCGCTGTTTCCGCGTCCGGTAGCGGATATGATTTTAGAGCTACACCGTTTCAACACCTTTGAAAAAATTCTCTGTTACCAATTCCCCGGACTGATGAATTCGCCCACCGCACGGTTACAGCCCGGCGGTCCGGCTACGGTAGATAATTTTGTCAAATATCAGGAGTATGTCAAGAAAATTTATTGAATGTGTGTAACCAACAAGCAGGACAATAAGGAGAATAGTATGAGCCGCATAAAACTATTTGCGTTACTGACAACCATTATTTTCATTGCCAGCCTGTTTGCCGGTTGCGGCGGCAACTCGGCGGTAAAGAAAGATGATATGAAGGAACCGGTCGAATTGACCTACTATTTTTTATCTTATGGCGAAATCAAAGATTTGCCCTTGGTTGAAGCCAAAATCAATGAATACTTGAAACCCAAAATCAACGCTACTATCAAGTTGATGCCGATTGCCGATGCTGATTACAATCAAAAATTGACGACTATGGCCTCGGCTGGCGAACCAATGGATCTGGTGTTTACCAGTTTCTGGGCCTACCCGTTTATCAAAGCGGTAAATACCGGACAATTGCTGGCTTTAAACGAACTACTCGACCTGTACGGACCGGATGTCAAGAAAAATGAATATCCCGAATACTGGCCGGCGGTGACAGTTAACGGAAACATCTATGCTGTTCCAATCAATGGCGGTATCGCCTACCAACAAGCTTATACTTTTAACAAAGTCTTAGTGGAAAAATATAACGTCGATTTGTCAGCCATAAAAACTTTTGAAGATCTCTACGCGGCATTGGTAAAAGTAAAAAAACAGGCGCCAAACCTTAACGGCTTAGCCTGCAATTCAGCTTATGCACCGGCTGACGAAATCGATTATGTATTTGACCGTGATTTTCCGGCTGCGGTTAAAATCGACGATCCAACTTGCAAAGTGTATAACCAATTTAACGATCCGCGCGTTATCCAATTGTTGAAAATTTATCACGAGATGTATAAGCTTGGTATTGTTCCGCGTGACAAAATTAATTCCGGCAACGTACAATTGTTTCGGCAAGGTAAGACTATGTGCGAAATCAATGTTTTTGGACCGGGCCTGGATGGCATAATGACCAGAACTTATGGCTTCGACACAATCTCTATCCCGGCTAACAGCCGTGGTGTTAAATCAACTTTTTCCGCTACTGGAAATATGTTGGCTATTTCGGCAACCAGCAAGCATCCGGAGCGAACGATGATGTTTTTGAACCTTTTGAATAGCGACCCTTATCTTTCTAATTTATGTGCGTACGGTATTGAAGGAATACACTGGAAAGCCGTCGGTACAGATCGCCTCGACTTCTTGCCGCAACATTTAAATTATAATATTTCGTTAGTCGGTAATCCGTTTATTGGTCGTTTGACACCCACCGACCCGGATAATCTTTGGGATATATTAAAAAAAGCTAACGCAGTAGCCACTAAATCACCAATCTTTGGTTTTTCCTTCAATCCTGATCCTGTCAAAAATGAAATGTCGGCTATCCAAAATGTGAAGGATGAGTTTGTGCCGCATTTGTTTGTCGGCGAAGTTGACGTCGATTCAACCCTCGCCAAAATGAACGAGAAATTTACTGCTTCAGGTTTAGACAAAGTGCTAAGCGAAATGCAAAGACAAATTGACGCCTGGAAGAAAACCCAAAAATAATAATTTTTTGCTTCGATAACTTGGGCAGGGAGATACGTCCTCAAGGCTGCCCAAGCTGACGGTGCCTTATTCGTCTTGGTTGTCGGCGACTTTACCGTTTTTGGCGAGAAAAAAGAATTTGTTCAACTCTTGACTGAGATTTACGCTCAAGTTCCCAATCTACCGGTATTCTCGGTGATTGGGAACCATGACCTCCTGAACATGGAAATGCCCGCGCCGGAATCCTACGCCGACAAGGTCTCGACGCCAGCCAAACGAAAAGCGGCCTACGCAAACTATATTCGCTATGTCGGACCGCCAAATTATGTTTTGGACTCACCCGAGTTGGGATTGAAAATCGTTTCCGCCGACAGTGCGACTTATGTCATCGATACCCCAACCTTGCATTGGGTCAAAGAACAATTATCCGAACGTCAACGGAGTGCTTTTTTCGCCACACACATGCCACCGGAATGGGAAAATCGGGAATTTCCGTGGGTACCGGTAGCGCCGGAATGGTCGATGTTATTAAGGAAACTCAGCCGGACGGAGCGTTCTTTGGCCACATTCACACTTATGACACCAAACAGATATTCACGATTCCGGCTTTTATCGCCGGGGTTGCCGGCTGCACAAACATTGATTGGGATATTGGCGATCCCGGATTCGGCTATCTGATGTGTCATGTAGTAAACGGCGTACCAAGTTATTCACGCGTTGATTTGGTGACGAAAGCAGTATTCAAGTCGGCTAATTATTAGAATTAAGCTTAAACTCATCGTGAAGCTGAACGTTGTTACCATACAGCCAATATTCCGCCGCAGTTATGGTATTGTTATCGTTAATTGTAATGATCATACAGCCCGGATGATTATCAGCACTCGCGACCGATGCTTGAGGAGATAGATCGGTAATTATTTTATCTGCATCTTTTGGATTGAATGATTCAAGCGTTCCCAAATCGCCAATAACCAGCTGCGGTATACCTTCCACGACCCCGCGACAGTATAAATGTTTATGCCCTGAAATATACGCCACTACGTTACCGGCGTTAACCAATGTTTTCCATAACTCATCTCTCAAACTCTGCTGCTGAAACATGTTCCAGTGATGCTTACTCTCCATATCATCCGGCGTATACATCGGACTGTGCCCAAATACAAACAGATACTTTTCATTTTTTCCGCTATTGACTTCAGTTTTTATCCAATCAATGTTTAGCGTCGGCATTCTATCCTTGCCGTTAACAAACTGGTCAGCCAATATAAATTTCGCTCCATTATGCACAAAACTATATGTCAAACCTTTCTCAGCCTCTGGCCCGGTCAGCGGCATTTTATTTGCGACAATATTCATATATGCATAATAACAATTTGGGTCGCGATTATCTTTTCCGTAATCATGATTACCACGGATAACATATAATGGAATATTATTTTCAGCCAATATTGCTACAGTTGCCATGTAATTGGCATATTGTTTGGAATACTTTTCATACACCGGCGACGTTGACTTGGTAAGTACACCAGTAATTAAATCGCCAGTTTCAATTACAAAATCCGGTTTTTGACTTACGATAAATCTTAGAATCGGCGGCAACGCCGGCGTCACTCCGGTCAGCGTATTTACTTTCTCACAATCATGCGTATCACTAATCAAAGCAAAACTCCAACTTTTCGCATCACATTGCGGCATTGTAGCCAAGCTAATAACAACAAGAACCACCACTGCCAAAGCGGTTTGAAAAGCTTTGTTTCTTATCATTTTTACCATTCCCCTTTAGTACGATTTATGCAAAATTATTAGAAACATTATAACAGTAAGTTTGAAAATAATGAATAGTTACTATTGGCTTTTTGGACCTGTCTATTCTGCCAATTATCACCCTGCTTGCTCCTGTGATGTGTCACTTGGTAAACGGTGCACCGAACTATTCACATGTCAACATTCTTTCTAAAGAAATTTTTATGTCGGGTGTGTATTAAATGAAAATCGTCTATCTTCCTCTTGATGAACGGCCCTGTAATTACGACTACCCGCAACAAATTGCACAAATGAGCAGTTCGATCGAACTGCTGGCGCCGCCGCGCTCACTTTTGGGGCAAAAAAAAACGCCCGCCGATCGGGCTGGCTTAAAAGTTTGGTTACTGGAAAAAGCAGCGCACTGTGATGCTGTAATAATTGCCGCCGAGATGCTGCTATATGGCGGACTGGTGCCATCGCGGCTACACGCTCAAGTTGAATCCCAATTGCTCGATTCGGTTGATTTCATAAACCAACTCAAACTCATCAATCCGGAACTCCGAATATATGTTGGTAGCTTGATCATGCGAACACCCTCATACAGCTCCAATGACGAAGAACCGCCCTACTACGAACAATACGGTGCCCATATTTTTCGTTACGGTTGGTTGTTAGACAAGAGTGATCGCGACGGTCTGTCAGCTGCCGAACACCAAGAAATGAATGACTTAAAACAATCTCTGCCTACTCTATCCATAGATGATTATGTTCAACGTCGCCAAAAAAACATTGTTGCGCTTACCGCGATAATCGGACTTGTCCAGCGCGGCGTAATTGAATTTATGGTAATTCCTCAGGACGACAGCGCGCTGTATGGCTACACCGCTATCGATCAGCGTCACATCGTCAGCGCTATTGCAGAAAAACGTTTGCAGGGCAAAATCCACATTTATCCAGGTGCCGATGAACTAGGCTGTACATTGTTGGCGCGGGCGGCGCAAGTTGGCTGCGCGATTTATCCGTTCTATGCCGCTGGAAACGCCGAGAACATCGTTCCACTATTCGAGGATCGTCCGCTTGGTGAAAGTTTGCGTGCTCACTTGCTAGCAGCAGGATGTGAAGTGGTAAGCCACAGCGGGGAGGCCGATGCCGTACTTGCGATAAACGCACCAGGAAAGTTTATGCAACAGGCTTATGAACAGGCTAAAAAAGATGTTTCTTATTCCAGTTATCGGAACTTGCGGCTGTTTATCGACAACATCCGCCGGTATCTTGATTGCGGCTATCCGTTGGCGATCGCCGATTGCGCTTTTGCCAATGGCGGTGACACTGAATTGATTGAAATGCTTGACGAAGCCCTACTGCTCGATAAAATATCAGCTTATGCCGGCTGGAACACCAACTGCAATACTCTGGGAACGGTAATTTGCGCATTATTGTTTGCCCGCCAGTCCGGCAATATTGATACAATAATCCACTTTAAACAGCTCCGTTTGATAGAGGACTGGCTATACCAAGCTCAGGTGCGCCAATCGTTATTGGACGATATTGCCTACCAAGCAAAACACGCTCCTTGCAACAACGAGCTACAGCTAAAACTTAAACAAATTGAGTCCGGTATGGGCTTCCACGTTTTGTTTCCGCCTGATTTCGCAAAAATAGCAGCCACGCGGTTACTGCAGCGCTGGATTAAGGCTATTCGTCACTCCTTTCATAATAAGCAAATTTCGAAAATCACCGTTAGTCACCCTTGGCAACGCGCATTTGAAATAAAACTTGATATTGAATAAAAAACCACCCTGCGAACCAAAAATTCACCGGGTGATTTTTCATCGACTACATTTTGTAGGTCAAGGCGATATTGAAATAGTAATAACTACTCAATTACCATTAATCAACTGCTCCCGCCGTTTACGATACTCAATTATCGGCGCATCGCCGGGAATTAATTTCTCATCCATCTTCAAACTGCTTTTTTTGGGTAATTGGGTCTGTACTACGCGTTTGTCTTGGCGTAAAATAACTATGGAAACTACTTTGCCAATCCAACTAAATATCGGTCCTAAGACTGGCAAATTAATTGTGCGTTGATAGTAGCGGATGTAAACCAGCGTATTTTCTTCATCTACCGGAACAAAAGCTGCAACTGCGCGAATGTCCTTGGAGATAATATTCTGCCAGATGTTTGGGAAATGAAATTGTAATTGGGGGAATTTCTCGTAGCCGGTTAGTTGTTCAGCTGTTTTAGGCACAGTTGTCCCATCATCGGCAACATTGTTAACATAAAACTTAAGTAAATTGGCTGAGCTGGTTACCACCGGACCATTTACTACAGTGCGATTTCCGCGTCCAATCGTAGTGCCATGCACAAACGGCAGATGGAGCACATCCAGTTGGTTTTCGATCGTCCGCGAATAATGTACCGCCCACGGATCAATGAATTGCGAATAACTAAAGCCGTTTTTCAAGTCCTCAAAGAAAAATGGTTGGGAATCACACTTATCCTGGTCGCCCCACCATAACCAAATAAAACCGCCTTTTTCGACTACGATATAGGATTGCACCTTAAAGCGCTCCGGCGGTGCCGAGTTTTTACCATTTGCCGGAATCAGGCGCACGGCGCCGCTTTTGTCATATTGAAAGCCGTGAAACGGACAGACAACATGATTGCCTTTAATCCAACCTTTGCCTAACGATGCTCCGCGATGACAACACTTGTCCTCAATACAACAAATGCCGCCGGCAACATCACGCCAGAACACCAATTTCACGCCTAAGCGCTTAACAGTTATCGGCTGTTTTTTGCCAATTTCATTGCTACTTAATACCGCGTACCATTGATTGTAAATCATATTACCTCCAAAGCAATCTTCAATTGCCGCTCAATCACTTGACAATGCCAAGCAAATTATATATCATCTCTACAATAATAAAAATAAGATTAAGGATGTTTATGAAGAAATTTTTGAATCCGAAAACGATTTTCATCGCACTGATAATTTTTCTTGCAGTGTACAAAGTGCACGGCGATTATATTTCGCTACATACTCTTTTTGGTATCGGCGGCAACGCGTTAGTTTATTTCCCCTTATTCGTTTATGTGCTGGTGCTATATATCGGCTACTCACTGGCCAACAAATGGCGTCCGGCGGTAATCAGTGTCAAACGTCTGGCATTTTCACCGGCAATGTTCCTGATTTTAACTATTCCCTCGCTAATCAGTGGAAAATATCACGACACCGCGCTTATCAGTTATATTGTTGGCATGGTGGGCATTTTTGCGCTGTCGATGTTTGTTCACAGTAAAATCGACATTAAAGCTGATAAGATCAAAAAACTTATTGCCATCCCCGCTGATCCGATAATAATAATCGCGACACTATTTGTTGTCGGTAACGGCGTTGCAAATGGTTATCTTAATGCAATCAATTCGCCACTTATGAAATCCGGCTGGTTGGTGCCAATTATGGCTTTCGTGTCAGCCGCCATCGCCGGTCACCGAATTGCAAAAGCGCTCAGCTTTTATCTCAAATACCGTCAAGCGCCGCAGACTGATTTAGAAAAAACAAAATAGCTCTAATAAAACAGCCGCTCTCCGCAAAATGCCGAGGCGGCTGTTTTTTTATTAGCGCTTACATTTTGCGCCGTCACTCCATGCTTTGCCGATTGCCGCACCACAAGAATAATATTTCAAATCAGGCATTGTAAAAATCAGCTGATCGATTTTCGCCAAATCCGGCTTGCCGGCAGTCATACAGTCTTCTTGGCAAAATGCATTAATTACTTCGCCAATGAATAGTGTATTGGAAGGCAACTCAATCGTCTGGGTCAACTTGCAAGTTAAACTGTACGGCGCATTGGCAATTAGCGGCGCATTTTTCAAATCACCGTAAACTGTTTCAAACAACCCGCCTTTATCGACTTTCCGACCTGAATTCATCCCGCAATAGTCGGCAATATCTTTTTGCAAAACATTAACGCCATTGATACTAAACTCTCCGGTTTCGCGAATGATTTCATTGGTCAGATGTCCTTTGTTGATTGCAATCGCAAACAACGGTGGCTGATTATTCACCCGGGTTACCCAGCCAACCGCCATAAAATTTACTTTGTCGTCCATTTTCGTGCCGACCAAAACCAATGGCATTGGGTATACAAACGCGTTTTTACCGATTTCCTTTTGCATCTTAATTATCTCCTATCTTGAATGGATTATAACGCACACCATAATCATATGTATCCAATTGCTCTTTTTTCTTCAACCAAGCAATTACACGAAGAGTGAGCGGCGAGATCACTATTTCATAACCCGATTTGAAGACCCATTGCACCAGTACATAGGCCTGCAAATCGACTAGTGGAATCGTTCCGCCAAATGCAATACATCCGAATATTATCGAATCAAATAGCTGCCCAACGATTGTTGAAAGCACCACTCTCAACCACAAATAACGCCCCTGGCACGCAACTTTCAATTTTGACAACACAAACGAGTTCAAAAATTCGCCAACCAAATAGGCGCACAACGACGCCACAAAAATCCTTGGCATAAAGCCAAGAATTCGAGCATAAGCTTCCTGCCCGTCCCAAAACGGCGCTGGCGGCAGAATTTGCGCCACCATCAGAGTTAGCACCAAAAACAGATTACCGGCAAAGCCCAGCCAAATTACCATCCGGCTCCGGCGGAAACCATAAACCTCGGTTAACACGTCGCCAAAAATATAACTGAGCGGAAATACTATCGTCCCGGCATCCATAAATACGCCAAAAAAATCAAATATCTTTACCGACGCAATATTGGCAGTAAGCAAGCAAATAATAAAACTTGCCGAAAACAGCAAAAATCGGCGCGAATACTGAGCGTCAACTTTGTTTTCTGCCATTAATCTTTTCGGCTCCCGAAAATCAGCCGCGCCAAAACAAATCCCAGCATTGCCGAAAAAACACAGCAGGCAGTCACTATAAACGCGTGTTTAATCCGGCTACGCTTACGACATATTTTCGTATCCGCCATGCGCGAAAATTCATCAGAAAAACTTGCTTGATTTTCTGTCATAGCAATATCCTCCGCCCAATTATCAGTTGCTTCTGCCGCCTTGCGTTCGCTACGTTCCTGAGTATAATAGCGAATAGTAATAGTAGAACTTTTACCACTCGGCGTCGTGTGAATAAACTCGTCACCCGGCTTCATAGAATTTTTCATAGCATCGCAAACCAACGGCAACCGGCTCTTCCACTTAAGCTCTTTGTGAACATCACCTGAAATGAGATCGACATATTCGACCCCTTGTTCTTTAGCTGATTGTCGCATAGTTTCAATAAACTGGCGGGCTATCGCAGACGGACGTTCAGTTTTATCCCTATTGGATGCCTTTAACTTTGCCATTGCTCCTCCAATGTTTTTTAGTTTTTTTATTTTTTTGAGCTTTACTGGCTAATTCTATCATTTATTCTTACATTATCCATCATTGGAAAGGATTTTTCAACAGCTTAATGAGTATTAACGCAGTCATACTTATTGTTTATTGTTTTTTATTTGTGTAAACCCCTCGATGCGAATATAATTTGTATATCAATATTTTTGGAGGCGTATATGGTAAAATCTCCTGATAATAATTCATTGCCGCGGAGCATGTATTATCTTTCCGGAACCGAGATGTGGGAACGTTTTAGCTATTATGGCATCATGTCCGTTCTCATTCTCTATTTAACCAAAGGTTTAGGAATACCCGACGACCGCGCCGGACTGATTGTCGGCACGTATATTTCTTTTACCTGGATGTCCCCGGTTATGGGCGGTTGGCTGGCAGACAAATTTCTGGGACAAGTCAACGCTATTCTGATTGGCGGAACGGGTATTTTCTTAGGGAATTTAATTTTAGCAATCGGTATCGGCGGAATTAATGGATTTTTCTTAGGTTTAGCCGTAATCATTATGGGTACCGGACTGTTAAAATCTTCGATATCGGTAATAATCGGCGAACTATTCCCGGATGGTGACCCGCGTATTGACCGCGCTTACACAATTTTTTATCTATTTATCAATATCGGTGCAACGCTCTCGGCCTCTATCGCCGAGATAGCTCAACGTAGCGGCAATTTTGGTATCGGTTTTGCCTTTTCTACTGGTGGTATGCTCTTGGGATTACTAATTTTTTGGCGCGGAATGCGTACTTTCAAAAAAATCGCCCGCGTCAACTCCAAGCCGTCGTTACAAGAAAAATCCTTTGGAATCTCTAACAAATTCTGGATCGGTTTACTGTTGGTTGTTTCGCTTCCAGTAGTAGTATTTTTCTTTTTGTTTTCCTCAATTACAAATTATTTTATGCTCTTGAGCGGTGTAGTGGTTGTCGCTACAATAATCGGTTATTGGATCAAGTTCAAATCCCGACGCGACCGATTGGGCATCATGGCGATATTAATCTACGTTGTTTACCAAATCGGTTATTTTTCACTATATCAACAAGTCAGCGACTCGATTATTTTGTTTATGGACCGGGTCGTCGATATGCAAATTTTGGGCGTGTCCATTTCATCGGGAGCGGCAAGTTTACTGTTTAACAGCGCATTCATTATTGTTTTAGCGCCGTTACTGGCGTGGATCTACACTCAACTTGGCAAAATCAAAAAAGAACCATCCACCCCGGTGAAATTTTTGTTTTCACTGTTGGCAATGGCGCTTAGTTTTCTGATTTTTGGTTTATCGGCCCACGGTTCACTTGGTGGTGCAATGGCATCAATCTGGCCGGTAATCTTAGGTTTTTTTGTTTTCACAATATCTGATGTCTTGAGCGGTCCGATAAGTTTGTCGTTAGTTGTTCAACTATCGCCAAAAGAAATTACCGGCTTCATGATGGGCGCAATGTTCTTTTCGATGGCTGCTGGTGGTTATGTTTCCGGATTGCTGACTGCTTGGTCAGGAATGGACGGTAGCGCTACCGCAACTGTTGGATTATACGCCGGGAAATACACCAACCTATTCTTATATTGTGCCGGCGCGATGCTGGTTATCGCCATTCTCTATATTTTTGTAATACCGTTTCTCAAAAAAGTGCACAAAGTCTGCGCCGACGAGTAGATTTAACCGGTTACAAAAGCAGGCATTGTGCCAAAACATCAACACATATTTCGCTTATACTTTTGCCGTCGGCATCGATTGTGATGTCGGCGGTTTTTTCGTATTGTTCAGACCGCAAGTGATATAAACTCCTAGTTTCATCTGCCGTGATTCCCTCAGCTAAAGGGCGCCCGCTCGACTCTCTAAGCCGCTCTAATATTGTCTCAATATTCAGTTTCAACCAAACTATTATGCCATTTCGTTGAAGATTGCGGCTATTGTTGGTATCCAAAATAGCGCCACCGCCGCAAGCAATAACACAATATTTCCGCTCGGACAAATCGCCTATTACGGCGCGTTCGTATTCACGAAATGTCGATTCACCTTGTTCGGCGAATATTGACTGCACGCTTCGGCAATGTAGGTTCTCGATTTCCGCGTCAGTGTCGACAAAAGCATACCCGGAAAGTCGTGCCAATTCTTTGCCAATTGTGGTTTTTCCACAAGCCATGAAACCGGTTAAAACGATGTTTTTCGGAATGCAGTGGCGCATCTGAATATTCCGGCTCTGTTGCATAATAAATTGGAACAATTCAACTATTCGACCAGTATTTTCTCTATCTGTAACCATACCGGCGATGCGCTCGACTATTTCCTGTTCGCGCTGTGGTTGGTAAATGGCTAATTTGTTGAGCCATTTATATTCACCGACTGCCCGGACAGCCGCTAGCCTCCGCTGCATGGCGGCGACAATTTCCTGGTCACATTTATTAATTTCCGAACGCAATTTTTCAATATCAGCCACTTTTACCACCACCTTGCGATAGATTAGCGCAAAACTCTCCAATTTCGATTAGTGGAAACTGCCGCTCCAGATACCGATCCCGCGCTATCGGTAAAATAAAACTAATCATTCCGCCGCTGTTCTTTTTGTCACCCAGCATCAGTTTCGGCAACATTTTGCAATCAAGGTGTGTCAAACTAGGATCAATTTTAGTACGCTTAATAATTGCAAATATTTCCTCGGCATAGTCATCGCTAATTACTCTCAACGCTTTTGCCAGCAACGTTTCATAATACATTCCCAGCAACACCGCCTCGCCATGCAAATAGCATTTATAACCAGTGGCAACTTCCAAAGCATGGCCAAAGGTATGCCCGATGTTAAGAATTTTACGCAACCCAGTCTCGGTTTCATCTTCACTTACTATCTTAGCTTTAATCCGGCAACAGGCGCTAATCAAAAAAGTCATCGTTGCCAAATCACATTCGCAGATTTCGTGGTAATTATTAATGATATAATCCAGCAGCCAGGCTTCAATCAACCCATACTTAATTATCTCGCCGAGGCCGGAGCAATATTCACGCGCCGGCAGACTGCGCAACAAACTAATATCAATATAAACCGCTTGCGGTTGATAAAAACTGCCTACGATATTTTTCCCGAATTCAGTATTTATCCCGGTCTTGCCGCCGACGCTACTATCAATTTGGGCAAGTAGTGTCGTCGGCACCTGAATATAGCGAATGCCGCGCATATAAATCGACGCGCAAAAGCCGCCAAGATCGCCAATCACACCGCCACCAAAAGCAATAAGCAAAGATTTTCTAGTCATAGCAAACAGCGTCATGGCCTCAATGATTTCAGCAACGCTGTTGAATGATTTCATTGATTCACCCGGAGCGATAATATGAATCTTATGCTCCATCGACTGCAACGCTTGTTCAAAATAACCCGGCTGGGATTTGTTTATCTTGGCATCGGTTAGCACAAATATTTTGTCAACATCAACCAAATCGCTTGCTAAATTCTTGGCTAAATGTTGACCGACATAAATATTATAACTGTTCTGGTTCAGTTCGACAGTGATCGTTTCCATCGTTCCTCAATCTCCTCAATACTGTCAGCGCCAAACAGCCGCAGAAACTCTTCGCAGACAACCGTTGCCGCGACCGCTGCGCCGACAACTGCTGCCGCTGGAACGGCGCAGACATCGCTGCGTTCAGTATTGGCAGTAACTGCACAACGGTGGGCAATATCCACCGAGCGTAGCGGTTTGGTCAACGTCGGAATGGGTTTCATGGCACAGCGAACAATTATCGGCTCGCCGTTACTCATACCGCCCTCAATGCCGCCGGCGTTATTGGTGGCACGATAATAGCCCTGGGGTTCGGAGTAAAATATTTCATCGTGAACCGCCGAGCCTGGTAAACTGGCACACTCAAATCCTCTGCCAAACTCCACGCCCTTTATCGCCTGAATACTTTGTAAGGCAAAGGCCAATTTGGCATCAAGCTTTCGATCCCAATGTACATAACTTCCCAAACCGACCGGTGTCCCGGTTATCACAACTTCAAAAATGCCGCCGACTGATTCACCTGCGGCTTTAGCGCCATCAATCACTTCTATCGCCTTCAACTCTGCTTGCTGGTCAGACATAAATAGTGGCGACTGCAACACTTTTGCCATATCCCAACCAGCGTCGACAGCGCTTGTTGATATTCCGCCGATGTTGACAACGTGAAAACCAACTCGAACAGCAAACCGCTCCAATAACTGACGGCAAATACTGCCAATAACAACCCGGGTGGCTGTCTCACGGGCGCTGGCGCGCTCTAAAACATTACGCACATCGGTGAAACGATATTTCTGCGTCCCAGTCAGATCAGCGTGTCCAGGGCGTGGCGCGGTAACGCGCTTTCCATCGTTAATCACAGCCACTGGATTCATTTGCTCGTGCCAATTGGCATAATCCTTGTTTTCAATCATGAAGCTAAGCGGACTTCCCAACGTCATCCCGCCGCGCATTCCTGATAGAATTCTAACGCGATCGGTTTCGATTGCCATCCGTCCGCCACGACCATAACCGGACTGACGGAGGGCAAGATCCCGGTTGATTTGCTCAATATCAATCGGCAATCCGGCTGGCAATCCTTCAATTATGCCGGTCAGCGCCGGTCCATGCGATTCCCCACCCGTCAAATATCTAAGCATTATTTTTGTCTCCCACACTTCTGAAGTTTAACTGTTGCCGGTTAAAGGCTAAAGGTTAATAGTAGCCAGTCCTTACACTTTCAACTTTGAACTATTCGCTTTTAACCCTTCACAAAGCGCTTCACGCTTGCGCGTATGAGCCAAATACTTTTACCCAGGCGGTTTGTGCTTGGATTGCCGCTAACACTGCCTTAATTTCCGGCTGGTCTTGATGCCCGACGAAATCAATAAAGAAAATGTATTCACCGACTATTTGCTTTGCTGGTCGCGACTCAACCCGGGTCATATTAATATTCATTTCTGCAAAAATCTTGAATACTCCGTACAAGCAACCGGCATGATCCTCGGAAAATGCAAAAGCAATTGAAGTTTTATCATTACCAGTACACTTGCTAGCGGCTTTTCCGATATACAAAAATCGCGTCTGATTGCAAGGATTATCTTGAATATTTTCTGCCAACACGTTTAGTGAATACATATCTGCGGCTTTGACACTCGCCACTGCACCGTGATAATCACCGCCAGCCAGTGCTAATTTGCAGGCTTGCGAGGTGCTGGTGCAGCTGACAAGTTCGATGCGTGGATGTTCACGACGGAAAAAGTTGCGGCACTGCTCCAATGCCTGTTCATGTGAATATACATAGCGAATTTCGTCCGCCGACTTACCACTGCTTAGTAAACAGTGCTCAATATTCAAGACATACTCACCGCAGACGGTAGTTTTTTGCAAACCAAGTAATAAATCCATCGCTGTCGCAACGGCGCCATAAGTAGAATTTTCGACCGGCAACATTCCCCCGTCAACTACGCCCGCTTCCACCCCATCGATAATATCCGCAAAACTGGACATCGCTACAAGTTTTACGTCATTGCCAAAGCGTTCGCTGTAAACAACTGCCGCCTCATAAGTAAATGAACCGATCGGACCAAGATAACCTAGTTTCATTACAAGCTCCTTTTCCCAAGTTTTATTTTTGTAAATTATCGCCTACTATCTATTTACAGCGCTGAGCGCTATTTACTTCCAAAAACCGCTTCCAACACTCGCTGACAGTTGCGGCTGATTTTTGTCGGCAGCGCGGTTGTTGAAAACCATTTCAACTCCACCGCTTCACCATCGAGCATCATTTCGGTTCCGGTGAAATCTTTGCAAAGATAGACGTGATCGACAATAAAAACTTCATCGCCGTTCGGATAGACCACCCGGTGCTCTGGTCCGGAAAATATTCCGAAAAACTTCAACGCTGTCGCCTGTAGCCCGACTTCTTCATACATTTCCCGCGCCGCGCATTGCTCGACAGTCTCGCCCATTTCCATAAATCCGCCTGGATAACACCAATTGCCGGTGTCGGCGCGTCTTTGCATTAACGTCTGGTCGCCTTTTAGAACAATTACACTGGCAGTGCAACCGATAAACGGCTTCTTGCCAATCATCGAGCGAATATACTTTATGTAGTCAACAACCTCAGGCGGTTGAGATTCCGTTATACTGACCGTATCCATCATTAATTAAGCTCCTAACTCTTTACAACTTTGCTTAACAACTCAGCAAACCCCGGGAAGGAAATATCAATACACTCGTCATTGTCAATACTGGTCTGCCCGTCAGCAAACAATCCGGCGATTGCCGCTGCCATTGCAATCCGGTGGTCATGATAGCTTTCGATAGCCGCTCCGTGCAACTTCTGCCCGCCCTGAATTATCATGCCATCAGGCAATTCTTCAATCACCGCGCCCATTTTGCGAAACGCGGTGACGATCGCGGTTATCCGGTCTGATTCCTTGACCCGCAATTCCTGCGCCCCGGTTATCGTGGTTTTTCCTTCAGCAATCATTGCCAGGACAGCGATGATCGGAATTTCATCTATCAACCGCGGCATAATATCGATGCCGATTTCGACGCCCTGCAACTTGCCAGTGCGCACGATAATATCACCGGATATTTCGGCATTGTTCTCTGTTATATTATCAAATTCAATATTTGCGCCCATAATTCTCAAAACGTCAATTATCCCGGTACGTGTTGGATTCAAACCGACATTCCGGATAATCAATTCAGAATTCGGCAACAGCGCCGCGGCTACTAAAAAAAATGCCGCTGACGAAATATCACCAGGGACAACTATTTTTTGTGCAATCAGTTGTTTTGGGGCGAGTATTGTCGCTTGGACTCCGGCGCTTAGAATATCAACACCAAAAGCCCGCAGCATCCGCTCGGTGTGATCGCGGGATAATACTGGTTCAGAAACTCTAGTGCGACCATTAGCGTATAATCCGGCAAGCAAAATCGCCGACTTTACCTGAGCGCTGGCGACAGTGGACTGCCAGTCTATAGCTATTAAATTCCCGCCGCAAATCGTAAGCGGTGCACAACATTTTTCACCAACTCCGGACACCTCGGCTCCCATCAATCGCAGTGGCGTAGCCACTCGGTTCATCGGACGATGTTGCAAAGAGGAATCGCCAATCAATCTACTCGTAAATGGCTGTCCGGCAAGGATGCCACTCAACAGCCGCATCGTCGTTCCGGAGTTTCCAGCATCGAGCGCGGTGGACGGTTCGTTTAAGCCGTATAAACCCTTCCCCTCAACTTCAATCAATTCATTGCGATTGTTAATTTCTATACCCAATTTTCGAAAACAAGCTATTGTACTTAAACAATCTTCGCCTTGCAAAAAGCCGGAAATTTCACTCTTGCCCTGACTAATCGCCGCTAACATTACCGCCCGATGCGAGATTGATTTATCGCCCGGCACAGTTATTTCGCCACGAATAGTCTTTGCGGGATTAATTATCAGCATAGCGTTCATCTCCATCTAGCGCTACGTTAAAGCCCTGATTGCTTAGCAGTTTTCCAGCGGCGCTCTGTTCATTATCGCTGACAAAAGCGATTCGAATCGCTCCATCGACGTTTTCCCGCACATGTAAGATTTCGATTTCACAAATATTCAATTTGTTTTCGCCAATTATTTGCGTAAGCTTAGCGATTATTCCCGGCTGGTCTTTGACCGAAACAAAAATATTAAATGCACTCGGCAAATAATCGCGCCCGTGCTTAGGCAATCCCTCACGCACAAATTTAGCTTTTGCTAAAAAGTCCTGCAAGGCGATGTCGTTTTCGTCAGCAATTAGCGCCCGCAGCTCGCCAAGCTGCTGTTCGAGCCGCGCCAGTTCCGGCAACACTGCCTGACGGTTCAACAACAATATGTCCCGCCACAGTTCCGGCTGTCCGGCAGCAATCCGGGTCGTATCCCGAAATCCGCCACCGGCAAATGCCGCAAAATTAATACTATCCCCGGTAGCCAGGGTATTAGCGACCAACGCTGCCGCGATATGCGGCAAATGGCTGATCCGCGCGACAATTCTATCGTGTTCGTCTGGCGAAATAGTTATCGGTAAAGCACCGATGGTAGTTATTAGTTGCTTTAGTTGTTCAAGGTGTTGGTAGTCGCTGTTTTCTGAAGGGGTAAGAAAATAGTAAGCATTCTCAAATAGATACGGAGTTGCTGCCCAAAAACCGTTTTTTTCCGAACCGGCCATCGGATGACCGCCGATAAAGGCAACATTTGGCATACACTCTTTGGCCAGTTCAGCAACATAACCCTTTACGCTGCCGACATCGCTGACGATAAACCGTCTGCCTTTGGTCAGTATGGCAATTTCGGAAAACAACTCCGCGTATGCGCCAAGCGGCGCTGCAACAACAACCAATCCCTCTTCAATCAGCGCCTCCGGCAAACTCATAGCAACAACATCGATGGCGCCTTTAGCGAAAGCAGCATCGACATTTTTGCGGTCGCGGTCAAAGCCGCGTATAGTTCCTGAAAAACCGGCACTCTTCAACGCCAACGCCAACGATCCGCCGACTAAGCCAATTCCGATTATTATTATATTCTGAAATCCCAACTCCCCACTCAATACTTCTTACTCCCCACTCAATACTTCTTACGTATGAATACTATTGGCTAATGGCTAATGGTTAAAGCTAAAAGTTAATAGTAACAATCTGCAAACCGCTTAAACTTTCACTTTGCACATCTTCCTTCTACTTTTCACTTTTCACCATTAACTTTTAACCGTCAACCTATATCGCTTCCATAATTTTACGTACCGAATTTACCAACAAGCCGAATTTTTCCGGTTTGAGTGACTGGGCGCCATCGCACAACGCTTCTTTGGGATTGTGATGTACTTCAATAATCAGTCCGTCAGCGCCAACGGCTATCGCCGCTTTGGACAGTGGCGCTACCATCTCCCATTTGCCACAGGCGTGACTAGGATCAACGATAATCGGCAAGTGACTGAGCTGCTGAACCGCCGGAATGATGCTCAAATCCAGAGTATTACGAGTATAAGTATCAAAAGTGCGAATACCTCGCTCACACAGCACAACTTGATGATTTCCACCGGCCATGATATATTCTGCCGACATCAACAGTTCTTCTAGTGTTGCGCACAACCCGCGTTTCAACAAAATTGGCTTGCGGCTTTTGCCGGCGCGCTTTAATAACGAGAAATTCTGCATATTGCGGGCGCCAATCTGAATCATGTCTGAATATTTTTCAACAATATCAAAGGTTTCCACGCACATAACTTCGGTAACAAACGGCAAACCACTCGACTCCCGCGCTGCCGCCAATATTGCCAGCCCTGCTTCCTCTAATCCCTGAAAACTGTACGGCGAAGTACGCGGCTTGTAAGCCCCACCCCGAAACATCGTCGCGCCCAAACTTTTTACCAAGTTCGCAGTCAACACCATCTGCTCGACACTTTCTACTGAACATGGACCGGCAATAAACGCCTTATGTCCGCCGCCGACTTTAAAATCGCCAACTTGAACGATGGTGTCTTCCGGATGAAACGCCCGACTAGCCAACTTATACGGATATTGGATGCGCATTACCCGTTCAATGCTGGAATTAACACTCAAAGTCTGAATATCAATGCGGCTGGTATCACCAATCAAATGTAAAGAATTCCAATGCTCGCCATGAATTTGCTTTACTTCGACACCAAGACGATGTAACTGTTTTTTTAATTCGGCAACCGATTTTTTCTCAGCGTTGGGTTTTAAAATAATAATCATAAATTCATCCTCAACTCCCTTATTGTAAGGCTATTGTAACATATAATCAGCTGGACTACATTGGTTTAGCTCTACTTTTACAGCGCTGGCATCATCACGACTAACACAGCGATGATTAGCACTACCGTCATAAACGGACGGGCGATATTTTTCCATTGGCGGTTGCCGTCACTGATCGCCGATACAGCGTGGTTGGCGCTGGACATTGCATAGAATAATAGTACGGCAGTCATTAAGGCAAAGTAAGCGTTTACTCCCCACTCACACCACCAGGCTATTAATGTAGCGATAGCTACGGCAAGATTGTTTAGTCCGCTTTGGATTTGATAGCGACGGCTGCCACCGCCATAACCGGAAACCTTGCTTGCCGTTTCGCCAAAAAACACACTCTCAATCCCGGTCAACCCGGACAACGGTATTATTACCAATGGTGCCAGAATCACAAACCGTGCCACGGCGTCCTGACCAAAAAAATATGCCAGTTGAAATGCGGCTACGATTAGTACCCAGCGCGCAATCTCTAACATTCCGCAAATTCGTCCACTCATCTTTTTCAACCTTCTTATCTTCTGCTCACTTGTGATTCGCCTTGGCAAGATTTCGTTCTACCAGTTCCTCATAAATTGGTCGCGTTCCCAGAAAATCCGCCGTCAGCATCGCTGCCACACAGACGACTGCCAACGGTAAAAAACAGACAAAAGAATTGGTAAGTTCGGCAGTTAACGCAACCGCAGTCAGGGGCGCCCGAATAATCGCGGTAAAGTAGCCGCCCATGACCAAAACCATTATCATATTAGCATCAGTGGTAATACCAACTGCCGCACAACTTTTTGCCGCAATCAGTCCAAGCAACATTCCCAACCCTAACAACGGTACAAAAATCCCACCCGGAGCGTTGGACAGCATACTTGCCATGGTGAACAGCCACTTAAGCAAGAACAATGCCACAACCCATAGCAATACTGAATTTTCGATTGCCGCCGTTGCAAAACAGCCTTCGCGGACACCAAGTAGTTGCGGGATAGTCAAACCGAAAATCCCGGTAATGATGAAGATCCCAACAAATTTAATTTTCCGGTCGATATTTTGGCAACGGTCATACAGCCAAAAATAACTTTTACTAAAAAAAGCGCCCAAAACCCCTGCCAGAACGCCGATCAAAATAATAATTCCATACTCCGTTAGTTTTGGAACCGGAAACTCAGTAATTTTTATTAGCGGTGCGATACCAAACAGTTTTTCGGTCACCATCGTCGAGGTTATCGACGCTAACAATACGCACACCAAAGTCAATGGTGACAATTTCTTATACAATTCTTCAATCGCAAACATCGCACCGGCTAGTGGTGCGTTCAAAGCCGCCGCCAACCCGGCTCCGGCGCCGCAACCGAAAAGTAGTTTGAAATCAATTTCGGTCTTGAAAAATTTTCTTACACTGGCACCGACTAACGAGCCGATTTGCACCGACGGACCCTCGCGCCCCAAGGACAAACCAACGCCCAGGCAGATTACCCCGCCAAAGATTTTGTAGCCAATAAGTTTCAGCCAATTTCGCTCGGCCGGATTGTTGATTTCCATCTGGGTTTGCGGCACCCCGCTACCGGAAATATATGGCTCGCGTTGCACAAGCCAACAGCTCAGCAACCCTGCTCCCGACAACAGTGCAAACAAAATTATCAGCAACCACCACGAATGGGCGGCTGCGCGATAAAATGTGTCCATAACCGTAGCGATATTTTCGACAAAATAGCGATATAACGATATAGCGATTCCGACAAATCCGCCAACTACAATACTGGCAGCGATAGTAATCCAGTAACTTCGTTCAGTTTTTAACATACCACCTCGTCCGAAAGCTTATTTTATTGCAAATGCGCATCAGCTTTGGCTAATTTCAAATGTTTTATCAACGGCGCTACCGTCAATCCTTGCACAATCAACGAAAACAATACTACCGCAAATGTGTAGGTAAGTAAAGTGTCACGATAAGGAAAATCAAGGGCGATGCCCATAACCATCGCCATCGACAGCGCCCCGCGCAAACTGCTCCACACCAGCATGTGCTGCCAATTGACCGGAATTTTTTTGCCAACCAGCCGAAAAATTGCCGCTAAAAAATACACCGAAAGCGCCCGGCCAAAAAGCACCACTACCGCGCCAAATAACAGCGGTTGCCAAAATTCAGCGGTAATAATTTTAACCACTTCGATACCAATCAACAAAAACACCAGCGAGTTTACCGCAAATGCCGCATATTCCCAAAACGCCATTACCGCGTTATAGGCGCTCGCCGATAACCGTTTGGAGATTCCATAATTGCCGATAACCAGGCTGGCAACAACCACGGCAATAACGCCGGAAACGTGGACAGACTCGGCAGCTATATAAGTTCCATAAGCCGCTATAGTCGTAAGTGTAGTACAGAGCAAATGGTCTTTGGTTTTCATCATTAAATACGACACGAGTGCGCCGATAACCAACCCGACTACGATGCCGCCGCAAACATTCCGGCCAAACAGCAGCAAACTCTCAATCAGGGAAAAGCTATTACTAACAATAATTTGCTGAACCACAACAAACAGCACCACCGCCACGCCATCATTAAACAAACTTTCCGCTTCCACCACCATCGTCAACCGCTCGTTCATACCGCTACTGCGAAAAATCGCCAACACCGAAATCGGGTCAGTCGGCGAAATAATCGCGCCAAACAACAGCGCCACAAACAGCGGCACGCCAAACAGCGCCGACATCGACCAACCGACTGTGCACATCGAGATGATTGTGCCAAACAGCGCCAACACCAATATCAACTGCCACTGATGCCGCAGGTACTGCAACTTGATATTAATCCCGCCCTCGAATAACAACGGCGGCAAAAATACCGCAAACAGCAACTCCGGGCTAAGATGTGCTTGGGGAATCCAGCCCAACGCCCCAATGCCCAAACCCGCCACAACTAAAGCGATAGTGTAGGGTATTTTGATCAGCCGCCCCAGCATCCCGACAACAAACGATGCCAACAGCAAGGCGAAAGCAGTGTAAATTTCTATATTTTGCATAATGCTCCAAAATCTTGATTTTAATGAATCATACCTTCCCGCCCACGCCTTTAAACTTCTCAACAAAAGCGGCGTTTTTTTGGAAGACACGTTGTTTTTTTGTTAAGTATTGCGGATTGAGCGGACTCATTTTGGGCAGAATTGCATTTAACTCAGTGCCATTTTCACTTGCATACTCTCGTTTTAATGACGCTGTGATATAACGCTTAGCGGCACCAATATTCAGGGTTTCAGTGATAATTAATTCTTCTGCTTCCCGTTGTTGCTCGGTTTGTGCAAAGGTGAAGAACGCATCAATAATGCTGGCTTTGTCGAGAATGTCGTCCAGGTTGGTTTGGTTAATAAACTCAACCAGCAAATTTTCTTTGGCACGGTTGCCAATGCTGGCGCGGATTAAACGGCGTACTTCTTCGACCAATGCCGATTTATCTTTAAGCTTTTTATTGTTTTCAAAAATCAATTCCAATATGTAATCCAGATTAATCTCCTGCGATTTAAGCAAATCCACCTCAAAAACCACATCATCCCAATCAATAGTTGAGGAGTCTTTTGCATTAGCGGATTGCTCACGGCGAAGCCAGTCGCGAATATCGTTATAGGTTGAACGATAATCTTGAATAGTACGCTCGGCGGGTATCGCAATCGTTTGCATGACACTTAAGTCGTCCGAGCTTAGATAGTGCTTAGCTTTAAACTCCTCCACGGCAGCAGGGTCGGTTACATCTAAACTTTGTAAGGCTTTTAACCCGGCAAATTCATCGTAGTTTTGCAGCACATTCTCGACCCGCAAATATTCACCAAATAATTTCGCGAAGTCCTTTTTATCTATTTCTTTAACAATTTCGGAAGGCAAGGGGAATCGTTGTTGTAATTCTGCTATCACAGCCAAATAGCCACGCCGTGCTTCGCCCGTTGCCACATCGGTAAAACCTTCCATGTATTCTTTGTAACTTTTTTCCAACACCACGTTTTTGGTGTTCTTGTCACCAAACAAAGTAATTGCGTCAATTGTGGCTTGTTCTAAATCGCGGAAGGAGACAATATTGCCAAAAGTCTTGGTAGCATCATAAATACGGTTAGTACGTGAATAGGCTTGCATCAAGCCGTGGTAACGCAGGTTTTTATCCACGAACAAGGTATTCAAAGTTGGCGCATCAAAACCTGTTAAAAACATACCCACGACAATAAGCAAATCAACTTCCTGGTTTTTTACCCGCTTGGCGAGGTCTCGGTAATAGTTTTGAAACCCATTGCTATCAACGCCGTAATTGGTTTTGAACAACGCGTTATAGTCAGCAATTGCCGCGCTTAAAAACTCTTTAGCGCTGCTATCCATTGCCGTAATTTCAAAGCTTTCATCAACAATATCTCCTACAGCCTCCTGTTCTTCATTGGCTGCAAAAGAGAAGATGGTGGCAATGTTAAGCGGCTTGATACTGTCTTTTTGTAAGCGCTTTAGTGATTCATAGTAAAGCTTGGCGGCATCTACGCTACTCACGGCAAACATGGCATTAAAGCCTTTTCCATTGGCTTGCAGTCGATGCGTTTTTTGCTTGAAGTTATTCAATATATACTGCGAAATTTCTCGAAGGCGCTCAGGATGCAGTAGCGCTTGTTTGTTTTCTGCCGCTGTTAGTTTGCTCTCGTCTTGTTCGGTTTCAATCGCCTTAAATTGCGGTCGCACATCATTGTAGTCCACTTTGAACTTCAATACTTTTTCATCGCGAATGGCATCGGTAATCACATAGGAATGTAATTCACGCCCAAAAACGCTGGCAGTGGTCTCGGCACCCAAGGCGTTTAGTGGTAATATCGGCGTACCGGTAAAACCAAATTGGTAGAACTGCTTGAACTTTTTCTTTAAATTTGCTTGTGCTTCACCAAACTGCGAACGATGTGCCTCGTCAAAAATAAATACCACTTGCTTGTTGTAGATGGGCAAGTCGCCTTCACTTTTCATTAAGTTATTCAGTTTTTGGATGGTGGTAACAATGATTTTATTGTCATCTTTTTCAAGATTACGCTTTAGCCCGGCGGTACTGTCTGAGCCATTGACACTATCCGGCGAAAAGCGTTGATACTCTTTCATGGTTTGAAAGTCGAGATCTTTGCGGTCGACCACAAAAAAGACCTTATCAATAAAATCGAGTTCGGTAGCCAAGCGTGCTGCTTTGAAGCTGGTTAAGGTTTTGCCCGATCCTGTGGTATGCCAGATAAAGCCACCACTTTCTGTGGCGCTCCAGTTTTTTGCCTGATAAGCGCTCTTTATTTTCCACAAAATGCGCTCGGTCGCGGCAATTTGGTATGGGCGCATTACCAATAATGTATCACTAACATCAAATACCGAATAATGCAGCAGCACATTCAACAAAGTATTTTTTTGAAAAAAGGTTGCAGTGAAATCTTTTAAGTCTTTAATCAACGTATTATCTGCTCTTGCCCAATTCATGGTGAAATCAAAACTGTTTTTATCGCGTTTGGTGGTATTGGCAAAATAGCGGCTATCTGTCCCGTTTGAAATTACGAAAAGCTGTAAATATTTAAACAGTGAATTGCCTTTATTGAAACTTTCTTTGCTATAGCGATGTACTTGGTTGAAGGCTTCGCGAATGGCCACACCGCGTTTTTTCAGCTCGACTTGCACTAAGGGCAAACCATTGACCAAAATGGTGACATCGTACCGATTGGCCTGCGTGCCTTTTTGTTCAAACTGTTTAATCACCTGCACTTTATTGCGGGCAAGGTTTTTCTTGTCCAACAGGTAGATATTCTGGATATGCCCATCATCAAACACAAAATCGTGGATATAGTCGTCATGAACTTTACGCGTTTTGTCAATGCTATTATCGCTGGGCTTATCTAAATATTCCTCAACAAAGCGCAACCATTCCCCCTCGAAGAACTGCACATTATTGAGGGTTTGTAGCTGCACGCGAATATTAGCCAGCAATTTCTCGGACGTGTTTAAGTCGCTAAGATATTCATAGCCTTGGCTTACTAAGTCAGCGATAAACTCGCGCTCTAAAGCGCCTTCGCTCTGGTAGGGTTCATTGACCTGCCAACACTTGGTGTATTTATCCAGCACGATGAAGTTATTCGATTCGGCAATGGTTTTATAGTCGCTCATTTGGTTATTCTCCTCCAACATGCAACTAGAGTTCCAATTCTCTCAGCATTGCTGAGAGTTTTTTGTATCCGACGGAAACGTCAACAATAATTCGCGATAATACTCATATTGCTGCTTGCGCAACTCGATTTCACGCGGCAAGCCTTCGCTGATTGAGTTTGTCAATGCTTCGAATTTATCTAAGATGGCGACGATGCGAGTTTGTTCGGCGAGTGGGGGGATGGGGATTTGAAGTTTGCGCAAATTTTCGTTGTAAAGACGTTGAATTGTCCCGCCCTCAGCAACTCCCCATTTTGCAATTTGGTAAAAGTAAAACAAATATTTATTCAATACAAGGCGTTCATCATTTTCAACCCAAACTATATTGCTATCTTGAAAATAAGAATCTCTCCCATCAAAAATAACAGTTCTCCCAATTGTACCACTCGCTGAAATCAAAATTTCGCCAAGTTTTGGGTAATTGTATTTGGCTTTGAATTCTTCAAATAATTTTCGCGAAATATAAGCATCAGGTATTTTGCCAAATGTTCCTATTTTATAAAATGGAATTTCACCCTCAGATAAAGTTTGTTCTTTTAAAATTCGCTTGCACATTCGAACGTTGCCAACTTCCCCCAACGCCTTCCACTCGACTTGCCCTTGTTCGAAGGTCAGCAGCTGGTCACGATAGTAGGTGTATTGTTTTTTCCGCGCTGTAAGCTCCGCTGTAAGCTCTGCTGTAAGCTCTGTGAAGCTGTCTAGCATACGAACAATTTCAGCTTGGACGGCGAGTGGAGGGAGCGGGATAACAAAGCCAATCAATTCTTTTCTATTTAATGCAGGAACACCCGTCATATTTGCAAGCTCAATTATTTTGATCGTGTTTTTTGACATAATATGGTACAGAAAACGAGTTAAGAGATTATCACTTGTGCTTCTAATTCGATAACAAAGTGGACCGCACCAAAATTTATTGTTTTGATACCCAACATACCCAATGCCACCCTGTCCGCGGGATGGTGTTGTAATGGTATTAGATTCAGTGTTGTACTCAGACAAATAGCCTGATGGTGACGTGCCAGCATTTACAAATGAATACTCACCTAATTCATTACTATTAGGCGCTTGCCCAACTCCAACACTGCAAACTTCCCCCAGCGTCTTCCACTCCACCGGCGCGCCATTGAGCAGCTTCTCCAAATAGCTTTGATTAATCATGTGTTTTTCCTTCTAACTCTCGCTCGATAGCCTCAATGCTGGGCAGTTGGGTTTGTAGGATGGTGGGCAAAGACTCCAATAGTTTAAATTCGGCAATACCCATAGGTTGACTTTTATCACCTAGTGCGTACTCGGCAACCACTTTGTTTTTATTTTTACACAACAATAGCCCGATGGTGGCGGTGTCATGCTCGCATTTTACCTGTTTATCCACTGCTGTGAGGTAAAAGCCGAGTTGTCCTAAGTGCTCAGGCTTAAAGTCGCCCGCTTTAAGTTCGATAACGATATAACACCGCAGCCTGAGGTGATAGAACAACAGGTCAATAAAAAAATCGTCACCACCCACTTCGATGTGAACTTGCCGCCCCACAAAGGCAAATCCTGCGCCCAATTCCAGTAAAAATTCAGTGACGTGTTTGACTAGCGCACCTTCTATTTCACGCTCTTGGGCTTCATCAGTCAGACCCAAAAAATCAAAACGATAGGGGTCTTTGAGGCTTTCAATCGCTAAATCAGATTGAGGTTGCGGCAATCGCAACTCAAAATTGGTAACGGCTTTGCCTTGTCTTTGTATTAAGTTCGACTCGATTTGCATCACCAAAATATTACGTGACCAGCTGTGTTCTATGGCTTTTTTAGCATACCAAATGCGCTTGTCATTGTTGTCTAATTTATCCATAAGCGCCAATTGATGATACCACGGCAATTGTGCAAGCACTGCTTGCACAATTTCGATATCAGACCATATAGCTGCAAAAGTACGCATATATTTAAGATTACGTGGCGAAAAACCTTTCATCTGAGGAAATGCAATACGTAAATCATGGGCGAGTCGTTCTATAACCTTCGCGCCCCAGCCTTGTTCGGCTTGTCGCGTCAGAATATCACGCCCAATTTGCCAATACAGTAGAACCAACTCGCTATTGACTGCCAATGTGGCGCGTTGTTGTGCTGTGTGTATCCGTTCTTTGAGCTCGAGCAACCAACTGTCATAACCATGTGGGGGATTTACTAAGGAAACAGGTTGCGCATTACTATTCATAGTTTGTTCCTCGTGATTATCGGTTTCAAATTATTAATTGTCTGCATTTTCAAACGGTAACAATTTGTTACCGTTTCATTCGAACTAGTGCGCCTTATTTCGTCGTATACATGCCGCGGTATATATTGCGTTGACGATATTAGGGCAGACACATAGGTCTGCCCCTACTTGTGTCATAGGTTTTGCCGTCGGAGGCAGTTATTCGAAAATTTCGAATAACTGAACTTTCATGAAGCTCACTATCTTGAAAGATGGATTTTAAGTGATCTCCGCGACTATCGCATCAATATCGGCGCGTAGCTGGTCGATTCGCGCGACTGTGGTTTGGAGCTCGGCATTGAGCTTATTGATATCTATCACTTCACGGGTGTCTTTGGCTTCCACATACGAGCTCACCGACAAGTTGTAGTCGTTTGCGGCTATCGCGCTGTATGGTGCGCACTTGGCAAAATGCTCGACATCGGCTTTTGTAGCAAAGGCTTGCATGATGCGCTGGATGTGTTCATCGGTGAGTGTGTTGTTATTGGTTTCTTTTTTGAACAGGCTACTGGCGTCGATAAACTGGGTGCTGGTATCAGGCTTATGCTTGGAGAGTACCAAGATGTTGACGGCGATTGATGTGCCAAAAAACAAGTTTGGAGCGAGTGTGATTACGGTCTCGACATAGTTGTTATCCACTAGATGCTGACGAATTTTTTGTTCGGCGCCACCGCGGTAAAAAATACCAGGGAAGCAGACGATTGCTGCACGACCACGGCTCGACAGATAGCTAAGCGCGTGCAGTACAAAGGCAAAATCAGCTTTGGACTTGGGAGCTAGTACGCCTGCCGGCGCAAAGCGTTCATCGTTAATGAGTGTTGGGTCGTCTGAGCCTATCCAGTTTATCGAATAGGGTGGATTGGACACGATGGCATCAAAGGGTTTGTCTGTGCCAAACTGTGGATCGAGCAAGGTGTTGCCGAGCGCGATGTTGAATTTGTCATAGTTGATATTGTGCAAAAACATGTTCATACGCGCCAGGTTATAGGTGGTGTGATTTATTTCTTGACCGAAAAATCCATCCTCGATGATATGGGCGTCGAAGTGCTTTTTGGCTTGTAATAATAGCGAGCCCGAACCTGCGGCTGGGTCGTAAATTTTATTGACGGTCTTTTGCTGATGCATGGCCAGTTGCGCAATGAGCCGAGACACGCTTTGCGGGGTGAAAAATTCGCCGCCGGATTTACCAGCGTTGGCGGCATAGTTGGAAATCAAAAACTCGTAGGCATCGCCAAACAGATCGATGTGGTTGTCTTCGAAATTGCCAAAACTAAGCCCGGCTACGCCTTTTAGCACGGCCGCCAGACGGGTGTTTTTGTCGGCAACGGTGTTGCCCAAGCGGTTGCTGGTGGTATCAAAGTCGGCAAATAATCCCTTAATAGCCATTTCTGATGGATAGCCATTGGCCGAGCTTTCAATGGCGGAAAATATCGCGGCTAAATCGGTGTTCAGGTTGGCGTTATTGTTGGCGTTTCCGGCAATGCTTGCAAACAGCTGACTAGGATAGATGAAATAACCTTTGGTTTTAATGGCGTCGTCTTTGATTTCTGCGGTGATGACATCATCGGCAAGCCCGGCATAATTAACACTTTCATCACCGCACTCAATGTAACTGGCAAAATTTTCACTAATAAAGCGATAGAACAAAGCGCCTAATACATACTGCTTAAAATCCCAGCCATCGATTGAGCCACGAACTTCATTGGCAATTTGCCAAATTTGACGCTGTAACTCAGCGCGTTGTTGGATACTTGTCATTGTAATACTCCTAATTACTAGCAAACCCTAAGCCGCAACACCAACGCCTCATAAGGACGAAGCTCAATTTGGCTAATATCGCTAATTACTTGTTCTGAATAATTGCTCAACAAAATTTCTCCGAGCGCGTAACTCTCGCCTAATTCCGGTTCGAAGGACACTGGCTGCGCATAGAAGTTGGCAACGACCAATAGCGTTTCCGCTTCGGTTTTACGTAGATAAGCAAATACTTGAAAATTATCCAGCTCCACGTCTTGATACTCGCCGATGCAAATGGTCGCATTATTCCGCCGCAACTCACATAGTTTTCGATAGTAGTGGAATACTGAGGCGCTATCGGCCACCGCCGCCGCGGCGTTGATTTCCTGATAATTATCCGGCAGTTCGAGCCAGGGCGTTCCTTCAGTAAAGCCGCCATTTTTGGCAGCGCTCCACTGCATCGGCGTGCGCGAATTATCGCGAGACTTGTCGCGCAGGATTGCCAGCATTTCCTCTTCCGGCATCCCGGCGGCGATTTTGATTTTAAAGTTATTCGTCGATTCAACATCGCGATATTGTTCGATGCTTTGGAAATGAGCATTGGTCATGCCAATTTCTTCACCTTGATAAATATACGGTGTTCCCTGCAAACAATGCAGCACTGTTGCCAGCATTTTTGCCGATTCCACACGATACTTGCCATCGTCGCCGAACCGCGACACTGCCCGCGGCTGATCGTGGTTGCACCAAAACAGGGCGTTCCAACCGCCGCCCTGTTGCATCCCCAGTTGCCACTCGGATATTATTTTTTTTAAGCGCAGAAAATCAAAAGGCATTTTCGTCCACTTATCGCCGTTTTTATAATCCACTTTCAAGTGGTGAAAACTAAACGTCATGCTCAGTTCATGGTTCTGCGGATTGGTGTACCGCACACAGTTCTCAATACTCGTCGACGACATCTCGCCGACGGTCACCATATTATAGGGCGAGAAAACGGCAGCATTCATCTCTTGCAGATATTCATGCACTCGCGGTCCGTCGGTATAATACTTTCTGCCGTCAGCCATCGCGTTTTCCAAAGTATCGTTCAAAAAGTCCTGTTGCTTGGAAATTAGATTGATTACATCCAATCGAAAACCGTCAATGCCTTTTTGCGCCCAAAAATTCATCATCGCGTAGATTTCTTGGCGCAACTGCTCATTTTCCCAATTCAAATCGGCCTGCGTCACATCAAATAAATGCAGGTAATAATCGTCCGTTGCCGGGTTGTATTCCCAGGCGTTGCCGCCAAACTTCGACTGCCAGTTATTGGGTTCGTCCCGCCAAATATAGTAATCGCGATATTTGCTGTCGCGTGACTGCTTCGCTTCCTGAAACCACTCATGCTCAGTCGATGTATGGTTGACGACAATATCCATGATGATTTTCAAACCCCGCGTGTGCGCTTCGGCTAATAGCAATTCCAAATCCGCCATTGTGCCGAAATCCGGATTAACCGAATAATAATCGCTGATATCATAGCCGTTATCGCGCATCGGTGACCGATATACCGGCGTCAGCCAAACAATTTCCACGCCGAGCAGTTTAATATAATCCAACTTACTAGTAATGCCCGCCAAATCGCCTTGCCCATTGCCGGTGGTGTCACAAAAGCTCTTGGGATATATCTGATATACTACGGATTTTTTCCACCATTCCATTATCTTCTTCCTCCGAAATTATTGCTGATGTTTCATTTGTTTAGCCGCAACCAACGTTAAGACAAACGGCACGATTATCGCAATCAGCATCCCGATGAGATAAACACCCATTTTCGCCGGTTCTATTGATAGAACGGCCGGCAGTCCGCCAACGCCAATACCGGTGGCTTGGGCATGATTAAGCGTAATAAACAGCGCGGCGCAGGCCGAGCCAATCATGGCGCAGATAAACGGCGATTTATAACGCAAGTTAATACCAAACATCGCCGGTTCGGTAACACCGAAATAAGCTGAAATCGACGCTGCCGAGGCAACTTCGCGGGTTTTAATTTCTTTGGAGGCAAAAAACATTGCGGCACAAGCTGAAGCCTGAGCGATATTCGACAACGCTTCGATCGGCCACAAAAAAGTTGTGCCGGTTTGCGCCAACAATTGGATATTAATTGCCAAAAATGTGTAATGCATACCGGTTACTACCAATGGTGCGAAAATTGCGCCATAAATTAAAGCGCCCAAAACCGGTACATTGGTAAATATCCAAATCATTACCCAAGCAATCCCATTACCCAATTCCCGGGTAAGCGGTCCAATGATCGTAAACGCCAGCACGCCGCTGATGACGATCGTAAATACCGGTACAATCAACAGCTCGATATATGACGGCGTGATTTTTTTCAACCACTGCTCCACTTTGCTCATGGCATAGACCGAGAACAAGCTTGGCAACACCGAGCCTTGATAGCCAACTTTGGGAATTTCCAATCCGAATATGTTCCAGTAAGGAATTTTACCGGTCATCGCTGCCTGACCATAAGCCCAGCCGTTAAGCAAATCAGGATGTACCAGCAACGCCCCGAGCACAATTCCCAGCACTTGGTTGGCGCCAAAACGCTTGGCCGCGCTCCAACTGATCAGAATCGGCAAAAAGACAAACGCAGTATTGGCAAAGGTATTTATCATCGCCGCCAAATCGGCGAAACTCGGGTAGGCTTCGATAACCGTCTTATTGGCGATAAACATGCCTTTGGCAGTCAGTAGATTGTTGATACCCATTAGCAGACCGGCAGTTATGATTGCCGGAATAATCGGAATGAACACGTCCGAGAGAATCTTAATCAAATTTTGTACCGGATGTAATTTTTTCGCACCGGCATCTTTCACGGCATCTTTGTTGCCGGCAATTTGCTCGCCGGCAATTGCAATAAATTCCTTAAACACTTTCTCGACCACACCCAAACCGAGAATGATTTGAAATTGCCCGGCGGTGCTGAACGATCCCTTTACTAAACCGATCTCTTCGAGTTTTTTCTTGTCAACCGCGCTGTCATCTTTGAGTGCCAACCGTAACCGGGTGATGCAATGTGCTGCGGACAAAACATTTTCTTTGCCGCCGATAGCAACAATAATTTCCTCGGCCGCTTGTTTGTACTGCATAATTACTCTCTCCTCTTAAAGACATTTGTAAACATTGTCTATGAGATATTATAGTTTACTTTGTTACTAAAGTTAATGATTTGCCGAATATTTTGCCAGCTCACCAAGAATATTTTAAAAATAGTTTGAAAAACATGCATATAATCGTCAAAAACAGCACTTTTGTCAGGATACTGTCAGGATAACGTCAGGGTTCTGTCAGGGGTGTCCAGTATAATCAAGTCATACCACATCGGATACAAAAAAACTAATTTTTAGGAGGGCAACATGCCGACGCAAAACACAGCCGCAATTCAAGCAACTACCCTTACCAGTATCCAGACTTCCAATTTCATCGTAACTCCGGTGCTTTCTGATAACGTCAAAGATGCCTGGAACAAGTTAATTAGCGATCTTCGCGGTAGCGGTGTAGTCGGCGAGGCAGTTCACGATCTGCGTGAAGGTGTAACTGAAATTTCTGAAGCTTTGAAAGCCGACCTGCAGGCAACCGGCTCTATGATTGAAAACGGAGTGCGCAGCGAATTTGCCGCCTTTAAAACAACTTCCAGCGCCGGGATGAACGATATAACAAAAGCCGCTTATTTAAAATTACTGAACAACGCTGACACCGACATTACCGCAATTGACAAGACTGCCGTTGCTGATATCTGGCGCGAAACCGATGATCTTAGTAAATCATTGAACACAATTTTGGACAAGGCGCTTACAAATACGAAGCTGGATATACAAACTTTGTCGACGCAAGTTATTGGCGCTTTGCAAAAAGAGTTTGGCGACTTGGTTAACGATATGCAAGGTAACATAACCACTAACTATCAAAAAGCTGTTGCTGACATCGCGCTGGCGGCGGGAGCTGCCGGAATCTTGGTAAGCAAAGATCAACTAACAGCATTTCAAAATAAACTAGTAAGTGTTGTCGCAGCCGATATCGTCGTAGGCGCGGCTAAGACCGGTCTTGACATTACCAGCGAACTAGTTGAAATGACAGCCGATTTAACGTCTACTGTCAACCGCAACAAAGACAGTCTGCTGAAAATTTTGGCAATCGACGGTATCAACCTTATTCAAGCCGCAGCAAAAGTCGCTTGGAAGGCCATAAAAAAATGGTTCAAATGGTAGTATTCTATAATAAACCCTTAAAGGCCGTCGATTGCTTAGTCGGCGGCCTTTATTAACTGCGGAGAAAATATGAACAATGGAAATTTTATTGCCGGTATGTTGTTATACGCGACGTTGACCGGCATCGAACTCAGCAAGCAGCAAAGTGACCAAATCGCCGCACTAAATCGTACTTGTTTTGATGCGCGCGCTGTTGCAAAAATTGCCCGTTTAAAAATTAAGCCTTCAAAAACAAAACTATTGAAACAAATCAATAATTTGCCGGTCCTGTTACAGTTTACCAGCGGTGAATGTCTGCTGGTCACCGAACGCGCCGGTGCAATTTTGCAGGTTTTCGATCCGATAACCGAAAGCCAATATCCAGTTGAACTGATAACGCTTGAACAAAAATTCAGCGGTGGCTGTTTTCGTTTTACCCGCAGATTTGGCTTGAGCGACATCTTTCGGATGTTCAATCTTAATTTTTTTCTGCGTCCAGTACGAAAATATCACCTGCGGTTTTGGGAAATAATTACCGCTTCGATTTTTTTGCAACTCATCGCCGCCTTCACGCCACTAGCTACCCAAGTGGTAATTGATAAGGTTATGCCCAACCGTGGCTTTTCGACTTTGGCAATAATTGTCGTTCTTTTGTTAATGTTGATGATTTTTCAGAGCCTGCTCAGTTATGTCCGTCAATATATCTATTCACACACTGCGGCAAAGGCTGATTTAATACTTGGCGCGAGTATTTATCGAAAACTGTTAAGTCTGCCATTTACTTACTTTGAAAAACGCCGTACCGGGGATACTGTGCTACGGATTAATTCGTTATCCGGCGTGCGCGAGTTTCTCACCGGTCCGGCGCTAACCGCGCTTATCGATACTACTTTCGCGATAATTTTTCTAGCTATTATCTACTACATATCGCCGCTGCTCACCCTGATAACTTTGATATTCTTTCCGATTCAGGGAATAATCACGTTGCGCTCGATACCGCTACTGCGCCGCAAACTTGATAAATACTGGGTAGCCGAAGCAGATATTAACGCTTTCGCGGTCGAAACCATAACCGGTATCCGGGCCGTTAAATCGTTTTCCGGCGAGAAACTATTTGCCCGTGGCTGGGAAAAGCTTATTGCGAATGTCGGTTCTAGCGGTTATGAGATGGGCATTTCCTCAGTAGTTCTGGCGAATACCGCAACTTTTGCGCAAAAACTGGGCGGCATGGCAATACTATGGACCGGCGCGTTGCTCGTAATAACCGGCGACATCAGCGTCGGTCAGCTAGTCGCCGTTCAGATGCTCGCCCAATCAGCGGGAAACCCGCTAGCCAATTTGTTTGCGCTCTGGCCACAATTTCAGCAAGCTGCGATTGCAGCCGAGCGCATCGGCGACATTCTCGCTGAGCCTTCTGAGCAGCCCGGTAAAAGCACTACCCGGTTAACTGGCGGTACAATAGAATTTGAAAATGTTAGTTTCAGCTACGCTGGCAAAGCGCCAATATTCGAAAACTTTAACCTGAGTATCGCCAACGGCGAGCGACTGGCAATAATCGGCAAAAGCGGTTCCGGGAAAAGCACCCTGGCAAAACTAATTCAGGGCATCTACCGCCCGAGTAGCGGAACTATCCGAATTGGCGGTAAAGACATCGAAGATATTCCGCCAGAACTATTGCGGTCACATGCAACCGCTGTATTGCAAGACAACTATATCTTTCAGGGAACCGCTATCGAGAACATTGCGCTTTCTGGCAACAAAAAGTTGGAGGAAATCGTTAAATTCGCCGAAATCTCCGGTGCTGATGAGTTCCTACGCCAACTGCCGCAAAAATATGCCAGCGTACTGGGCGAACAGGGCGCAAATCTTTCTGGCGGTCAACGACAGCGGTTGGCTATCGCTCGCGCGCTGTTGCAAAATGGGAAAATAGTAATTTTTGACGAAGCAACAAGCGCACTGGATTCTATCAGCGAAAACCTGTTTGAAGCGAAATTTAACGCCATCTGCGCCGATAAAACCGCCATAATAATTACTCATCGTTTGAGTTCCGTCAAGGACTGCGACCGGATAATCGTGCTCGATGGCGGGAAAATTGCCGAAAGCGGCAACCATCTTCAATTATTGAAGCAAAACGGCATATACAAATCACTGCTGGCTGCTACCAAGAGCGGACAGCCAACTGGAGTTGTTCATGAAACTATTTAAACAGATTTTTAGCGATTTCTTTTCCGATGACGACAAACGCCGCGAGCGGGAATTTTTACCATCAGCGGTAGAATTCATCCACAACCCGCCCCGACCCTTTGCCCGGATTGCTTTATGGACAATAGTTCTGCTCTTGACCTGCGCGATCGTCTGGTCAATCGTCGGCGAAGTCGACGAAACCGCCGTCGCTCCCGGCACAATAATTCCCAAAGGCTATGTAAAAACGATTCAGGCCGAGGATGGCGGAGTGGTCAAGACCATCGCCGTAACTGAAGGACAATTGGTAAAGCGCGGTCAGCTGCTAGTCAAACTCGATGCCACAATAAACAATGCTGACTTGAAGCGGTTGCAAGCCGACAAAGACTATTATCAGATGCAAATCGACTATTTGCGGGCGTTAATAACCGGTCAGGATTTTCATGCCACCAAAGAAAAATATCCGGCTCAGGACACTTCAAACATTGTCGCGCAAAACATCTTGTTCGACAACAAACAAGCCGCGATTCAATCCAAACTGCGATTATCCGATGCCGACATTCGCGCAGCGCAAGCTGGTCTGGTCGCTGAACAAGCTACTGAAAAAAAATACGATGAATTGCTCAAAAACTCGGCGTTTATCGAACAACGGGCAGACACCAGCAATAAGCAGGACGGTTTGTCCTTGTTTCAATTGTACGAGTACAAAAACAAAAAAGTAGACTTAAAAGAAAGTTTGGCAGCACAAACCGCGCTAGTTTCACGCGCAGTAGCAACGGTATCGCAGAGCGAGGCATCGCGCGCCAACGTCCGTGAGACTTTTTTGGACGAGTTGAACAGCAAATTAGTCGAGAATGAACACGCCCTTGACCAGAGTCAGTCCGAATTAGAGAAAATCGAACGTAAAAGCGCCCAGGCAATAATAACCTCACCAATTGACGGCTATGTTTCGCAAATTTCAGTTCGCACCATCGGCGGGGTCCTTACGCCAGCCCAACCGATCATGACAATAGTTCCGGCTAATGACACCTTGGCCGCCGAGTGCTGGATTGCCAACAAAGATATTGGTTTTGTTAAAACCGGACAACGCGCGCAAATCAAAATGGATACATTCAACTTTCAAAAATTTGGGATGCTTGAGGCCTGCATTGAGACTATCAGCCCGGATGCTATTGAACACGATATTGGCAACGGACAGAAAGAATTTGCCTTTCGCGCCGTCTTGAAGCTGGATTGCGATTATATCGTGATTAATGATAAAAAAATTCGGTTGACTCCGGGTATGTCATTAACCGGAGATATTTTGCTGCGTAAAAAGCGAATTATCGACTTCTTCCTGGAACCTTTCAAGAAATACACGAGTGAAGCCTTTAGAGAGCGGTAGGTGGTTATGAAATTTAAGTATGACAGCGGCATTTTTTGCCTGGCAGTCGCCATGCAAATCCAAAACAAACCAATTGAATATTCGCTACTTAAGCGACAGTTAGCCAAATCTGAACCGGCTGGTTGCGACGATTTGGCGCGCTTGGCGCAGACCAATGGTTTTGAAACCGGTATCATAACACCCGACAACCTTGCCACATTACCGACACCGTTCGTTCTGGAACTCATTGACGGTAGTTTTTGTATGATCGCCTATATCGAAAACGCCCGCGCCAAGGTGACCCGATCCGACAATCCGGCGCCGCAGTTTTTGGAAATTGCCGAACTGAATAAAATAGCTAACCGGGCGTTGTTGCTTAAAAGAGCCTTGCAAACGACTGCCCATGCACAAAAATTTGGTTACGGTTGGTTTTGGAGCGAACTCAAAAAACACGGCAAGACAATTCGTTTGGTGCTATTCCTAACTTTGCTGGTTCAACTCATCAGTCTGGTTATTCCGTTTATTACGCAAAAAGTCATCGACGATGTCTTAGTACACCGCAGTCGGGACACTTTAAACACTTTGCTATTAGCCGGTTTGGCGGCAATTTCTTTTTCATATCTTTTTGGTCTGTTTCGAACATTGGCTTTTTCTTACGCAGCCGGCGTAATCGATGCCGTGCTAGGAGCCAAGTTGTTCGAGCGATTGTTATCCTTACCGCTTAGTTATTTTGAAAAGCGCAATACCGGCGAAATGCTCGCCCGACTTAATGAAATTAACCAAATACGGCAATTCCTGTCCGGCTCGTTGATGACGCTGATTTTGGATTTGCTGTTCGTGTTTATCTATATCGCGATTATGATAAAATATAGCGGGCTGTTAACCATTCTGGCGCTTGGCGCAGCGTTGTGTTTCGCGATTTTGAGCGCGGCGCTCACACCGATATATTACCGTTTGCAACAAAATTCGTTTCTGGCCGAAACTGAAAACCAGTCGTTTTTGATTCAAAGCGTCAATGGTATCCAATCAATCAAAGCTGCCAATGCTACCCAAGCTTTTTCCAACAACTTTGATGAACGCATGAGCAAAGTTTCCCGCGCGGCTTTTAGCGTTGCCAATTTGCGGGGTATTGCCGGAGGCATTGGTCAATTCATTCAACAATTGTTCAATATTTCTTTATTATGGATTGGCGTGAATATGGTTTTGAACGATTCCCTGTCGCTCGGCGAACTAATTGCTTTTCAAATGTTTGCCGGTCTGGTAATCGAACCAATTATGCGACTATCGAACATGTGGCAAGCGTTGCAGCGGGCGCGTATCGCGGTCGAGCGGGTCGGCGACATTATGAATGAACCTGCCGAATCACTCGGGCAATTCGCCGAACTAAGCGTTCGCGGCGACATTGAATTAGCGGCGGTGGATTTTGCCTACGCCGAGCGTCCGATACTGAAATCAGTCAATCTGGTTTTTGAAGAAAACAAAAAAACTGCGATTGTCGGTCGTAGCGGGTCGGGAAAAAGCACCGTTGCCAAACTCATTCAGAAAGCTTACTTACCCAACCGGGGCAGGATTAGCATTGGCAAATATGATTTGGAAGATTTCGACCTTGCCGAATTGCGCCGGGCGGTCGGTCTGGTCACTCAAGAAACCCGGCTCTTTCGCGGCACCATTCGCGAAAATATCCTCATGGCAAAACCGGATGCTGATGACGACGAATTGTTAACCGCCTGCCGGTTGGCGGGAGTTTGTGAATTCGTTGAACTGCTCCCGGAAACCTATGCTACTTTGCTTGGCGAAAATGGTGGCGGCCTATCCGGCGGACAGCGGCAGCGTATCGCCATTGCGCGGACGCTCATCAACAATCCGCGCATTTTATTGTTCGATGAGGCAACAGCCGCCCTAGACGCTGAAACCGAGTGCGAAATTACCAAAGCAATCGACGAATTATCCGGCGAGCGCACGATTATTTCAATTGCACACAGACTAAATGCCATAGCCGATTATGATAAAATCTATGTGCTGGATGATGGCGAAGTGGCACAGTGCGGAACGCACCGCGAACTGCTCGCTCGCCCGGGCGCCTATCGCGAATTATGGAACGCGCAGAACTATTCACAAAAATTTCTTGCTGCTGACACACTTTCGCCATAGTTGTAAGTTATAATTAAGATATTAGCAAATCAAGCTCAGTAGTTTCTATGGATAATAATTGGGCATTATGATTTTGTGTGGAGGATTTTATGTTACTAGCAATGCAAAATGGTAGTTGCAAAATGATGCAAGGTGGCGGCGGCGATATGATGAACGGCGGCCGGCAAATGATGGAACGCGGAATGACGATGAATCAAGGAGGAATTATGCCAATGGTACATGCCGGATTCGCGGTGCTGTTCGGTTTAGCGTTGTTGGCGATAGTAATTATTGCCGCAATTTGGATTTACCGCTTAATGAAAAAGCACACCGGCGAGAAAAAAATCGCCAAAGCTTCAACAACCTTTGAAACGGCGTTAGAAATTCTCAGCCGCCGGTATGCTGAAGGCGCTATCAGCACTGAAGAATATCTCGAACGCAAACAACACTTAGTTGACTAGCAAAATAGCCGCTTCGTAAGAAGCGGCTATTTTTCTTTTCAATCACTGCTTGTCAAATATTGTCTGATTTTTCACCAATGGACGAGCGCCCAGGCACAAAACCGTCAAGTATGCCAAACACACAAAAACCAGGCAAAGTCCAGTCCGCAATCCGGCGTAATCGGCAATTTTGCCAACCAAAAACGGTATGAATGCCCCGCCACAAATCCCGGCGCAGAGAATTCCCGAAAAAGCTTCATGGTGTTCACGCACCGAATTGAGCGCCAGCGAGAATATAACTGACCACATCACTGAAAGGCAAAACCCCATCGCCGGAAAAGCATAGATGGCGATTTCTTTTGAACCAAATAACGCCAGCCCAAAAACTATGAAGGCCGCAAAAACATAACCGGCAAAGACTTTTTGAGCATCGACCAGCTTCATCAACACCATTCCCAACAGACAACCCAGACAAACGCCAGCCCAAAACATAGATAAGGCACGGGCGCCTTCAGTCTGCGGATCAAGTCCGTGATAAATCTGCAAAAACTTCGACATCCAGGATACGCAACTTTGTTCAAGTCCGACATAAAAAAAGGTGCCAAAGAAAAAAGCAATTATCGTGCGATTTTTCAACAAACTCCATAATACGATAAAAATCGACTGCCCACTCGCCCGTTCCGCTTCTTCCTGGCGTGGCAACTTAATAACAATCAGCAAAAGTGCCCCGGCCGCAAAAGCCGCCGCCAGCACCCAATACATCGAAACCCACGGGAACGTCCCATCGGTTAACCAATCAACCGTTCGGACCAAAATGTTCGCTGTCGAATTGTTCGCAAGTTCCCGATTAATGTAGGAATATAGCAACGGATTTGCTGCCGATACCGCGCCAAACAACAACCCCATAATAACCGAGTAAAACGCGAAATTCTCACCGCCACCGGCAACCCGCATCAACGGGAAAACCGATACCTCGATAACTGCCATGCACAGACCAAAAATAAACTGCATTGCCAGCGCCGTGACAAACGATGGCGCTAGCGCGAATAACGCCGCGGTACCACATGACAAAGTGAACGCAACAAACATTGTGCGACGGGCGCCAAAGCGTTCATTGAGCATTCCCGCCGGTGTCGACATGAACGCATACGCCAAAAAATAGGCAAACGGCAACAATCCGGCGGCACCGAGGCTTAGCGAAAAATCTTTGATTATATCCGGCAGTAATGGGCCGAGCATATTAGCGCACAGCGACAGCACACCCATTGCTAACCAGCAGAATATTACGATTTTAATACTTTTTTTCATCTAACGCTTCCTGTTGAAAATGAACTATAATAGTTGTCAAAAGAATTGTGCAGGTAAGACTGATTAATGTCAAGGAGACGATTATGAATTTACAAGTGCGCCGCCTATTTCATCGCGATGAGTTGATTGATGTAATTAAAATGCAAGAAGCAGTTTGGACAAATGATATTGTACCGCTGCACCGCTTACTAGCCGATGTCCACAGCGGCGGCATCATTCTCGGCGCTTACGAAGATTCTGCGCTGCTCGGTTTTCAATACAGCACTCCGGCAATATTACGCGGACGGGTTTTTCTTTGGTCGCACATGACCGCCGTGCTTCCTACCATCAAAGGCGGCGGTGTCGGTTATCAGCTAAAGCTCCGGCAACGCGCCGAGGCGCTAGCCGATAATTACAAATTAATCGCCTGGACGTTTGACCCCTTGGAATCTCTTAACGCCAATCTCAACATCGGCAAACTTGGCGCTATCTGTTCAACCTATACCGAAAATTATTATGGCGATTTGGACGATATCCTAAATAGCGGCATGGCAACCGACCGCTTGAAAGTGGAATGGCATATTAGCGACACGCCGCTGGCCGCTGGTGGCTCGGATGATGCATTATCAATATTTGTTGAAGTTCCGTCCAACATCCAGGAACTGAAAATAACTGACAAGACCGCGGCAATCGGCTGGCGGCTGAAAGTACGCCAGGAATTGCAGACAGCCTTTGCCGATGGCTGGGCTATTTGCGGGTTTATCAACAACGGCAAAACCGCAACCACGCATCAATACCTGCTCAAACCAAGAAATCTCTTAAATGCGGAGGCTGCGCCATGGAATGCCTGAAAATTAATTCACTTACCATTCGCAGCCTGCGGATGAAACTTAAGGAACCCTTTATTACCAGCTTTGGAACAGAGTTGGACAAGGAATTTTTGTTATTGACAGTACTCGATCAAGATGGAATTGCCGGCTGGGGCGAATGCGTGGCTATGGAGCAACCAATTTACAACGAGGAGACTAATGTCACCGCCAAGCATTTATTGCGCGATTTTTTGTTCCCGTTGCTGCGCGGGAAAACTATCCGTCATCCCGACGAGCTAGCGCAAATATTCGCGCCCATTCGCCGCAACCAAATGGCTAAAGCGGCTTTGGAATGCGCGGTCTGGGATTTGTATGCCCGCAAAAACAACCTGCCACTGTATCAAGCGCTCGGTGGTTCCCGCAAAAAAATCGACGTCGGCATCAGCATCGGAATGCAAGCCGAGCCTAAACTATTGGTTCGACAAGTAGAAAAATACGTTCACGCCGGTTATAAACGCATCAAAATAAAAATCATGCCAGGCAAAGATTTGCATTATATCGACGCTGTGCGCCAAGCTTTTCCCGCCGTTCCGTTAATGGCTGATGCCAATTCCGCCTACTCGCTTGACGATATTGAATTACTAAAGGCCATGGATGGTTATTACTTGATGATGATTGAACAACCGCTGGCGCACGACGACATAATCGATCACGCGCTATTGCAGTCCAAAATAAATACTCCCATCTGTCTGGACGAGAGCATTCATTCTTACGAAGACGCGCGGCGGGCGCTGTCGATTGACGCCTGCCGAATAATTAATATTAAATTAGGTCGGGTTGGTGGATTGACAGAAAGCCGCAAAATCGAACAACTTTGCCGCGAGCGTAACATACCGGTGTGGTGCGGCGGTATGCTCGAAGCCGGAGTTGGTCGGGCTTTTAACGTGGCGCTGACCACACTTTCCGGCTTTACTCTGCCCGGCGACACCGCCGCCAGTAGCCGCTATTGGGAACGCGACATCATCAGTTCGGCAGTTATGGTGAGTAACGGCGAGATTACTGTGCCTCAAGCTGCAGGTTTTGGCTACGAGTTGGACTTCGAGGCAATCAATTCATTTACCGAGACAACCGCAGAAATCATCTAGCCAGCGTGGTCATTGCTTCAGCGATGACCCGGGTGCCAAACATTAATTCATCGATATCGGCATTTTCATCGGCATTATGCTCCCGACCAGACTTGCCGCCGGGAATTCCCATACCAAACGCTACGGTGTTTGGTAATTTTTTTGCGTAAGTGCCGCCACCCATCGTGACCGGTTCCAATTCTTTTCCAAAATGTTTGCAAAATATCGCATTGAGCGTCGTAACCAAATAACTGTCTTTGGGGAAATACAACGGGTGGGTAAACTTGCCAATTTCCAGCTGCAGTCCTGCTGCTGCCGCAGTTTTGGCGACATCATCAGCCGCCTGTTCCGGCTTGAAAGTCACCGGAATCCGCACATCACAGCCGACCGAAACAACATCGTTTTCACAACGAATCCGCGCCAGATTCAGGGTCAATTTCCCGGATGGTTGGTCTTCATAGCCGATACCCAAAGACTGTCCGTTCACATCTCTGCCAATAATTCTATTTATAATTCTAACAAACTCGGCTATCGAACCATTTAGCTTTTGCGTTGCCAAAAACGCCACTAATTTTGTGATAGCGTTATCGCCCTTTTCCGGAGTTGAACCGTGCGCGGCGATACCTGTTGCCTGCAAGACTACTTTACCATCAATAATTTCCGCAGTTATTCCGGCAACTGCATTGGCAGTATTAACAAAAGCTGCTGCATTTTCGCTAACAACCGTGGCGCTTACGGCAGTTGGCACAATATTCATGGTGTCGCCGCCAAAAATACTCTCAATATATTCGCCACTGCCATTATCAACGATTTCCATCGACAAAAACGGGTGAATACCACCTTTTTCACCATAAACAACCGGAAAAGCTCCATCCGGAGTGAAGCCGAAAAGCGGGGACGGCGCGTGCGCTACATAGTATTCCATATCTTTCATGCCGCTTTCTTCATTACAGCCAAAGATTATCCGCACCCGGTGTTTGAGTTCGATACCAGCATCCTTAATTGCCTTCAAAGCGTACAGTGCGGCAATAATCGGACCCTTGTTATCATTACTTCCCCGCCCGATAATCTGATTATCAATAATTCGCCCCTCAAGCGGCGGCACACTCCAGCCCTCACCCAGCGCTACGATGTCCAGATGTCCCAATACCGCGACATATTCGTCGCCAGCACCGTATTCAGCGTAACCGCAGTAACCATCCATATTAACCGTCGTGAACCCAAAACTAGCCGCCAGCACCAGCGCCTGATCCAATGCCTTGCGATTTTCCACACCAAACGGCGCACCGGCTGCCGGTTCGGACTTGACACTTTCAAAATGAATCAACTCCTGAATTGATGCGATCATCGCCGCTTTGTTTTGCTCAATTAACTGAAATACCTTTTCCATTTTATCTATTCCCCCTTTCACCATTCACAATTTTACCTACAACCAGATAATTCGGGCGCACACACAGGTGCGCCCCTACCCGCAATTTCTTTATTTCCCATACCCTAATCCCCATTCCCTATTACTCTATCTTAACAAATTCAAAAAGTAATTACTTTTAATAACCGTGTCGGCAACCTCCAACCCTTTAAGAACCCGCTGTTTCAATTGCTCGGTAATGTTTGCGCCTACCACCTGACGATTAGCAAGCACTGCAAAGTCTTCATTGGTGTTCAACAAATTGCGTCCGACCGCCGAGTAGGCATATTCCTTAGCGGGAATTCCTAATAAATACGCTAATGTCGGCATTACATCAATTTCGCCTCCGGTTGTTGTCAGTCGCTCGCCTACTTTTGCTTCCTGATAGATGATAAACGGCACACGCTTGCCATTGTTTTTCCACCAGTTCCGTTCCGGTTGAACTGTAGCGATACCGTCCTCATAATAGCGGTGCACGCCTTCGTGGTCACCATACACCGCGATTACCGAATGATCCAGTAAATCATACTTTTGCAATTCATTCAAGAAATTACCCAACATCCGGTCGGAATAATTTATACTCTGCAAATAGTCGCCCATTTTGGATTGTTCCAATGACGGCGGCAGTTTTAGTTCGCGATATTTTTTCGGCAGATCAAAAGGACCGTGGCTGGAGAGTGTTACTATAAAAGCATAAAAAGGTTGCTGAAATTTCGCCAGTTTTTCGGCAGTTTGTTGCAAATATGGGCCATCGGCAAATCCCATGCCAAAGGATTCGTTCATATTGTATTCCGACACCGTGACAAATTTTTCAAAACCCATCGCGGCAAACGCCGGGCGAACATTCCACATCGAACCATCATCGCTTTGAAAAGCCGTCGCAGAATAACCATTGCGGCGCAAAACATTAGGCAATGTATTATAGGCGTTATTAGGAAAGCGAAAAAAAGTGCTGCCCTGACGCAGTGGATACACCGAACAATTAGCCATAAATTCGGCGTCGCTACTATTGCCTTCGTTAACCTGTTCATAGAAATTATTAAAATAGTAACCATGCGCCGCCATCCGATTTAAGTTCGGCGTAATCTCCTGACCGTCGAAGTCTTGATTAATAACAAAATTTTCTAGCGACTCAAACTGAATTAAAATCAAATTTTTGCCGCGATATGCCGCCCAACGATTGTTTTCGGGAAGAATTTCGGCATTTTCTTCCAGCCACTTGTAAATATCGTTTTTTTCCAATTCGCTAAGAATCATAGGTTGGCTGTCGCGCCAGTAAGTATATAAACTATACAAGTGATAACCGCCCGGAGAAATATTTCGCGCGGTAACATTATTATCCCAAGGAAAAATAATAAAGTGATACTTGCCATACCATTCAAATTTTACCGCAAGAAACTGCGACGACAGCAATACCGCGACGATCAGCTGCGTCAATAGAAATGACTTCCAACTAAAGCGAAACCGCAACAACCGGCGCCGCTGCCAAAACACTAGCGCCAAAATCAGCGGTAGATCCACCAAAAAAAATGCGTCCACGGCGCGTATTAAAGAAACGGTAACGTCAAATAGACTCTCGGCTCCGGTCGTCTGTCCGAGCGAGTGCGCTGACGGCAAAGTCTTGAAGCCGCGAAAATAAATCGCATCCATAATGAATATTATCGAAATAAACAGATAAATTCCCAGCAAAAACAGTGGTCGGCGCCAATTTCTAAATAAATAAGCGAACGCAACCAACAGCAATGCAAATGACAAATAAAACTGCCAATATTGCAACAATATTTCACCAGTCTGTTCCAGCGCCGCCCAATCAACGACCGGCGTAAAAGTTACCGCCGTCAACAAGGCACTTTTGAAAATAATTCCGATAATCACATAACAGATTAGCCAATGCGGCAAGGCTGCAGCTATTTTTTTAATATTCATTAACCTCACACACTCTCCGTCGTCTCTTATAATATAAGTTCGCCATAAAACTCGAAATTCCTGCAAAAAAAGCAGATTGTTCAAAAAGAACAACCTGCTCATAACCTAATTTTCTATAGTTCTACACCGTATTCTTTTGCGACCCGCTCAAACATATTGATTGCTTTGCGGACGTATTTGCGTTTTTCTTGATATGGTCGATAGAAAAACGACCGCTTAAATCCGCAAACGATACTATCCATAAGTTTTTTCGGACCAATGTCAAAATTATCTACTGCCAATCGCAACTCGGTGCAAATATCGTTATGCGACATTAACCGGTTGTCGGTGCAGAAAGTCACCGCCAGATTGCGTTCTAACATTTTTTTGACCGGATGATCCTTCATGTTTCTGATTTCCGGCAATGTCTGCATATTACTCGTTAGACAGACTTCCAAAGTAATCCGGCGATCAGCAATATAGTTGGCTAACCGTTCAACAAAACCGTTCTTTTCAACATCCATCTGATAACCATGGATTTTGTCCAAATTAAATAACTGGGTGCCGTGTCCGACACGCTCGGCATTTAATTTTTCCAGCGCCCGATAAATCGATTCAGCCCCGTAAGCCTCTCCAGCGTGAACAGTGCGGCTGATAAACGACTTATGGACTTCGGCAAAGGCTGCGGCATGTTTATCCGCTGGATAACCATCCTCAGCACCCGCCAAGTCGAAACCGACGATCTGACAATCCGTTTCGCTCCGCATTTTCGCGGTCGCCCGTGCTACTTCCAGGCTGGCTAATTGAAATCGTTCAGTTGGTGTTGCATACGGTAACGCGTCAACCACTCCCTTATAGTAAGGTGAGTAGAACTCGTTCCAACAGCGCATCGCGCAAATAATTATGCCATACTCAAATTCCGGGTCAGTGTCGGGTATCAGGCGATTGATTTCCGCTTGCGCCATTTTGAAGCCGCGGTCAACAGCGGCAACAATCTGTTCAAAAGTCATGCCATAGCCCATGTGCAATTGCGGCGCGAACCGTGATTCCAGATAGCGCACCCCTTCGTTAAAACAATCCCAGGCCAACTCATAAGCCACCCTGGTTAAAGCTTCTTCATCACGCATGACTGCGCCAGTATACATAAATCCTTGTAGATATTCGACCAAAGAAGCGTACTCCGGCTTATAAACCAGAGCATTCATTCCCTCTTCGGTATAGGCCGGCAATTCGACTTTACGTTCTTTTGCCATCTCAATCAGCGATTTTAATCGTAACGAACCATCCAAATGACAGTGTAAGTCGGTCTTGGGAATGGCGCGCAAAAATGCATCTGTATACATATTCCCTCCGTCAGGTATATCAATCGCGGCTTAGTAAGGAATTACCTTTTTGCCAAAAGCATCATGCAATAATTGTCCGCAGGCCGCATAGATTGCCAGCAATCCGCAAACGATACCCTCGTAACCAGCTACCATTGTTATGCCTTTGTTACCAGATAAATCTCCGGCTGCCAGCAGAAAAAACAACACCACTAACGTTCCGAATACCCACTGGCTGGAACGGGGATGTTTGCGGGTGCAGATGAACATAACCAACGAGAACAGTCCCCACAAAAATAAAAACGACGCCATTGCCGGTCCGGTCGGCGCTGCAAATCCGGCTTTAGGCAACCATAATATCCCGATTAACGATAACCAGAAAAATCCATAGGAGGTAAACGCTGTAGCGCCAAAAGTATTCCCTTTACGGAATTCCATAATGCCGGCAATTACTTGAGAAATCCCGCCGTAAAAAATACCGATGCTCACTACTACTGATGTTAACGGCATAATTCCGGCGTTTGCCAGATTAAGCAACACGGTCGTCATGCCGAACCCCAGCAGTCCCAGCGGCGCAGGGTTGGCGATGGAATCGGCAAGTTGAATTTTGGTTTCGTTCATAATCAATTCTCCTTGAAATTATTTATTGCGATATGCCAATTTTACACTTATAGACACTGATTCCGCAATCATTTTTTTATAAACAACGAGCGGTAATACAACAAATTGCCAACTTGCGTTATTGGTCCGCCAAAAATGCTGGTCAACAACCTATTTCCCGTTCCGTCCGGCTTCATTTTCCACAAACCTCGATCACCGATTTTGCTGTAATACAGATATTCGCCATCAGCGCTTAAGTAACCACAGCGCTCGCTGCTGACTTTTACTAGCGCTCCAGTATCCACGTCCAGCGAATAAATTCGGTTGTCATCATCATAATTCGCGAAATACACCAGTCCGTTACTTACAACAAAGAACGCCGCGCTGTTGTCGCTAAGCCGCTCCGGCTGTCCGCCGAACAGCGCCACTCGATAAATTCGGTAGTTATCGCTCCAATTCAGATAATAAACATAGCCGTCGTCCACACAAATATTTTCTACGCCGCCAGAGGCAATTTGACTCTCAGCGCCACTTATCAAATTGCGTTTAAACAAATTATTGTCCTGTTTAGATCTGGTCCGCAATTCGGACTTGGCATACACCAGCCAGTCACCGCTTATTTGTAACCAGCGTGCCGGAACATCGGCTACCAAGTCCTTTTTCTTGCCGTCCAGCGTAATGCGATAAATTTTTTGGTTATCACTCCAGTTTTCATAGTATATGAAGTTGTTATACAAACAAAGCCCGGCGGCGCTATCTTTGCAGAATGGTTCAATGAAAGTATCGCCCTTAATCTGCCCGCTACCGTCCGGACGAACGCTATAAATCCGGCTGTCACTGCCGCCATATGTGTCCCCGGCGGCTTCTACATAATAAATCCACTCGCCGTCAAATAGCGCTAGGTTATGATTAGCGCTATTACTGGCAACACTATCGTGGTTAATAATCAATTTTTCGCCAATCGGCAAAAAATTTTGCAGCTGCGGCTGTTCCAAATAATCAACAATAGATTTGGCAATAACCGCCGCAGACTTCTGCCGATTGACCCGGTCACTAATCATTTTGGCATCACCGTTGTTCGGAAACATCGTTACTTCGGCTAACACGGCTGGCATCCAGGTAGAATTCAACACGCTCAATCCCGGACGGTCTTGCACCGGATATTCATGAGTGCGCAACGCGTCTACTAAGTTGTCATTCATCGCGATAGCCAAGTCCTTTGCCGGTTTAATTGCCATAGAATTATATAGCACGGTAGTGCCTTTATACATTTTTGCCGCTTTTTCACTTAGTGCTTTAGCATCAAAAGCATTGTTGTGAATCGAGACAAACAGATCGGCGCCTAACAAGTTTGCCGCCTCCGCGCGTGGTCCAAGATCGAGATCAATATCCGCTTCGCGGGTCAGATAAACACCAGTTTGCGCTTTTTTTAAGTAGTCCCTGGTCATGCCGGCAATATCCAGATTAACATCCTTTTCATAGATATTATTGCCGGTAGTACCGAGGTCATCTGGACCGCCATGCCCCGGGTCAATCGCCACCAACCGTTTCGGATTGCTGGCATCCGTCACCCGTACCGCCACAAAAGTTTGCAACATTACTGTCTTATCGTCGGGAAAACTATAGCGGCGTTTTATCGGTAGCACTTCGTATTTACTGCCTTTGGTTAATTTTAGCGTAAAAACAGCCTGATTGAGCGAGGTTTCGGCAGCCGCACCGACAATCAATTTGCCGTTCGCATTATTTTGCCAAGGAACTTTCCCGCCGGCAAACAGCGGCTCTCCGTCTACGGTAATTATCAGTTCGCCATTTTGCCAGCGTTCATAATATACTGGTTGCACCAAATATTTGTTGATATCCGGCGCGGCATTATTATTGAATGTCTCAGTAACCGCAATACCAAAAACTTCGCGCCCCTCAGCCGCAAAAAAAACCGTCCTTGTTATCTGCTGTTTACCAGCGGCGCTTGCCAAACGCGGCACAGCCAAAACCACTACAACCACAACCATCACTAAAACTATAGCCACTACCAACACTCTAATCATTCCGCCTCCAAAAAAAATAGTTAAGTATTTATGCGCCGCTGCGTCAAACACTTAACTATAATGATAATAACTTACCAAAGGTGCAAAGCGACTAGTAGAAATAATAGCTCAAGCCGTAATAAAAGCCATTATAGTTTACTGAACCGCTATCTACAGTGAGTAGCGCTGCACTAGTCACTGTAGAAACCAAATCCGACCCCCACCCCATAGTCCGGTAACCGGCATCGACGTTTAAGCCTTCGACAACATTTACCCGCACGCCTAGTTTTGCATCATAATAGTTGGCTATGATCGGAGTAGAGTAATTGATTTGGCCATACAAATCCGCCCGACCCGGCACGACCGGAATGTCAGCGCCAATACCAATAAACGGCACCACGCTCTCTACTGGTTGTCCGGCATAAGCCATAGCGTTGTTAGCGGTAACGCCGCTACCGCTTACTGTATTCGATGCATCAAAAAGTTTCAAGCCGAAGCTGCCCCAAATGTGTTTGTTGCCAAAATCATACGCCAACCCAAAAATATTGGAATTGCCGCTGACGGAAACTGGGCCTATCGGAACACCACTAATTATTTTAGTGCTGGTCGTACCGCCACCAAAATTCAAGCGATCATAAGTAAATGTCAAACCGGAATTATCAAATTGGTAGTTAATTACCAAACTAGGCGCAAAGTTTGCTTTAGCACCTAAGTCGCTGCCATAGTCTAAAGTTGTTTTCGCTGAACCAGCAAAACTAAATTCTTCGCTACCATGCATATTCGGCACCCAAAAATTCAATTCCGCGGTTAAACTGGTTTCGTAGGGATTGACTTCACTTACCCGCGCAAAAGCCGTGCTGGCCGCGACCAGTAATAGTAATGCCACGACTGTAATAAATAATTTTCTCATATCTTCCTCCACTTTTCACATTCTATCATACCATGAGTGGGCGGGACAACCCCGCACCTACCTTTTTCGCGCTAACAACAATCCGTCGGCAATCGGCACTATCGTCGAATCCACCCGCTCATCGGCGTTCACCCGGGCGCAAAAGTCTGCTGTGGTTTTGGCGATTTTTTCTGTCGGCTCCACAACCCGGCCGCCGCAAAACACATTGTCGACCGCTACTAATCCGCCCGGACGGAGTAATGTTAGTGCATGTTCATAATACAGTTCATTAGCCAGCTTATTGGCATCGACAAAAACAAAGTCATAAGTACCGGCTTCATTTTCTGCCAAACCCGCCACCGTTTGCTCGGCGGGGGCGATTATTAGATTGATTTTATGATCAACTCCGGCAAGCTGCCAATATCTTCTGGCGACTGCGCCGGTTTCGACATCAATATCACAGGCAACCAGCTGTCCATCGGCCGGTAGCGCTTGAGCAACGCAAAGCGCGCTATAACCAGTGAAAACTCCGACTTCCAGAGCTTTTTTTGCGTTGACCAATTTTGCCAGCAACGCCATAAATTGTCCCTGTTCCGGCGAAATTTGAAAATTCGAACGCGGGTGTTTGGCAGTTTCTTCACGCAACGCCAACTGGACGGCCGTTTCATTGGTTGAGTGTTTTACCATAAATTCGTATAGTCCGTCAGTCATTTCAATAGTTTTATTTGCCACTAGTCCTCCAAAAATTTAATATATTCTCTGCCTTGATAATTGGATATTGCTATTCTAACATGCTATAATTTCCATATAAATTATGTTATGCAACATGTTCATAAGCATAATCATTTTTCTGTTGCTAGATTACGAGGAGATTGTGATGAAAAAACTTATATTTTTGTTTGTCGCGCTATTAGTTCTCTGTCTTAGCTCCGTCAGTTATGCCTGGTTTCCGGATTACACCCAAGCCTATAACGATGACATCAACCGCGGCGATTTCGATAGCGCTATCGCCCTCGATCCGACAAATGCCAAAGCCTACTGGTTTCGCGGACGAAGCGAGGTGTGGCACAGTCAGTTTGATGCGGCTATCAGCGATATGAATTATAGCATAAAACGCGACTATAGTCTCACGGATTCATATTTTTATCGCGGTCGAGCCTATGCCGGAAAAGCAATCGCGTCGCCGAATGCTACCACTCTTACAGCTCAAGCAATAGCCGACTTTGACGAAACGATAAAACGTGATGCCAACTACGGAAATGCCTATTTTTTTCGAGCCGGTGTTTATGAACAAACCGGTGATCTAACAAAAGCGATTAGCGATTATCAAAAGTATTTAGCTTTAAAAAACGACAATACCGATCCAACGCTCGTCGGCTACGCCGAGCAGAGAATCGTCAACCTTAAAGCCTGTTGTCAGGCCGACTGACATAAATTGCTATTTTATTATTGAATAAACCCAAAATAAAATCTATAATACGCCTGCGTTAATTTTTCAAAATTTAGGAGGGCAGATGAGTTCAACGTTAAAGCAAATTGCTGAGGCTATGCTCGATGGTCTTACAAAAAAAACCAAGGAACTTACCGAAAAGGCCGTTGCCGAAGGCATACCGGCAAAAATCATTTTAAACGACGGGTTGCTTGCCGGAATGCAAGAAGTCGGCATACTATTTAAGGATGGCGAGTTGTTCGTTCCCGAAGTGCTAATTGCCGCAAAAGCAATGAATATGGGGATGGAAGTGCTAGCTCCACTGTTAAGCTCCGGTGATGTCAACCAACGCGGCGTGGCATTATTAGCTACCGTCCAAGGCGATTTGCACGATGTCGGCGTGAAATTGGTGGGTATGATGTTAAAAGGCAATGGTTACGAAATAATTAATTTAGGCATTGATATTCCCACAGAAACTATCGTCGCCGCAGTAAAAGAACACCGACCGAAGATATTGGGAATGTCGGCAATGCTCACTACAACGATGGTCGCAACCCGGGACGTTATCGCCGCTTTGAAAGCCGAGGGTCTATATGATGACCTGGTGGTTATGGTTGGCGGCGCGCCGGTAACGGAACAATTCGCCAAAAGCGTAGGCGCGTTATATGCTTCCGATGCATCAACTGCTGTTGATGTGGCTAACGCGGCACTGGAATAAAGCTGAATTATGAAAGCTGAAATCTGAAATTTATGCGAAAGAAGATATTTCTGGTCACCGGTTTTCTCGGTAGCGGCAAAACTACTTTCTTGCAAAATCTGTTAGCGCAAATCGCCCCCCGCCACAAAATCGGTGTCATCGTAAATGAATTTGGGCGCACCGGCATCGACGGCTCGCTAATTGCCAGAAACGGTTTGGAATTGCATGAACTGTCTGGTGGTTCAATTTTTTGCGCTTGTTTAAAGGGAAATTTCATCGCGGCGCTAGATGTTTTTTTGGATTTGCCAATTGAATACTTGTTTATTGAGAGCAGCGGATTGGCGAACCCCGCCGGTTTTCATAACATTTCCAGTTTTATTGACAAGCCTGATTGCATTCAATCAATTGCGACGCTCTGCGTTGTAGACGGCAAATATTTTCTTGACCAACTGGATATGTTTAATTCAGTGGAAACGCAAATACGCGCTGCCGACTTAGTGTTGGTTAACAAAATTGATTTGACGAGCCGCGAACTGTTGACAGAAATCGACAGCGCCATCAGCAACCTTAACGCTGCTGCTAAAATCATCCGTACTGCTTTCGGTTCGCTTGAGTTGACCGAACTCGAATTGGTCGGTTGCCAGCAAGCTGTATTACTAATTAACAACCGTACGGATTTTCGCCCATTTACGCATACATTAATTACTGATACCGCGCTTTCGTTTGAGCAGTTGCGTAATTTTCTCGTGGCAATAACGCCGTTGGCGTTGAGAGTTAAAGGCTTCTTACTCACTGATTCCGGTCTGGTAAAAATTGATGTGGTCGGAAAAACCATTAACATCGTCTCGCACCCGGCTCCGGTTACTGCAAAGTTGGAAATCATCGCCAATCAAGCGCTGCCGGTCAACCGCGAGCTAATAACGGCATGGCAGAAACATTGTCCCGGCGAAATCAGTCTCGTCTAGCGCGGCGTAACAATCAACCATCCTTATGATAAATAAACTGGAGGCTCTCATGACTGGCACCCAAAAACGTTTTCTCTGGATGATCATTTTCACTTCAGCCATCGCCGGCGTACTGTACGGCTACGATCTCGGCATCATTTCCGCCGCATTTCTCGTCTTGCCCAAGCACATACCGATGAACGAAACCATGATGGGCTTTCTTGGTTCGGCGGTGCTGTTTGGCGGCGCGTTCACTATTCTGATTGCTGGGCCACTAGCCGATGTTGTTGGTCGCAAGAAAATGATCGTAGCCGCCAACATCATTTTTCTTGGTGGCGTGGTGTTGCTGGGCTTTGCCCAAGACTACTCCCACATCATCGTCGGGCGCTTGGTTCAGGGCGTAGGTGTTGGAATCATCACTATCGTAGTTCCTCTATATCTTGCCGAAGTTCTGCCTAGCAATTATCGTGGTCGGGGCATCTTGGCGTTTCAATTGCTGTTAGGCTGCGGCATATTTTTCGCCAATCTTATCGGTTTATATTTTACGCCATCAGAAGATTGGCGGAGCATGTTCCTCTCCAGCGGCATACCCAGTCTGCTACTGCTGTTGCTATGTTTCGGGCTGCCGGAATCACCGCGCTGGCTGGTGGCAAAAGGCAAAAAAGTGCGTGCTTTGAACATTCTTCGAAAAATCAACCCGCCGAAGCTTGCGCAAGCCGAAGTTCTCGATATTGAATCCAACCTGGAACTGACCAAAGGTGAGAGCAATTGGCGGGCGCTTTTCGATAAGCGCTATGCTTGGGCGTTGTTTTTGGTTTTTTCGAACGCCATTCTTATTCAATTGACCGGCATCAATTCGATACTCCAATATAGTGGCATTATCTTAAAAGAAGCCGGTTTGGCTTCTAACGAGGCGGCGATGCTGGGTAGCACCGTTTTGACCAGTGTTATTATCGTTGTGCCGTTGTTGGTTATGTTTATTATTGATAGCTTTGGCAGGAAGAAAATCCTTTGTATCGGTACCGCCGGTGTATTTGTCACACTTGCCGCCGCGGCAACTGTATTCTTAACCATGGCGCCTTCGCAAAATCGCGGCATCGCGATGATTGTCTGCCTAACAGCCTTTTTGATCGCCTACAGTTTTGGACCAAGCGGCGTTATTTGGTTAATGCTTTCGGAGTTGCTCCCCAACAAGATTCGCAGCGTTGGCATGAGCGCGGCATTGTTTGCCAACTCGATGATTTCATCGATTTTTGCCATCGTGTTTTTGCAACTATCGACTTTTATCGCCTATTCCGGCGTATTCTATATGTGTTCAATCTTCGGACTTATATACTTCTACATTGCTTACAGATATGTCCCGGAAACCAAAGGAAAATCTCTTGAACAAATTGAACGCGAGTTAGTTGGTCGTTAGCGGCCGGCGGCTAGCGGCTGGATCTGGGGAGTTCTACCAGCAACTGACAGCCAGCGGCCAACAACAGCAAACTAAAACGAGGAGAGAAAAAAATGACACCACGAGAACGCTATGAAGCGATGTTAACCGGACAATCCTGTGACATAGTGCCACGCACACCGATATTGATGCGATTGGCAGCCGAACAAATCAATGCAGAATACATCGAATTTACACGCAACTACAAAGTAATGGTCGAGGCGCAGATTTTTTGCGCTGAAAAATTTGGCATCGACCAGCTCAGTGTCATCTCCGGTAGCTACGGCGAAACACAGGGCTATGGTGGCGAGATCGGTTACCGTCCACTGGGACCGTATGTTAGCCGACTGCCACTTGGCGCGACAACTGATCTCGGTACCCTGCGCAATCCCGACCCGTTTACGACGCCGCTACTGATTGACCGGTTAAACGCTATCCGCGAATATCGCCGTTTGACCGGCGAAAAATATTCCGTTTGCGGCTGGATTGAAGGACCGGCGGCGCAATCGGCCGACATGCGCGGCATTGAGCAGTTTTTAATGGATTTGATTGAGGAGCCGGAGTTTTGCGCGGACTGCATGGATCTGGTAACCGACAAAGCGATTATTTTCGCCAAGGCTCAACACGAAGCCGGCGCTGACACCATTGGTGTGGGCGATGCCATTGCCAGTCAAGTATCTTTGCGGACATACAAAAAGCTCATATTCCCCCGCGAAAAACGATTGTTTGACGCAATAAAAGCGCTGGGTTGCTATACCAAGTTGCACATTTGCGGCAATATTACTCATCTATTGCCGGCAATAGCCGAGCTGGATGTTGATATTATTGATGTTGACCACATGGTTGACATCAATAAAGTTCGTGATATTTTAGGCTCGCGGGTGGCAATAACCGGCAATATTGATCCGGTGTTGGTCATGACCGCTAATCCAGAATACATCGCCAAAACCATGCGCGACACTTATGCCGCTATAGCCGCGCCGTTCTTGCTAAACGCCGGTTGCGAAATACCGCCGGGAACACCAGATGTGAATTTACTGGCGCTTTGTCAACGAATTGATGCTTGAGTTAGTTTTTAGGGAGATTGGCATGAAAACATTACTGACGCTATGCCTCGCCTTGGTATTAATGTCGGCACCAGCCGTTGCCGCGCCGTTAAATGATTTTCACAATAACAGCTTTCAAATTGACTTCGGCTTTAGCCCGACAGTTGCTCAGACAGCAACGAGCACGTCCGGCGCCGTAACCCTGCCCAACGTTTCCGAATATAGCGGTAATTTGACTTATGCTGTTGCGGATTTCATTGCGCTCCGCCTAGGCGCGACAGCGCTTACCAATTCCATGGTACAATGGAACAACACTGATACAGGAGTTCTCGGCTTAACGCAAGCCAACCTGCAAGTCGTTGTCAATCCCAGCGAATATTGTCAACCATTTTTCGGGGTACAATATGCGGTGTATAACTTGCCGGATCAAACTGGCGGAAATTGGAAAAATTTAGATTATAAGCAAGCCGGAATTTGCGGCGGTGTCCAATTAACCTTGCCGCTTGCCGACTTGTTTTTGTTAAATGCCAGCGGCATGTATGGTACCTATTACAACTCTGCTTATGCCGGGGTCGCTTTACGCTTGTTCGGACAACTCGACGTTGATGCCGGTTATGCTTATGAATACTACAACACCGCACAGCTAAACAATCTGCCGGTTGGCGCGCCCAACTCGATAACTGCTCAAGGAATGCGGTTGGGAGTTAGTCTCAGACTATAAAACTTTTTTTAGCGCTCCACTTTGGAGCGCTTTTTTGTTTAGTATTTGTTGAGAAAAATATGCTATAATAATTTTAACGTTCACCAATTAGAAAGAAATTTGGAGGAGAAATGAAAAAAAGTTTGGCGCTTCTGCTCACCATTCTGCTGGTAATCTTGACAAGTTCATTATGCTCGGCGGAAATGGCGGTTCAATCCAACGGTCTGCAGGGTAATTCCGTTCAAGCTGACGGTTACGGCACGGCAAAAGCCACTGCCAACCCGGCACAGGCAACAATAATGGCTCGCCGTGCGGCAATTGTTGATGCTTATCGTAATCTTTTGGAAAATATTCAAGGCGTGCAAATCGACGCCACCACTACCGTTCAAGATGCCATGACTACCAGCGATACTATCTACACCAAAGTAACCGGTTTTTTGAAAGGTGCTAAAGTAGTTCAAGAAAGTTGGACTCCGGAAGGCGCTTATCACGTGGTTGTTTCAGTTGCGCTCTACGGTCAAACCAGTTTGGCGGCAATCATGGAACCAACAATTCGCGCTAACGCGCCGGCTGTTGGCAGCTATGCGCCGATCAGCCCCGGCATAACCGTTCCACCGGCAATCACCCCTGTTCCGACAACGCCGCTACCGGTAACGCCGATTCCAATAACGCCAGCGCCGGTAGTAGGTCAACGGTCAGCGACCGGACTGATTCTTGACTGCCGCAACACTTCACTCGAACGGACAATGGCGCCGGTTATTTACGATGAGGACGGTCGGGTAATCTACTCCAGCACGATTATTTCCTATGATGTTTTGATAAATAAAGGTTTGTGTGACTACGTGGTCCAGAGTTCGACTGATTACTCACGTGCCGGCAACGCTCCGCTCACGATCACACCAATGGCGTTGCGGGACTTCAACCGCAATTTTGTGGTCAGCCGCGCCGATGGTGCCAGAATCTTGGCTGCTAATGACCAAAGCAATATGTTAGCGCAGGCCGCCGTAGTAGTTTTGATTAACTAATTTACCGTTTTTTACAAAAAAAGACGTTCTCGATAATTTCGAGAACGTCTTTTTTTGTAAAAAACATTTAAAAATTTTTGTAAATGCAGGATATTACAGCAATCGTAGCGAATATAGTAAATTTGAAGAAGATTTGTAAAGAAAAAGCTTTTCTCGATCATAAAGATAAATATATTTCGAAGGGGATTGTCTATTTTGAAAAACACAACTGTTTTTGATCTGTACCAACTGTTCCACCAGAACAACACTCCGCGCAAATATCCGCAACGATTGCATTTTCGCGGTGTAGACGGCTACGATGTTTACAATTCGTCCGCACCGTTTCATTCTCAGGGAAAAGAACTTATCGCCGGCCGGGTTGAGAAACGCGACAGTGAACACTCCCGGGTAATGTTTTTTGAAAAAGTCAATCACGAGTTTATTTTACTGGCCGACGCTCCAGTATTTACATTACAGGATCCTTGCATTACCCATATTGGCGGCGAGTTGGTTTTGAGCGGGGTTGAGATTTTCCCGCATCCGGACAATCCAGCAGCGCTCTGGTGGCGCACCGCTTTTTATCGCGGCAAAGATGTATATTCACTGAAGCGGTTTACTGCCGGTCCAAACGGCATGAAAGATATCCGGTTGTGCGAACTTAAAGACGGAAAAATTGCCGTATTCACCCGCCCGCGTCACCCGATGGGCGAGATGGGTTCGGATGGTGGTCGCGGCGTTATCGGCTATGTTGAAATCGCCAATCTTAGCGAACTTATCCCGGAAAATCTAAATAAAGCCGAGCATCTGGATCAAATACAGGAACACAGCTGGCTGGGCGCAAATGAAGTATTTTGCCTGAGCGAAAATTTACTGGGAGTTCTTTGCCACGTGGCGATGTTTGATTTCAACAGCAGCCGTCACTATTTTGCGGCAGTATTTACCTTTGACCGAACGACACGTCAGCCCGGCAAGTTAGAAATAATCGCCGAGCGAAACGACTATTTACCGGGACCGGCAAAAATTCCCGACCTACACGACGTTATTTTTCCGGCATGTTTGCGATTTAATGAAGACCGCGCCTGGTTGATTTGCGGCGTGAGCGATTGCGAAATGCAGTCGTTGGAAATTGTTAATCCCTTTAAAAATTTATAGTTCCAAACTTTAAGGCGAGGTGAATATGATCCAAGGATTTTTATCTGATTATTTACCGACTACGCTGCGCTGGGCACTCGTCGGTATAGTACTGGTTGCGTTGATGGCAGCGACTTACTGGGTATTGCGTCGTTTCAAAGTCAAACACGGATCAGCAGTCGGTTTCGTATTTGTATTACCGATGACGCTGGGATTACTGATATTTACGCTATTTCCCTTTCTCTTTTCCTTTTATTTGAGCTTCACGGAATTCAATATGTTTCAAGCGCCAACATGGGTTGGTTTGGCCAACTACACGCAAATGTTTACCAATGATACCTATTTTTGGCCATCCTGCAGTCTGACGCTAAAATACGCTTTATATAGTGTGCCGCTGAGTCTTATCGCCTCGGTTGCCGTGGCGTTATTGCTGAATCGGCCGATAAAAGTAGTCGGTTTTTGGCGGACACTGTACTATGTTCCAGCAGTTTTGCCGGCGGCAGCGACAATGTTGCTTTGGCGCTGGATGTTCGCGCCTAATTCCGGGCTTATCAACTATATGTTGTCACCGTTCTTGCTGTTATTTGGATTGCAACCGCCCGAGTGGTATACCGATCCACAGCTAGTGTTAAGCGTATTTGTCATAACCAGTCTATGGGGCGTTTTTGGTGCCAACTCAGTAATTTTACTGGCGGGTTTAAAAAACGTTCCAACTGAATTGTATGAAGCGGCGAACCTGGACGGTGCTGGGATGTTGCAAAAATTCCGGCACATTACTCTGCCGATGATAAGCCCGACCTTATTTTACACCTTGATTACCGGGATTATCGGCGCGTTGCAAATATTCACCCAGGCATTTTTCATGACAATTCCGGCGAACATGGGAACCTTCCTGAGCGTTCGCATTTATCAGGAAGCATTCGCTTTTGGTCATTACGGCTATGCTGCAGCGATGGCCTGGTTTATGCTAATCTGTATTTTTGTCTTGACGCTTATTGTCTTTAAGTCTTCTTCCGCTTGGGTTTATTACGAAAACGAAGCAAAATAATCTGACGGCTGATTAAATTATTTTGAAAGGTGGTTGCACCATGACCCCAAAAATACGCGAGTTACTATTTCAATTGTTTACTTATATCGTGCTTGTGGCAGTCGGTCTGATTATTCTCTTTCCTTGTCTGATAATGTTGACTACTTCACTAAAAGCCGATGTCAACTTATTCCAGGTGCCAATCCAGTGGATCCCTGATCCGGTGATGTGGAGTAATTATTCTGAAGCGTTCGTCAAAATGGATCAAATCGCCCACGGGCTGACCTTTGTCCGAGTGCTTGTAAATACTTTGTTTATAACGTTATTGGGCATGGTTTCCGAGCTGTGCGCGGTATCGGTCGTGGCTTACGGCTTTGCCCGCTTTCGCTTTACCGGACGAAAAGTGATTTTCTTTACGATGCTGGCAACAATGATGTTGCCGGGAATCATCTGCATTATTCCCTCATTTATGATATGGAAGGGTTTAGGTCTTATTGATACTTATGATCCGTTAGTTACCGCAGCCTGGTTGGGCGGTGGCGCTTGGGCGGTGTTCTTGATGCGGCAGTTTATGATGAATATTCCCCAAGAAATGGAAGAGGCGGCAACAATCGATGGCGCCAATACCCTGCAAATTTTTTATCTGATAATCATTCCGATGATCAAACCGGCGTTATTAGCGCTCGGCGTATTGATTTTCCAAGGCCGTTGGAACGACTTCATGGGACCGTTGATTTATATCAACACCGCCGCGAAATTCCCGCTGGTCATGGCAATAAAGTTCTTCCAAGAGTCGCTTAGCCATGAAGCGCCTAAGTGGAACTACATGATGGCAGTATCGGCAGTTCTGGCATTGCCGATACTAATTCTTTATTTTTCCGCACAACGCTACTTTATTGAGGGGCTGAACGTTGGCGCGGTTAAGGGTTAAAGGTGAAGCTGAGAGCTGATAAAAAGGAATAGCTTTTACTATGAAAAACAAAGCGATAATTGGACTGCTGCTGATTTTTGCAACCACGCTATTTTTGAGCGGTTGCGGCGAAAAGCAGTCGGAGAAAAAAACCATCCATCTGATGACTTGGGCCGGTGGCGGCGAGGCGGCAAAAATACAAGTAATTATTGACGCCATCAACGCCAAGAACAGCGATTTTCAAATAGTTCATGAACCATCGCCCAATGACTATCCCACAAAATTGATGACTTCGTTGTCCGGCGGTAGTGCCGCCGATTTACTCTGGATTGGCAGCGATGATGTTCCGGCGCTATCCGAAAAAGGCGCGCTACTCGACATTACCGACCGGCTTAAAAACGACAAAACCGATAAGGCGGCAAATTTGACCGATTATTTCCCGAACGTTCTAAAAGCCGCCGAATACAAGGATAAATATTTTGGTCTGCCTTGGATTGCTTCACCGCTATTGCTGTTTTACAACAAGGACTTGTTCGATAAAGCTGGTGTCAGTTATCCCGATGCCACCTGGACTTGGACTGAGTTCTCGGCGGCCGCAAAAAAACTTACCATCCCCGGCAAACAATGGGGTTTTACGATGAACAACGGCGCCCCGCCGTTGCAAATGTATATTTGGCAGGCGGGCGGCGAAGTTGTGTCGGCTGATTTGAAACAATCACCGATCGATTCACCGCAGGCGTTACAAGCTCTCGAGTACTATTTCGGAATGCAGGGTGATGGCATTCACTGCGTACCACTATCAGTTATCAAAGAGCAAGGCTTCGATGCAATGTTTTTTGACAGCCATAATGTCGCGATGTTTATCGGTGGCGCCGCCGATGATATCGAGACCCAGAAATTCAACATTGGCGTGGCTCCACCCCCTAAAGGGCTGACCGGAATAAGCGCAACTCAGGCGTGGTCGGCGCTCACTGCCATCAATGCCAAAACTCCCAATCCGGACTTGGCATATAAGGCTTTAGTTCAATTGACCGAAGCCCTTCATCGTGTACAACCGTTGCCGCCGGTAAAATCACTGGCCAACAAAGAATCGCTCAAAGCAACCGGTCCACGTTCGCAGCAGCAGATTGATGTCATGTTACAACTGTTACCGAATATGCGTTGCTACGCCGCTGTTCCTAAACAACAAGAGTGGAATGATGCTTGGGCAAAAGAAGTAATCGAGCCAATGTCGCTAAGGGGCGCAAATATCCCGGAAATTGCCAAAAATGCGCGGCTAAAACTCGAACAATTTTTAATCAAATAGTGAGGCGTTATGAAAATAGTCACGATAATTATTGCCGCGTTAATCCTCTGCACAATGCCGGTGGCATTTGCCGGTCCAAGTCAGGCTACGAACGCCTATGTTGATACCTGGCCGGATTTGGAAAATCCAACGGCGTTGCGCAACTGGCAAACAACCGCCGCGCAATATAACGATTTGATTTTCGGACAAACGGTCTCCGGTAAATATTTACCGATAATTGGTCTGAAAACTATCAGCGAACCGACTGCCGGCGGGTTTGTCGGGCAGACTTTTGGTATGCCTTCATATCTGGGACGCCCGGAATGGAAGTACGGCGATAACGGCGAGGGGCTGTCCTGTCTGGGTGCTGTCCTCAGCGCCAGCTTTTCCGGCAATGATATGACCACGGCTTACGGTCATAACTGGGTAAAAATGTGCGAATATTTCTACACCGAAGTTCCGGTCAATAACGGCGCGAAACGCGGCTATGTCAGTAACGATGCCGCCGGCGGCAACAGTACCGGTAGCTGGTGGTATGATTTGGCGCCGGCCAGTTTGTTTTTTCAAATCGGTATGATCTACAATCAACCCAGCTATAATCAAGAGATGCGGTTCACTGCTGATACGCTGGTCGATGCCGCAAAATTATTTAACAACAACTGGCGTCACACCGGTTTTGATTTGAAAACCTGGAAAGTCAATGATTTGGAGTGGATTGAACCGGATGCCGCAATCGGCATTGCCTATATCGAATATCTGGCTTACAATAAGTTCCACGACAAGAAATATCTCGACGTAGCCAAACGCTGTATGAGCCAGATGCAAGATTATTTTGCCAATCCCTATTACGAACTGCTCGGTTCTTACGGTCCCTACACCGCCGCCCGGCTGAACGCCGAAAATGGCGGGAACTATGATGTTGGAAAATTTCTCGGTTTCATATTAACCGACTCTTCAGATTCCCGCCCCGGCTGGGGTGTCATGAATGATCAATGGGGTAAATATCCAGCCTACGGGCTGTGCGGCAGCACTACTGATTCCGACGGCTATGCCTTTGCGATGAATACCTTTGCAAATGCCGGCGCGGTAGCTCCTGTTGCCCGTTATGCCCCGGAATACAGCCGGGTAATCGGAAAATGGCTGACCAATGTGGCCTACAATTCGAATATTTTTTACGCCGATGGTTTACCGGCAAATATGCAGGAAGAATCTGCCTGGAGCGCGGCTACCGGCGTTACCTGTCTGGCCTACGAAGGCACCCGCAACAAAGGAAAAACGCAACCGTTTGGCACCGGCGACTTTGAACACTATTTCAGTATGTACAGTTCATGGGGCGGCGGTATCATGGCGTCGCTGTTTAAGCCGACGAACATCAACGGCATTGTCAGTATCGATCTTATAAAAACTGACGTTCTTAAAGCCAACGCATACCCGACATACTTATACTACAACCCCTACAGCGATCCGCAAACTGTAAGTTATAACGTCGGCGCTAAACCAACCGACATTTACTGCGCGGTGCAAAAAAAATTCATCGCCCGTTCCGTTACCGGCGCAAACACCTTTATCATCCCGCCGCACAGCGCGGCGCAACTGGTATATACCCCGGTCGGTAAACGGCTCGTATATCAAGGAGAAAAACTACTTGTTAATGGCGTGGTGGTTGACTACAACTACAAAGGTAAGTTGAAACGGCAAGCGGCGGCTATTCAGGAAACATTTAGCGACTGGTCCGGGTTTACTAATGTCGGCGCCTGGGTTAACGCGGCTAATGCTAATGTTCAAAAGCAGCCGGTCGGTATGCGTTTTAACAACGTTGTTGATACTTGGGGATTGATGGAGCAAACCGTAACTGTCGATCTGAATAAAACTCCCAAGTTGGCAATCAACGTCACAACAGTTTCAGCGAACGCCAAATGGGCAATGAAAGTCGATGACGGTAAAACCAGCTATTACCTGCAAAGCGACAACTCCCGTTCCGGCAAATTCGTTTACGACATCCACGCTCGGACCGGATGGACCGGTAGTAAGAGCTTCAAAATTCAAGTCTTCCCGCTCGGCGGTCCGGGCTGTTACCTGGATATTGAATATATGCGTTTTGGAAATTAGGGAGGCACTCAACGCCTGAAAAAGTATGTAAGTAATGAAACTTGTTGTTGAGTGCCTCCTTAATCAAAAACGTGTTATATAAAAAAAATTATGAGGAGAGAACCATGAAAAAACTATTGGCGATAATTGCAGTACTTGCATTATGCGCAGCCCTGTTCGCCGGATGCGGCGGACCAAAAGCCGGCGAAAAAGTCACCCTGCGCCTCACCACCTGGACTGCTGGCGAGGAAGCTGCTGAACTTCAAAAAATTCTCGATGACATCAACTCCAAAAACACTGATTTTCAAATCATTCACGAACCTTCCCCAGCTGATTATCAAACCAAACTGATGACCACGCTAAGCGGCGGCTCCGGCGCCGATTTGATGTGGCTCGACCAAGCGGTAGTGCCAGGCCTTGCAGCTAAAGGCGCGATACTAGACATCAGCGATTATCTGAAAAACGATAAAGAAAACGCTGCTGCAAAGGTTGACGATTATTTCCCGAAAATTTTGCAAATTGCCAACTATCAGGATAAATATTTTGGTCTGCCTTGGGTAGCCCAGCCGATCATGTTGTATTACAATCCAAAAATGTTTGCAGCCGCTGGCGTTCAACCGCCAACTGCTGACTGGACTTGGAAAGAATTCTTGGCGGCCAGCGCCAAACTGACCATCCCCGGACAACAGTGGGGCTTTATCATCAACACCGACAACTGGCCGCCGCAAGCAATCTTTGTCTGGCAAGCCGGTGGCGAAATCATGGATGTCGCCAGCAAGACCTGCCCGATTGATTCACCGCAAGCCCTTGAGGCGTTCAACTATTATTACGGCATGTATGGCGACAACAAACATTGCCCGCCTGCCAGCACCATCAAAGAACAAGGCAACGAACAGATGTTCCGTAACGGAAAAGTTGCAATGTTCATGGGTGGCGCGGCTGATAACCACGCCCAGGACGGCAACCTCGACAACAAATTATTCACACCGCTAATCGCTCCACTACCTAAAGGACCGAGCGGAAAAAGTGTTACCTTCGGCTGGTCGGCAATAACCGCGATTAATGCCAAAACTGCTAATCCGGCAATCGCATACAAAGCCTTTATCCAGCTTACCGATGCCATTCACCACTGGAAAGTTGTCGCTCCACGCAAATCGCTGGCAACTGAAGAAAATATCATGAAAGCACCGCACAAAACCAAAGCCGACGCCGATCAAATCATGCTCGTTCTCAACGATATGCGTTGCTTCAACAACATCCTGCGCCAATCCGAGTGGGATGATGTATGGTACAAAGAAGTACTCGAGCCAATGCGTACTGACCCAAAAAATATTGCAGCAATCGCTAAAAAAGCCCGGCCAAAACTGGAGTCCTACCTGAAGTAATCCGCTTAACGACATAGTATGAGCTAGCACTGACAAACTAACTCAGAAACCATTTTTCTAAAGCGCAATGCGCCTGAAAAATGGTTTCTGTTATTGATGAGGTAAATTTGAAATTTCAAAGTTTTGACAAACCATTCGGCCAAATTGAAGTAGGCGGCAAATATGCTGGTATGGCTTTTCACGCCGGTTCGGCAATGCCCTCACGTATAAGTTTTTTTTACCCGGTAGCCAACAGTATTAGCAACAGCCAGGACTATTGGAAGCGTTATGAATCACATCTGTTCAACGCTGTTCTTACTGTCGACGGACAAGCGCAGACTATCGGCTACGATGAGCATCAGGCTGAGTACACTCCGTGTTGTTTCAGGGCGACGAAGCAGTATCATAACTGCAGCTGCCGTTATGAATATAGCTTTGGCAGTACTTTGCCGATTACTGTAATAAAAATCGAACTGACTAACACCGGCCAAGCGCCAGCACAATACACGTTGGACCTCACGCCGGAAACCGCGTTTCATTCTTGCCATAGCTTTAACCGCTTTCAACCGGAAAGGACTTTTGTTGAGCAAAATGGTGCCTTGTTAGTTGCCGATTTTTCCAGCGTCGTAGATCTCGGCAATAGTTCGCTGTTCTTTCTAAATGCCGGCGCAACGCCGCAAGAACAACATATTTCCGAAACAGTAACTGGTTTTCATTACGCCAAACTGCTTTCACCAGGAGAAACGCTAGGTATTGTGCTTATAGTTGGCTGCTGCAAGGCAGCGGAACTGGCAGAAATGATTCAACGCGTACAACGCGACTGGGCGGCAGATATCGCGGCCAACAGCGAGCGGATTGATGATTATATTGCAACACGCGGAACCATCGCAATTGGTGATCCGGCGTTGGCCGAAACGATTGCTTGGTCCAAAGGCGTGCACGCATCGCTGCAACATTACCTGGATGACTGGTATTTACCGATGCCCTGTCCGGCCGAATATAACTTCTTCTTCACCCATGACTTTCTCGTACACGGATTGGGTTGGGCTTATTTCGACCTCGACTATATCAAAAACGGTTATGAATATTTACTGTCGCTGGACGCCGGCGATAATGTACTTTCCCACGCCTGCTATTGGAAAGACAACGCCTATTACAGCGAACCTTGCCCGCCGACTGATTGGAACAATCTCTGGATCATCAATTCAGTCAGTTCGTACCTCAAACACAGCGCGGACAAAATTACCGCTGAACGGTTGCTGCCGATGCTGCAAACCAGTCTGGATCGGATCTTGCTAAATTTCGATGACGGTTTGATGAAGGCTTATTTCCCGGACTGGTGGGATTTTGGCACCAACTATGGCGCCCGCGCCTATATTTCGATATTAACCTATCGCGCTATTCACAACTTTACCTATATTGTCATGCAACTGGGCCAGCCGGATTTGGCAACAAAATATTATCCACTCGCCGAAATTATCCGCAGCAAACTAAACGAGCAATTATGGCACGAAAAAAGTGGCTACCTTCTGAACGAATTAGCCGATGGCAGCCTCGACAAACATTACTATTCCGGTTCACTGCTGGCAGCGAATTTCGGACTACTGGACGAAATTCGCTCTAACCAGCTGCTGGACACTGCCCGCGATGTATTGCTAGACGATAACTGCGGCGTACACAATGTAGCACCAGCAGATTTTGTTGGTCTGGAAGAAAAATATGGTTTCCACAATGTCGAGCAAGGCGAAAATGGCTATTATATCAACGGCGGCGTGTGGACCCAGTGCAATGCTTGGTACGCGCTCAGTCTGATAACTTTGAACCGTGTCGATGAAGCCTACCAAGTGCTGAAAAAACATTTATCAATTGCCGGAATTGCGGTCAGTCATAATGGCCAGCCATCGTTCTATGAAGCGCGAATCACCGCTAAGGACGCTAATTATGGCAAAATCGATAAACCGACCTTTCTCTGGCACGGTGGATGGTTTATGTTGACGCTGTATCAATTATTAGGTATCCGCGAAACTCCCTGGAATATCGAGCTGCATCCAATTACCGCAACGGAACTAATTGATAGCAAATCGGAAATCAAAAATCACGGCGAGGACTGCATTGTTGAGTTTTCTGGAAGCGGCAACTACTTTCAGGAAATAGTATTTGACGGCGACATCAGCTATAGTGCTATTCTTACCGCCAGCTGTCAGCACGCCGAACTACTGCGGGGCACACCTACTGTTCCCTATCTGTCCGAAGCCCGCTGTATAATCGAAAATGTTGCTTACGATACTGTTAGCGGTGAACTGGCAATCGCCGCCAAACTAGCCCCGCATCAGCAACTCGACGTTACAATTATCCTGCCAGTCGATTATTCTTTGACTACTAGCTGCCCGGATATATTAGTAACCGCTCAAAGCGCCAATGCCCGCGCCAAGACATTCTTAGTCCGCTCCAACCAGGCAAATATTATTTTACAGGTTCAATAGTCTGCCAATTCGCCATTTCTGTAGGGGCAAGCCCTTGTGGTTGCCCTACATATCCCATGGTTGCCCGCATTTTTGCACTCATTCACAGCCATTTTCTTCGACGTGATAACGGAGATGGGCAGGCACAAGACCTGCCCCTACATTTTTTTAAAATTTCACACGTGGCGATTGTCGCGACACCCGCTAATTTCCTTGCCTGCTAGTGTTTACACAACCTGACGGGTATGGTAAACTGAAAGTCGATGTAATAGTTAAAGGTTAAAAGTGAAAAGTGAATGGTAGCCGCGCGTCAACTCTTTTCGCATTTCACTTTGAGCTTTTCACCATCCACTGTTTTCACTACTGCAACCTTTCACTACCCGCCATTTCACCTTTAACCATTAACCTAAAACAGGAGGGCGCATGATTTCAACCAAGCAATATCTGATCAAGTTCAACGACACCGAGTGTGTTCGCATGGAAATATCGCCCACTGATTTTGTAAACATTCAAATTGAACTGGGCAGCACTTATTGGATACAGGTATTTGGCGAAGGCGAGCGCGGCTATGACCAGTTCGAAAATGTCTGCACCAAATTTGTGAAATCCATCCCGCTGATTTACGACGACGACGCGTCAACAATTCAGCGCCCCTATATGAAGGTTGCTGACGAATACATCTTCCTGTCGTTAAAAAACATTTATCTGCAAACCAGTGGCGAGATAACTGACCGCCAACTGTGCTTTTTGCAAGGCAAAAACTATCTGGTATCCTATTCCGACCGCGAAACTGCCGAGTATGGCGAAATCTATCGCAATATTAAAGCGGCAAATGACCGTGAAAAGTGGCAAGAAACCGATTATCTGATGTCCCAAGTCATCAATGACTCGGTTGATAAATATTTCATCGTCGTTCATAACATCGGCCACCGGATCGACGATTTTGAGCACAGTATCGTTGAAGCCGGCACCATCAAACCCAGCCGCAGCGTCAACAATCTAAAAAAAGATATTTTGAAACTGCGCGGCATCGTATCGCCGACCCGTGAGGTTATCGCGCGGTTGCTTCGTACCGAGAGCAAGCTCATCAAACGCGAGAACAAGGACTATTTCCAATTGGGCTATGAAGATATCATGTATTTCATGGACTCGCTGGATATCTACCGCGACATGCTCTCCGGTTTGATGGAACTGCACCTGTCCTACATCAACAACCGTACCAATGACATCATGAAATTTCTGACGATGATATCGACGGTTTTTATCCCGTTATCGTTCATCACCGGGCTATACGGCATGAATTTCGACAACATGCTCTGGTTGCATACCGAATACGGTTATTTCCTAATCTGCTTTATGATGCTCGCGATCCTCTGCGGTCTGCTGGTGTATTTTAAGAAAAAAAACTGGGTCTAGTTTGACAATAAAGTGATGCTATTTTTTTGATAAAGGAAAAATATTTTGAAAAAGACGTTTTCGTTTTTACTATTAGTCGCGCTGCTTGCGCTCAGTGTGCCCGCCTTTGCCGGCGGAAATGGTTCTGATTATTTCATCTGGATTGGTCTTGGCCCAAACTACAGTTTTCAACCGGAAATAAACCGCGCTTTTGTGGATAATGGAATACCTCGCACTATTCAGTATAATCCGGCGGTCGGCGGCAGCGTTGAAGTTGGTTTCAAATTTGACTTACCTAATTTCGGAGTGCGCGCCCGCTGCGACTTTTATTCTGGCACCACTAATTTTACTACCACCTTTACACAAAATCAGCAACTGGTAGTCAGCCCCGGTTCGGCAAATGGTTATCTTTTGACCGGTTACGCGCAAGTTCTCGGTTTTATACCGGTCAACGATGTTGCTGATTGCTACTTGGGTGTTGGTGTTGGCGGACTACAGCAGTCGGCGAACGTTGGTGCCTCTACTATCGGTAATTTTACTGTTCCTGGTTATGATGTAGTTAGCACTTGTGCAGGGTTACCGGTTTCGCTCGGCGGCAACTATTTTTTCTGCGATGATTTGGCGGTAAACGTCGATCTTACTTATATGATTTCAACAGATACTGCAAATATCGCATCTTATTTCACGCCGCTACTTGGATTGAAATATACGTTCTAAAATAATGCTCAACTCGCGCCCCGCGAACGCGGGGCGTATTTATTTTAAACTGCCACCGTGCCAGCAATCGTTCAGCAAACTCAAGTCTGCCGTCCTACTTCCTACTTCTTACTTCCAATTTGTTGAGAATTTGTTGAGTATTGCTGTGCTATAATGCGTTCATAGATTTTTTGAACGCAGAACTCTCATTCTGCAAAGGAGCGAACCATGCAATCCATTACTTATAAAAAACCATTACTCATGATCCTCGTTATTTTACTAACCCTCGCGACAGCATCGGTCGCCAGCGCTGACGAAACAGCTCAGTATCAGCAAAAAATCGATGGCTATCAGCAAAAGATTAACACGGCTACTCAAGAACAGACCGCCGCTCAAGGCAACCTCAGCCGTTCCACTACTGATTTCGAAAACATGAAAGCCAAATCCCAGGCTGCCGACAATACTTATACTGTATTGAAAAAACAATTTGACGCGGCAGTGCAAAATCCGGATAATATGGATGTCAACAAAGTTGCCTCGTTGTCACAGCAAATGAAAACAGCCAAAGAGACCCGCGATCAGTTAAACGTCCAACTGGCGCAAAAAGAGGCTGAAAAAAACAACTACGCCGGTCAGGTACAGCGCTTGACTAATGATATTCAAGGTTATCGAACCAGCATGAACAATGCTTATGCCGATGCCTTTGATTACGAATTCAAGAAACCGCAATGGGTTGACGGCGAAGCCGCAGTGACGATATCTGAGGATAAAAGCAAAAACGACTGTATCAAACTCGCAACCGACTATGCCCGCCGAGATGCCATGGAACGCGGCGGCGGAATGATCATCAGCGCTGTTACCGAAACCAATATGTTCGAAGTTACTAAAGACCAGGTGAAAACATCGGTTAAGGTAGTGATTCTGCGCGAAGACACCTCCAATGGTTATGGCAAACCGCAGATTATTACCAAAGGTGATTTTCAAGTAGTTCAGCTGAAAGTCCGTCTGTTAGTACAAAACGCCAGCGGCTATAACCCTTATCGGGAGAAAGCGATAATACCGGCAGCAGTTGCAGCAGCGGCACCGGTCGTAGCGGCTGTTTCCGGCGGCAATAACGTCAACAACAACTACAATAACGTGATTAACCCACTTAACTCTAATATCGCTAATAGCAGTAAAACAAACAGCGATAATTCGATTGCTGACTATACCAGTGGACAATCGGACGATTGGAACAATATCGGAATACATGCTTGGTTGGGTCTAGGCGGCTATTCCAATAGCATTAGTGAATCTAATGAAAGCGGTTACATCCAGAATTATACATTTAGTTCCAAAAGTACAATGAGTCCAGGCTTTAATATCGAAGTTGGTGCTAAAACTAAATATTTTGGAGCCAGAATCAAATATGCCAGAGCTAGCGGCAGTGGCACTTTTACTATCAGCAATTATTCCGCTACATATATTTATCCAACAACATCTTCTGCTTCTGCATTTTATGGACAGGCTATGGTTATTGTGCCTATTGGCCAATTCGATGCCTACGGCGCAATCGGTTACGGAGCCAACACTGGTTCTATGACAATTAATGCTCCTACACCGCAGTCATCCACCAGCGATGTAAACTTTATACCAATATCGTTTGGCGCTGATTGGAATTTTTACAAATATCTTGGACTAAATCTTGATTGCACTATTATCCATTACACTGACCAATCAAATGCAAATTCTGTTTTCCAAAATCAGGTTCTGACTGGGTTAAACTTAAAAGTTATGTTTTAATTCAATGTTTAACAACCCAAAATTAAAATTTATTATATCGAGGTAACGGAGCACAAATGAAGAAAATCAGTTTTCTATTAACCTTGACCCTGGCATTTGCAATTTTCGCAACCGGTTGTGGTCGCGTAGATTACAGCTATGTATATCGAACTTTCGACAAACAAACAGACTATTCTGGTGGAAACTATACCAACTACTTGGTATGTTACGAACCGGCGCAAGCTAACTTTAGAGAGCTTTTAGAATCTAACATCGTCAGCCAGCTACGCGACCGCGGCATCAATGCGACCGCTGGCAACGAATTTTTCAAAAACAAAGACGGACGAATCAACAAAGCTCAAGCTCAGGCACTGGTCGCTGCCGGAAAATTTGACGCAGTTTTGATAATCGGCGAAATCGACGATTACAAAGGCAATCAAATGTACGAGCAACTGGTCGGAATCGCTAACCAGACCAACGATTTTCCGCGCAAAGAGTACCAAGCGGCTTATGCCAAGGTTTACTCCGTGGAGCAAAACGCGGCTGTTTGGAAAACTGACGTCATCTTAACCAAGCAAGTCGACAGCAAAAACATCGCCCACGAAATGGCGAACGCCACCGCCAACGAAGTCGTCAACTGGCTAAACAACGATGATCTTATTGGTAACAAATATAACATGCTGCCAAAACAAGCAATCAATATGCTGTCACGCCAAGATCTAAAACTATCCGACAGCACGGAAATAACCCGGGGGTTGCCGAACAACTATTCACTTACCGCCGGAGCGCTCGACGGTAAATATCTGGTGTCCGGTTTTTATCCGACCGGCGACAGCAAGTATATTACCTTGAAGTATTCCACAAAAATGTCTGCTGGTCGGCTAAACATCGTAATCACCGACAGCATGAACAACGTTATTTATGTCTTGGGGAACAACCTTGAAGCAAACGTATCTATTAACACTCAAGAGCATTCCGGTTTCAAAATATACATCTGTGGACAAAAAGCCACCGATGTCGAAATAAAGTTAAGTATCGTCCAATAACACTTTACGCCCCGCACCCGCGGGGCGAATTTATTTTAAACCGCCACAATAGTCGCCAATCATTCTGCAAGCCTACATCTTACTTCTTACTTCCAGAATACTTGTTGAGTATTTGTTGAGTATTGCTGTGCTATAATGCACGCACGCATTCAAAAAATGTCTTGAGGAGGAATTTCATGCACACTCAACTAGCCCAGTACAAAAAAACAATGGCCATAGTCATGCTGTTTGTTTTTTTGTTCTCGCAAATCGCCGTCGCGGCAGCGCCGCAACAGCAATCTCCGTACACTGACCCCAACGCAACACCTGCGGCCAACAACCAGACGCCAGTATTCACCGACAATAGTAATCAGGCGGTTTTGGGAACTGCCGACAGTCTTGGCAATTACTACTTGAACGAGTTCAAGAATTCCTGGGGCTGGGATTGGTTAAAAACTACCAACATTAATCTCACGGCATTCAGCGGCAATACGCCGCAATGGAACATCCAGACCTTTCAACCGTTAACGATGAAAGACAATCTCGATAACTTCTTATTTGCCCAGGCTCAATACGGCAGCAACAGCAATACCTTGAATGCCGGTTTGGGTTATCGCACCATGAACAATACCCGCAATTCGCTGTACGGTGTAAATTTGTTCTATGACGGACAATTTACTGTGCAAGGCGAAAATGGTTACGCGCCGAGCGGCAGCTTGATGCGCGTGGGCGCCGGTCTGGAATACTACACCGGACCGCTGGAATTTCGTGTCAACGGTTATTACGGCTTAGGTAACGACGTGCAAATTGGCGCGTTACAAACCACTGGTCCAGAAGCCGGCACTACTGCCTGGCTACATGTCGCGCCGGGTGCCGATTTATCGGTCGGATCCGATTTTTCATTTTGGAATGCGCCGTGGGCAAAATTAACTGCCACGGGTAGTTATTATGGCCAGACGCAAAGCGGCACAATAAACAGCTACAAAGGCAGCGCGCTGACCGGCAACCTAACTGCCAGCTTGCAAGTGCTGCCACAATTACAAATATCGGCAGGTGTTACTGGCGGCAACGGCAGCCAATCCAGCGCCAACGTCGGTTTCCAACTCAATCTGCTCGCGCCACCAACTCCGGCGCTATTCCTGGCTGACCCGGTAATGAACACCCTGGCAACTACCGACATCAGCTACAAAATGCTCCAGCCGATACAGCGTAACAGTACGATAACTACTGAACGTTATACCAAGAACGAAATAAATTATCGCACTGTAACGATAGTTGTCACTAATAGTCAAGGCGGCTTAATTCCGAATGCCACCGTCTCTTTAGCAATGCCTACTGCTACAGTCGCTCCCTCCGCATGGACAGGAACGACCAATGCGCTCGGCGTCGCGATTATTAGAAACGTGCCGCAGAGCGCCACTCCCTATAACATGACAGTTACCGCGACCGGTTATCCGCTAACGGCTTCCTCTCTTACCGTTCAAAGCGATGTCACCCAAGGACAATTATTAAACCCGGCAACTGATAAATATACTGTGACCTTTACTGTGTCCGATGCCGTCGGACCGGTAACTGGAGCCAGTGTTGCACTTGGTACCCTAACACCGATTGTTACTGGAAATGATGGCACAGCAACATTTACTTTCACCGGCAACGGCAACTATACGGCGACTATCAGTAAAACAGGCTATGTCGCCGGCGCCCAAGCGGTTTCAGTCTCTGGTGCCGATGTTGCGATACCCGTAACATTGATTGCCACTACCAGCGTTCCCTTCCACGTGCAGAACGCTGACGATAGCACCGCGATAATCGGCGCAACTGTAACTATGGACGGAAAAACTCAAACAACTGACACTAATGGTGATGCCGTAATCAGCACCGTAGCCGTAGACGGTCTGGCTCACCCCTACGCTATAGCCGCTCTAGGCTTTACCTCAACGAATGGAACTGTAACAGTAACCAACACTACCGTACCGGTTACCACGGTGCCAATGGCACCAGTTGGTCAAACCGCTACGGTAAATATTACCGTAATCAAAGATGTTGGCCCAATGCTAAATGATTCCATTGCTCCGCCTTATGTAGCCGGGGCAACTGTTATCCTCGACACTCAGACGAAGATAACCGATGCACAGGGTCTGGCAACCTTCACGAACATTACCCGTGATAATAGCGCTCATCCTTATACCGTTACCGCTCCTAACTACGCAAATTATAGCGGTTCGGTAACGGTAAACGCACCGACAGTGGCTCAAACCGCCGCTATTGAGGCGAACAACTTGACGCTAACCGTCAATAATATCATTGGTTCTAACAACAGCCCCGCCTTTAGCACTTACGAACTTTGGGGAAGCGAAGGCTTAGAAAAAGTTGCTTCAGGTGCAATCACTGCCAATACTATGCCGTTAGTGATTTCCGGACTGAGAAACGGCGCCTATTCCTTGAAAATCGGTACCCGGCAGGGCGGAACAGCTAGCGACCCTGGCTATCCGGTCATGGCAAATACTGATCAAACAATAAACATAACTGGCGCCGAAAACCGTACCGTTCAAACGGTCACGTTCCCGCAACAAACATGGACAATACAACGGATTAACTATGCGAATGGCAGCGAAATCCCTAACGGTAGCCTGATATTCGTCGGGGACACTGGATATAATTATGTTGCCGGAACCGGAATAACTGCTACCAATGTAGTTAACGGCATCGCCCGTGTCAGCCTAACAGTAGACGGCACCATTAACTATTCGCCGGAGTTTACGATTAGCGGCACGACTTCCACTCCGCTAATAACACTACCAAACATTAACCAATATTCAGCCACTGCCACCAAGATTTATAAGGGTGACGGTACAGAAATCGCCGAAGGCGCTGAAGTATGGCTCTATCGGCTGGATAACGGCAACTATTGGAGCCAAGTAAATTCCGGAACTTATTCCAGCTCCAGCGGGATAACTTTTACCAGTGATTATAGCAGTCAGCCGCTCATCCCTGCACAATACCGCTTTGAAGCGATGGTTAATAATTCGCTCATTCCAGCACGACCAGCTGATTATTTCACGCTGACCACTACCAACAAAAGCTATAGCGGTACCACAACCTTGATGACCGCGACTGGTACAGTAGTAGTAAACCTCACTACCAATGCCTTTACATACGGCAGTGAACCGATAAGTTTACAGTTGTATGTTAACAATGAACGGTGGTATAACCAAACCGTCACGGCTCCCGGACCGGTAACTTTCACTAACATTCCCGCCGGTAGCAATTACTCGTTAGTTGCTCAAAATGGTCAAAAGCAAATTTACGGCTACGAGGAATATTCCGAAAACAATATCGTCGTTACCGATGGCCAAACTACGAACACTAGCTATACCGCTAATCTCGCAAAAATTACCGTAAATTGCTATAATGCCAGCGGAGCTCCTGTTTACGGTTCGAACGTCACAGCAGCTGTCGACTCAGATAATTACAATGTCTTTACCGTCGACAGTCCTAACAAACAAGTGTTGATTTGGCAACGCCTGAACAGCAATCCGCGCAGCTTCTATGGCAACATCCAAGGAACGAGCGCTTACACCCAGCAATCTATTACCGGTGATGCCACAGTACGCCTTACCGCCGGCACTGGCGGTAGTGGAACAGTCCAAGTAAACGTCAGCGGCAATTACGCAACTGCTGGCGGCGCATATCAAGTCACCGCTTATACAAACAATGGTGGGCAGTCGACAAACGCCGATATCGTGAACGGCTCTGCCCAGTTTACAACACTAAACCCCGGCGACTATTATTTCTCGGTTTCTGATATACAGGGTCGAGTACTTGGCAATTCCTACTACCCGGCAAATAACACAGCTACGACTATTGTAAACGGCACCAATCCCGCCGTAACTATGACCGGTGTCAATATCGTTACCCTTACGGCAACGCTGCAGGATACAGCAGGTAATCCGGCAACTGGCTCAGTTTATGTTGACTACCAAGGAAGCACGCCTATTAACATAGGCTCTAGCGGCAGCAACAGCGCTTATGTCTGGACAAGCACTAGCTATCGAAATCTCTACGCGAGTTTTACCAGTGGCGCTACGGCCCAAAACTCAGCGCTGTTCAATCAAAACCGAACAGTCGTTTTTCGGCAATATTCAAGCACGACCTCAGTAACCTTAGGCGCTGTTAATAGCTTCTACTTTCCAACGACCTCCATCAGCTCCAACAGCGGTTCTGTAGTACTTGAAGGTAACGGTCTGCGCTTGGAACAATACTACCGAGGCGGCGAAACGTCATTCCCCGCCGTACCGGCCGGCAGTTACAAACTTTACTACTACTCCTCAGGCATGAACATCTTCAACGACACTAATAACGGCATACAGGACGTTGTCGTTGTCGCTACGCCAGTTACCGTAGCAACGTTACTTCCTAAAGTCGCCTATACCGACTTCCAGGGAATATTTAACGCTCAAGGAGCCGAGTTGACCACCGGCACAGTAACATATACAATGAACGGAAGTACATACACTACATCCGTTCAAAATATGAACGTTAAAAATTCCCCGAAGTATATGTTTCCAAGTGGTACGAGTCTGTCAATGACTTACACACCAACTAGCGGCGGAGCGCCGCAAACATTGTACTTCTCAGCCACCGGCTATTCCAGAAATGCTACTCTGGCAATATCAAGCGTCAATTACAACTTCCCCAACCTGAGAATATCATTGTAATCCTCAATCTCAATGCTGTTTTCGTTCGCAACGCGTCCGGTATCTCCGGGCGCGTTGTTTTTTTTGGTGTTGGCGAAATAATTCGCGTTGTGCTAAAATAGTGGTGATATTTAAACTCGAAATCGTAGACAACAGCAGAAGAGGCATACTATATGAGAATTAGCGCTGAGCAGATAGCAACTATCAAACAATTAACAACCAAATTTTTTGGCGGGCAGAGCGTAGTCCGGCTGTTCGGTTCGCGGCTTAACGATAACGCGCGGGGCGGCGATTACGACTTTGCTATTGAAACCGACGCAATCGACGCGCGGTTAATCTGGAGCAAGCGGATAAAACTGCTGGCTGAATTGTCATTGTCCGAAGCATTTGGCGATCAGAAAATAGACATCGTTATTGTCCGGCGGAAAATCAACCAAACAGCACCGATTTATGATCAAATTTGTATAACAGGGGTGATATTGTGAATATTAATAAACTGAAATTGACAACCTCGTTAACCGAGTGTGATAAGCATCGCGGTTATTTGCTGGACGCGCTCGAATATTTGCAAGCGATTATTGACGCTCACGACTTGGACGTATTCGCGTTGTTTGCCGACAAAAAAATTGTGCTGCGTTTGGATCAGCTGGCTTACCGGTTCACACGGATGCAGGATGAGACCGGCGCGAAAATTATGCCGTTAATACTGGAGCTAACTGCGGAGCCGCTGGATGAAACGGCTACATTTATTGATAAACTCAACCGGTTGGAAAAACTGGGCGTAATCGAGTCAGCGCTACAGTGGCTGGAACTAAGGAAAGTCCGCAACTCTTTGGCACATGAATATCCGGATGATCCGGATATTCGCTTTGCGGCGTTGCAGGAATTAATAGCGGCAACGAATAAACTTATTGAAATTTTCGAGCGAATTGAAAGGTATTTGGTTGAGAAAAACATCGTGTAACAGTGTCGATAATAATGGTGTTTAGCGGGCAATGGTAAAATAACACTCATTATGCTAAAATAGCAGTAACTAAAGTTACTGCTATTTTTTCGAACTAATATGCAGCAGTGGAGGCACTATGTCTAAGCGTTTTCCTTATGGTGAAACAAACTTTGAGGTAATTCGCCAAGAGCAATCCGTATTCATCGACAAAACTAAATATATAACAGAGTTAGAAAAACAACCGAAGTTTCAGTTCTTCATCCGTCCGCGCCGGTTTGGCAAGACGCTTTGGCTGTCGGTGTTGGAAAATTATTATGATATACACAAATCCGATAAATTCGAGGAACTGT
>JBAXTZ010000040.1:0-28029 GCA_037129925.1 Bacillota bacterium
CCCATTCGGGCAAATTGTTCCATATAAGTGTGTAGTCATCCACACTACACTTTGATTTATCCAACCATCCCAACATGGCCTTGTGGCGTTCTATTGGGTCATGCGTTGACCAAGCTATAACGTACAACTCCTGCACCGCACAACTTGACTTAGGCGGCTGCTTCTTTGGCAAAGGCGGCGGCGCATCGGACAAGATTAGTTTGTCCTGGGCAACTGATACCGTGACCAAAGCCAAAAAAAGTAGAGTTCGGCGCATTAACCACTTTTACCCACCCAATGACCTAAATAGCCTAATACGCTACTTAAAGCGGACACCACTACCATACCCATCCAAAACCCGCCACGGCCTTGATTTGCTAGGCCAATAAGCGTATCAATCGATGCCTCTAGCTTGTCAATCTTGGTTTCCATTTTGTCAAACCGGCGTTCGTAATCCTCGACCTTTTGCCAAAGAACACCATATTTAACCAAGTCAATTTCGGGGAAAGCCATTATTTGCCCAAGTCTTGAAGTTTGTTTGAACCGGTTTGTTTGCCAAGTGCGGCGGCCTTTTGCATTTCTCTTTGCGCTTTTAATGCTTCTTTAGACAATGCTTTTGTTGCCATTCTTTCGGATGCTTTTACGCCCGCTTGACCGCCAAGATAAGCGCCTACCGCCGCGCCTGGGGCTTCCCCAATTGCACCGCCAATGGCAGCGCCAGCGCCAGTGCCTAGCTTGCCTAAATTTCCTTCAATCATGCCAACACGCCTAGCTTGCAATGCCGCGCCTTCATAGCTGTGGATGCCAGGCATTAGGTGACCGGCGTAGTTTAAAACATGGAATTTACGCACTTCATCGGGCGGGAATGTTTCCAATATTTTTTGGCCTACAACCGAATTCATTACTTTATTGGCGCTATTTTGATTCCATTCGCCCATCTTAGACGCACCGGCGCTTTGAACTTCACGGGCTAATGCGCCATCAATTTCGGCACGGGCGGCGGCTGCGGCTTGACGTAGTTCTTGCGGTACGGGCGGCATTCCTTCCGGTGCACCCCTAACGCGACCATTTTCTAGTTCGCTTAAAGTGTCCCGAATGTGCCGCCATTGGTCTTTAGGTAGATTGTTTAACTTTGTTGGGATTTTTTCCAACGCCGTGGATGATGTAACAACACCATTAGCGTCCGTTTCACCAAACAAGGTTTTAATTCCCCTAGAACCAAGGATTGTCTTTTCAACTTGATGGATTTTGTCGCCAAGTTTGTAAAGCGCAGGATCGGCAACCGATGCAATGTCTTGGTCAATGGCTTGGTTAACCTTTTGGATTGCCCTAGCGTTTTGCGGTGTCCATTCGGCGTTCATGGCCTTACGCACGGAATCATAGGCGGCAACGGAGCCAGGGGGATGCAAAACACCATTAGCGTCTTTAAAGCCAACCGTTTTAGCTAATTTCAAATATTCTTGGGCGGCAGATTGCACACCTTCAACGCCTTTGATTTTTAAACCAGCGGCCCATTGCGGGTCTTTTAACAAGTCATCAATATGTGATGTATTGATTTGGTTGTTGCCAACCTTTTGAAATGCAGAATCGTAAACTTGTTTTTTAGCTTGGTTTAAATAACCGGTGATGCTTGTAGGCGCATCATCCATAGCCGATTGACCGTGAAACACATCATTGATGGTTGTTCCACGTTGTTCGTCATTGATAAGTCTAGTGGATGCGCCGGTAGCGTTTACCCTATCTTCCGCAAACTTAGACAAGGCGGCTTGTTCATTAGCAATCTTTTGCTTATAAACATCGCCTTCCGGCGTTCCTAGCTTGGCCTTTGTGTATTCGGTGCGTAAGGTGTTTTCATTGCCAGTAACAACACCTGGGCGAACTCCGCCTTCCGGTGCAACTTCTTGCACAATTTGTGAACGCAAACGTTGTTCGGAAACAGGCACATCGTTCGGGGTTTTAGACAACTTAATTTGTGGAAATTGTCCGCGCACCGTTTCTTCACCGGTAATTTGTCCGGCAAAAGGATTGTTTGCGGTTGCCGCAGCGCCCGCACTTCCTTCCGGCGCTTGACGGGCTTCAAATTGCGCTTGTGCTTCCGCTTTGCTGAGTGGCCTTATCACTTCAAGTTCGGCAGCAGCCTTTTTGATAGGTGCGGTTACGGCTTGTGCCGCTTCTTTAACAACGGGCGCGGCTTCTTTGATGGCTTTAGGCACAGCAAGAGTGCCAATAGTGACCATTCCCCTAATCGTAGAAGCGGGAACACCGGTTTTTTCCGAAATTTGTTCCGGCGTCATGCCTAACACGTTAAACATTTTGTTAATTTGTTCGGCTATTGGTTGGGTAACCCCGCCCAACGGTTGTTGATAGGTTTCCTTACCCGTTATGCCAAATACTTTACCTAAAGGCTTATCAATTTTTTCAGCAGCAACCTGGCCTATTGCTTCCGCTTGATTAGGTGAATATCCTAAATTTGCAAATCCTTGCACAACTGCCCCATAGGTAGCGGGGACAATGCCATACAAGGTATCAATGCCACCCGCAACCCTTTCGCCAACGTCACGTTTAGCTTGTAAATATTTGCCCACCAAACTTCCTACGGCGCTTGGCTTTCCTAATTGCGCCCTTGGTTCGCCCATAGGTTGTCTTGGTACATAGCCGCCCATCGTGGCTTCCATTGTTCCCGTAGTGCTTGATTGCGCGGGTTGTGGCTCTGCTTGCGGCGCTACTTGCGGCGCTGCTTGCGTTTGCGCTTGACCAGAAAAAAACGCTTCTAATGGATCGGATGCGGATTGTGCGGGCGCTGCGGTAGGCATTGCAATAGGCGCTGCGGCTGGCGTAGCCGTTGGACTAACCGTTGTATTTTGAAATTGCGCTAATGCTTTTTTTGCTTGTGTTAAATCATTAAGCGTTCTTGTATGCGTTGCCGAACCAGGAACTAAATCAGGCAATGTTGTTTCTGCTTGTTTAACATACTGTGCAAGATCGTTAACACCAAACATTGCTTCTTTGGTTAACTTGCCTTTTGGTGCAGTTGATGGAGCAACAGGTTTAGTTGCTTGCTCACCACCAAGGAATTGTTCTAAAGCATCCATTTACAAACTCCCTGTTTCGGATAGTTTTTTAATGTTCCGATATTTCTTTAGAAAATCTTGATAATCATTAGGATTAGGAAACAACTTGTTTAATTCCGTTTTTAGCCTAACGGGATCGGTTATGTCCCGTGTAATGTTCATAGCTTCAAAAATCTTGCTATCGGCGTTGGCGTTCCAGGCTTGTTGATAAGCCTTCATGTTGTTGTCGCCAAACTTTTGGGCAAATTGTTGTGCGCCGTTAGCTTGCATATCAAGGTTGGTTTGGTCGGCTTGCACCCTACGGGCAATTTTTGTCAACACATCGGGCGGCACTTTAATTGTTCCGTTAGCTACCGCAGCCATATCTAAACCGGCAACCGTGCCACCAACCGAACCCATTGCTTTGGAATTGGTAATAGCCATGTTTGCCAAGTCTTTAGCAAGCATATCGTATTGGTCACTTCCAAAAGCCATGCGAATTTTTTGTTCAATTTGACCAGGTATACCGCCTTTAGCAAAATACAAATCACTTCCGATTTTGTTAGCCGTATCCATTACTTCTTGAACATTTCGTTTAGCTTGTGATAAACCCATTTGGCCCGTCACTAAGTTGTTGCGGTATTCCGCACCGGCGGCTTGGTCTTTGGCTTCCGTTGGTTCGGCAATAAAGGGTTGCGCCGCACTACGCACGGGATAAGGAACACGCATACCAGGGGCAACTTCCGTACCAGCGGGAACGGGCGCACCACCACCGGTTGCACCACCACCTTGCAAACCGCCAGCGGTAGAAATAACAACATTTGGCGCACCCGCACCAACGGTAGGCGTTGTGGTAACTACACGGCCTTCCGTTGTAACGGCGGTAGTTGGGGTAAATGCGGTTTGTTGTTGTGCGGGTGTCAAAATAGATTGACTAGCTTTAATCAATGAATCGGCAATGTTTGCGCCTGGTTGCATCTTAGAAAAAATTGGCACATAGGCTTTTTCAACCAAATCTTTTAAATGTGGGTTGTTAGGATTTTGGTCAACCAACATCCGCATTTCATTGATAGCAATTTGCGGATCGGAAACACCGCCACGGCCCAAAATACCTAACGTGGATGAAACCAAATTGCGGTTGTCTTGTGTCAAACCCATTGATGCTTTTTCCGCCGCCGTTTGTGCCGTGCTTAAATCGCTTAGATTTTTAACATAATCGGAACCGGTTAAAGGCGCAAGCGTAGGAACAACTTTATTGATTTTGTTAATGTCTATGCGACCATCGGTTTGAAAATTTGCGGGATCGGAAAAAAACGTTTGCAAATTTTTACGTTCTAAATCTTTTTGTTTTAATATGTTTAAATTAATGCCACCGGTTTCCGCGCCTTGTTGGGCGGTTTGCGTTGCGGCTTGTTGTTGTTGCAAAGCCAAAGGATTGACTTGCGCGGCTTGTTGATAGGCTTGCGCTCCACGGGCAATATTCATCATATCGCCAAGGGATGTTTGCGGAACCGGCGTTACCGCCGGTAATGATGGAAAAGAAAAGTCCGCCATGATTACGCCCCAATTGCATTGTATTGTTTCATGAAATTACTTCCCGAAACATTAGATGCGCCACTTGGATTTAGCAAAGAATACATTGTTGCGGCGTTGCCAAATCCTTGCAAACCACCGGCTTGGGCATTAGCCGCATTTATCATACCCGCGCCCGTTGCGCTTGCACCGCCAATACCAAGTTGCCCAATGTTTGCGGCGGTTTGACTACCTAACGCTTGTGCCGAACCTTGTGCGGTTTGACCTATACCGGCAATGCCCGACAAACGATTAAAAATGTCCGTTTGTTGATTGCGCCAATTATTCAATGCATCTTGATAACTATTTTTAGCATAGTTTTCCGCAAACATGGTTTTTGCAAGATCAACGTTTGACCCTGGGCTTGCCACGTTTGCCGCTTGCCCCGTAGCGCCTAAACCTTGTTGCCGCATGAATTCATAGTTTGGCGCAAGGTTAGCATTTAAATCCGCAGCGGTAAAAGTCTTTGTAAACTGCGGAAGCATTTCCCCAATTTTTCCTAACGCCCCATAGCCAGCTTCACGATACGGCTTTTGCTGTTCGTTCAACGTGGTAAACATTTGCATTTGCTGGTCTTGCGCCCTTTGTGCCGCTTGCGCTTGCAAATCGGCGGCAGACCTTGCCGCACTAGCTTGGTTTTGCGAACCTAAGAAGCCCAATAATGCGCTACCGCCTAAAGCCCATGCTATTGGCATGATGTTTCCTTTCGAATCAAAACTTCGTCAATTTTGGTTGCATCGGTTTCGTTAGTTGCATGAATGCAAAACCATTCACAGTTTTCCAAGGCTTCAATCGTATGAAGAATGCCCGATTTTATTTCCAAACAAGCCGGTGCGGTGTATTCTTTTGCACCGTCATCCGTCCGCACAATGACCCGACCTTTGGCAAGAATGCTTAAATGACTGTAATTGTGAACATGGGTTCCCGCTACAAATCCGGCGGGGATACGCATCCTTTTGGCATAAAGGCCATCGGAAAAGTGATGTTCCACGCCTAAATCGGCATGAAATTGCCCTTCATGGGCTTTAAATATTTCGGCGTGATTCACAATTTACCTTTTCCCATAGTTTAATCATTCCAACAACAAGTTATTGTTAGATGCGGCTTGCATGATGACCCAATTTGTGCCATCCGATACACAAGTTGCCCAATTCCCTACAACACCCAAAAGAATTGCCGTTCCCGCCGTAGTGCTATCAATTGGCACAACATTGCTAGAAGCGGAAATAAGCGTTTGGGCTTGCATATTTTTAAAAGTTAATTCGCGTCCCGTATTGGTTGATGCGGAAGGCAAAGTAACAGTGCAAGTTGAACCGGATTTATTATTGATGAACCAGGTTTCGCCAGCGCCTACGGTGAAATCGGCAGTTTTTGTGATTGGCGCGGAAACCGTGCTAGCCGTAGAAGCCAATGTTCCGGCGGAAAAAGATAGCCCAGAGCCAACGGTAACGTTGCTAAAACCGCCCGATCCATTGCCGTATAGGATAGATGAACCGCTAGTAGCGGGAGCATAATCCGTGCCAGCAGTAGCCGCAGAAATAGCCGTTCCATTGCCCTTTAGTAATCCGGTAATTGAAGTGCTAATAGTGATGGCGGGGGTTGTTGTAGCGGTTGCAACCGATCCCGCAAACCCATTTGCCGAAACAACCGAAACGCTAGTTACCGTGCCGCTAGTTGAGGGGTTTGCCCAAGTCGGTGCGCCGCCCGTTGTAGCCGTAAGCACCTGGCCCGTTGTCCCCGCCGCCGTAGCAACGGGGGAAGCGCCAGCCCCGCCGCCATAGACAACGCCGTATTGGGTTAACAATGCCGAACTTGCAATTGTTGACGTTGATGAAAAATAAGGTATGCCGCCCGATGTCCCCGCGCTTAGTCCCGTGCCACCCCTACTTACGGCAAGTTGACCAGACCATCCAAGCGTCAAAGATGTAGCCGCCAATAAAGCCGTAGTAGGCGAACCGCCCAAAGTAACCGTGACATTGGTATCATCGGTTTTGGTAAGTGCGGAAGAAGTAACCGCAATGGTTGGGGTTAATCCGCCCGTAGATGTAATTGGTGCGGTTGCGCTTACCGAACTAACATAAGACAAAGACGGAATATCGGTGCTAACCAAAGCGCGGAAAGTTGGGGCGGTAGCCGCGCCGGTTGTTGGCCCCGCTAAAACATAAGTTGCGGTCTTTGTTCCATAGGGATTTAAGGTATCACCATAAGCCGCCGCCAAACTAATTGCGGGGGTATTTCCACCACTAGATACAACGGGGCTTGTGCCGGTGACAGATGTAACCGTGCCGCCCGAACCCGTAGCCGACAAAGTTCCCGTTACAAAGCTAACGCCCGATCCAATGGTAACGTTGCTAAACCCGCCCGTCCCATCCCCATAAAGAATAGATGTTCCGGTTGTTAGGGTTGACCAGGTAGGCGCGGCGCTTGTGTTTGCAATCAATACTTGTTTAGCCGTACCCGCCGCAGTAAAAGCATAGGCCGTACCCGTGCCATAAGCTACACCATACGCCGTAGGGGTTGCCGTGCCGTTAGTACCACCATTAGCGATTGCAAGCGTTCCAGCAAGCGTTACCGCGCCCGTGGTAGCCGTGGCGGGGGTAAGCCCCGTAGTGCCGCCCGAAAAACTTAAAACGCCAGTATTAGCAACCGTTACGTTACCCGTAGGACTAGATGCCGATATGCCCGATCCGGCAATAATGGACAAAACGCCCGTGTTGCCAATGGTGACATTACCCGTTGGGTTTGATACAGAAATACCCGCACCCGCAAGGTTAGACAAAACACCAGTATTGGCAACCGTAATAGTTCCCGACCCATTGGTGACCGATATTCCCGCACCATAACCTAGTGTGTTAAGGGTATAACCCGTGCCATTACCAATAAGCAATTGTCCGTTGGTTGGGATAGTTGTTAGTCCCGTCCCGCCCGATGTGACCGGCAAAGCACTTCCAAGGTTTACACTTATGAATGACGGACTCATTAACCAAAGCAACCAAGCCTGTGTAGGCCGTCCCGTAGTCGGGTCAAGAAACGCCGAATACGGGATGTTAATGTTGGTGTTTGGCATTGTTGCCATTAATTTTCACCTACGCTTGCTTTTAGTTCAGCGGAAACAATGACGGCCTTAACCGGATCGGTTATTACAACTTCAAAAATCCTATCACGCGCCCAACCCAAACGCCGCCAAAGCGCACGATTAGCATATTGTCCTATTTGACCAATAGTTACCCAATGTTCATTTGACCAAGTGCTACCGCCATCATTAGACCAACGCAACATAGCTTGTGGGTCTTTGCCTTGACCCGTGTTAAGCCCCACCCCTGGTTGAAACTGAATCTGAAACGATTCAAAATATTGGCGTTCTAAATCCGTTGTTAAATGTGGCGCACGGCGCATACGGCGAATTACCGCACCATCTTCCGTATACACATCATTTTTTATCATGTATATTTTGCCGTTTTCGTAATCGCCAACAATGTATTCGTTGTTAAAAAAACATCCGCAATTAGAACGATGGCGCTTGTAAACGGCAAGATTTGCATCCCAAGAAAGCCATTTGTGCCATTGTTGGGTTGAACCATCATAGACCCAAGTAAGTCCATATTCGCCTACGCTTGGGAATGTAACAACGTACATTTCGTGACCTTCAATTTGATAGGTATATGCTATCGCATCACTAGTCACATAATTGGTGATTGATTGTTCAACCGCATGGGTAGAAAATTTCTTGTAATCGTAGTTAACCATTGCTTCAATGGTTGAATCGCCCCTAGTGTCTTTGCAAACTAAAGCAAAAGAACTACCAAAACGGGCAACGGAAAAGGTTGCACCGCAGCCGCCTTGGACGGTTGTGCCAGGAACACGGGCAAAGGGAAAAGTTGTAATTCCCGCAATCGTATTTCCAACGTCATTCCAAACTTCCGTTGTTACGTCTTTAAGCACATAGACTTGACGGCGGTCAACAATTAATCCCGTAATGTTGTCGGGAAAACCATTAGCCGAACCGTAAAGGGCTTGGGATGACGAACTAGAACTTAGGTCGGTACACGCCCAATTAAACGTGCCAGGTTGGTTATAGACGTTGTACCCATCTACGGAATCAACAACGTTTGCACCTTGCCACGGGCCATCGCTACTTGATAATGTAGCAAAAGTGTTTGTAGCTTCAATCCATGTATAACGGTTTACGCCATCCACAATGTAGGCCGTCATTCCGTTGTTGGTCACGTTGTCCGATATGGACACTTGACCCGATGTAGTTGTTAGCGTTCCAATTGCCGTTGCGGTGTAACTGTGGTCAATTTTGTAAACCGTTGAACCCGATACCGCAATCATGTAATCTTCGTTTGACAAGGTATGCAAAGCGCGCACTTCGTTTATTGAAAGTTGTGCAATCTTCACCAACCCTGGCGTTGGATACATTGCCACAACGCCCCTTGCGCCTGGTTGCTTTGTAGGGTCAATTTCGCAAAAGAAATTAATGCATTCTTGTGCGTCTTGGTAAATAGATGGGGCTTCGTAGGAAGCACCGACAAAGCCAAAATCGGGCATTTTTTATCCTTTAGCGAAAGCCGCCATCCATGATAAAACCGGCATCTTTGGCTTTGCCCATCATCAATGCATCGGGGTAACGTGCAACTTGTGCGGGCCGCATATTGGTGCGTTTAATCGTGGATTTAGCTTGTGCCGCATAGCTAGTAATCAAAGCAATTTGCGTTTGGCTAGACTTACCAAACATTGGCATTAGGCGTTCGGCAAGACACCAACGCAACGCCATGTTATAGCCTTGTGGCAACGTAATCGTGTCGTTTATGGTTTGATATTGCCTAAAAATGGTTTGCGTAAATAGATGCAATTCTCCTTGTGACGGGTTGGGGAATACATATATTGTGCCAAGCGTTTCGGCGGGCATATAGTAGATCATCTTTGCCCAAGGGCCGTTCAATTGCTTAATGCCTAACGATTCGTATTCTTCAAGGCTAAGAATTGCCACGGGATAGTCCAAGTATCCACCGGCAATGTTAGACCCGCCTTGCGTAGTTGCAACCCGTACAAAAGCCGATTCAATGCTTAATGGACGTTCGTAATAGGCACTAATAGTAGTGCTTGCCGCCGTTTGCGAAATGCTTACGGTGTACGTTCCCGCTTCGTTGACGTTGCCGCCAGCGCCCGTGCCAAAGCCTACGATGGTTGTTCCGGCGGTGATGCCCGTTCCGGTTAGGGTCATGCCCATCGTTACCGCGCCGTAGGTAATGCTTGTGACGGTCAAGGTGTTACCGGAAATAGAACCTACAAAGGTAGCGCCTACGGAACCGCCAGGGCCAAGGGTATATTGGACGGTGTTTTGTACGGTCTTAAAAATAATTTCAGTCCGATAAAAGACCATCATATTTTCGTTAGACCATTGTGCCAACATATCGTTAAGCATATCTAGGCCATCTTGCGCTTCATCAGCGGTTGGCACTTCACCGGCGGCAACCGCGCCAATGTCCTTCATTGCGCGGGTAATGATGTCAATCGGTTGGGTCATATTATTCCTTCCACGGCAAAGTGGGTTCGGTTTTTATTTGATTAGCTTGTTGTTGAATTTGACCGGCAACTTGGGCTTCGGCTTCATCTTTAAGCAATTTGGTCAAAGATTGTTCATTGTTGTCATGGTCTAGCCAAGTTATAACTTCCGGCGCAAAGCACCAATCTAAAACTTGTTCTTCGGTCAATTGGTCATAGGCCGTAAAGCTATCGCTTGGCACAAGATCACGAATACCGGCACAAGCAAATCCTTCGGCTTCACAACGCCAATGAACGTGCTTTACCACATTACCATTGGTAACAACAACTTTTTCAACCGACCATTTGTAGGTAGTCATGTTAATGCACTATTTCCCAATAAACGCTACTTGTTTCCGTACCGCTTGAACTATCTAAATTAAAAGATGTAGCATTAACAATTGATCTAGCCGATAAATTACCCGTTGTCCCACCAATAGTTCCACGGGTAATTAAAATAATATCGCCCGTTCTAACTTCAACCGTTGAAACGGTAAATGAACCGCCGGACAATGTAGCTGTACCTTGGTTTTCTCCATTGGTAAATTTATTACCACGCCGCATATTGCCAGTACCAACGCCCGTCATCCCATCCGTTGTATTAGTCGTTAAAACATTGTTGGTAAATGAATTGTAATTACCATTATTGGCTATCCCATAAGTTCCATTTAAAACAGAAACATTGCTTGAAACGTTGCTTTTAGTAGCGCCGTTTATTTCAATGCCAGCCAAAGTACATTGATTTACATTATTACCTGTTATGTTTAAATATGTTTTTGCGGTCGCATCATCATAAATTCCACGGCCCGTTGATGTGGTTATAAGATTGCCGCCTATTGTTAACGAACTGTTAGCGCCCCTTATATGAATCCCGTGTTGTGTGCAAGCGGAAATAGTGTTTCCGGTAATAGTTGAATAGTTGTTAGCGGAATTAACAATGCCGTCTTTCCCGCTTGAACTTACATCATTACCAATAATTGTTGTTTGTGAGCAATATGGGCCATTGATTGCAATACCACCAACGGGCAATGTTGCATCAGTTTGTACGGTTCCGTTGTACGCGCAAATGTTGTTAGCTATGATGCAGTTATCAGCAGAAGCTATATAAATCCCCGTACCTTGGGTATTTGTAACTACATTATTGCTTATCACGTTAAAGTTAGTGGTTGAATAAGGTAGTGTGTAGCTACTTACGTCATAAACAACAATTCCATAGCCATTATTGTTTCCAGAACCCGTGAGCGCACCTTTGCAAATGTTAAGAGCAATTTCGGAGTGATCTAAATTAAACGCTAAAATATTATATCCAACGCTAGAAGAACATTGATTGTTCAATATTTTGTTGCGGCTATTTTGTGTACCAGCAGCGGGGGCATAAAACGCAATATCCGCATGAAACGCCGTAGTTGTTCCTAGCCCATTGCCGCTTAATTTATTGGCTTCAACTATACAATCGGTTGCATTCATCATAAAAATGCCCGATGTGTAGCCAGCGCCAGCCAATGTAGCGCCGCTTATGGTGTTGCCGTAAATTCTAATTTTTGTAGCCGTACCACCATAATTGCAACTGATTGCACGGGCAAAAGTTCCGCCAATAATAAAGCCGGAAATTTCTATGTTAGATGCAGCGGCAGGGAGTTGTAAGCCTACTTCGGAAACGGTGATTTGCAATGTTGTGTTGCCTTGGGCAATGTATCTAACATTGTTGACCAGGTTCAAAGTAGACGTAATTTTGTAAGTTCCTTGCGGAAAAAACAATTGCCCACCCGATGATGCTAATGAAGTAATCGCTAATTGGATTGCCGTTGTGTCATCGGTTGATCCATTGCCCGTTGCGCCAAAGTCTAAAACATTAGCCGAACCGCCTTGAATCATTGAATACGAAACTTTTGTTAAAGCCATTTGTTATCCTCAATTAAACTTGATAGGTTATGCTAAACCTAAAATAAGCCAACAAGCCTAAATCAGCGCCAACGCAGCTACTATTAGTGGCGTTGTAATTTAATAACGCCGTTGTTGTTCCAGCACTAGGCAATATATTAGTACAAGGATTGCTTGCCCAGTTATAAGATATTCCAACGCAACCGCCAAATTCGGAACCGCCAGTTGATTTAATTGTGTATGGCAAACCAGTTACTTGTAAAATACCTATTCCATTTGCCGTTTTTCCAGCGGTTATTATATTTCCAACTACAAAAACAAGCCTTCCAACTCTTGTATATGAACCTACTTGTGATGTGTAGGTAACCGCAAGGCCACCGCCGGATACGGCAAAAGCGGGAGTCCAAGTGCCTTCTTCATAAAAATTCAATAGCTGGCTACTCATACCCGCACCGGCGGTGTTAGCGGTAAAGTTAATGCCTTTGTTTGCGGTGCTTGGGACTAGGTTGCCCGTGGACATAACATAATCCGCCGCGCTTACGGAACGCCCTGCGGTTAAATTTGCAATGCTTACTTGTTTGGTAGCACTTGATTGAACAATAGGCAAGACTTCCGTACCAGCAACCGGCGTGGTCGCTGACGTTAGCGCGGAAATCTTGCTATTAGCCATTAGTTGTACATGACTTCAATTAAAGAATTATACGGCGCGGCGCTTGAAAGTGTTAATGTTGTGCCGGAAACGGTATATGTGTTCTTATTCTGATACACACCATTAATATAAACAAACGTGTAATTTTCACCTAAAGAAGCCGCACTTAAAGTAAACACGGTTTGCGATCCAGTACCCGTAAAATTATCAACTTGATAGCTTGCCGCCCCGATGCCGCTAATATTGTCGTAAGTTCCAATTAATGCGCCGGTTGCATCGTTAATGACGAACTTATAAGGCGTTGCAATTAACCAGATTTCACCGCTAGAAACGCGACCACTAGAATTAAGAACAATTGGATTTGCTTGCGATATTGTTCCCGCCGATGAAGTGTAAGTTGTTTGTGGGGTTGTTGTTCCAGCCGTGTAGGTGTACAACTTACCACCCGACAAAGGAATTCCATCGTTGTTAAAAAATTGGGCCGCAGCGCCGCCCACAGGGGAGAGAAAGACGGCCATAATTTTTTACTCGTAGTAAACGGTGCATTTCACCGTGCCACCAAGAACTACATAAAGACCATTGGCGGTATTTAATCCATCAAAAAAAATGTAATTTGTTGCCGATACGGGGGTAAACACGCCAAGCACCGTTGCACTTGTACCGGATGTTTGTGTATCGTAAACCGTGATTGTTGGGGAAGCTGATGCGGCGCTTACAAAAATGCCTTTTAGCTTTGCCGGTGCGCTTTTGACTAAAGTTGTTGCTTCAATATAGGCTATGTTGGACATGACAATCCCTTTCAGTTCGTCAAATTATATGCGTTAAAAAGAAAAAAGCCACCCCTTTTGGGAGTGGCCTTTTCCGTTGTTTCATGCCGTTTTAAGGCAGGAAGGTCAGGTCGTAACCGTAGATAAACACATCGGCGGTAGCCGCTGCGCCCTGTGCGGTTGTATTGCGAACGTACAAGTTACCGCTAGTGATTGCATCGGTAGAACTTGCAGCGGTGTTCACAACTTTAGCCGCCGTGGTTGCGCCGGTTGGCGTGGTAGCGGACAAGACAGCCGTACCGCCAGCAGCAGGGGCGGTATAAACCGCAAATGCCGCCGTGGTCAAGCTAGTGCTTGCGTTGGTAATCAACACATAGGCAACGCTTACCCGACCCGCGACCAAGATCGGGGCAGTAGTATCGCCTACGGAGTTAAGATTAACCGATTGTGCCGATGCGATTAAGCGGATTGCTTGATTGCTTGACAACTGAATCGGGTGATTGCTTACAGTGGTTGCTGCGCCTGGATTAGCCATGATAGTTTCCTTTCTTTATGGGGTTGATTAGGAAGCCACTCGGCAAGCGAGTTCAGCATACAAAGGCGCCCAACCGTATAGCACATCAACGCGAGTAGGAATACTGTCATTGTTGATTGTGTATTGCCTAACGATACGCATGGAGAGGCCCAGGTCTTTATCGGACGCACGGCCCGCAAAGACAACCCCATCAGGCAAATCAAGATCAGCGCAGCCAAGTACAAATGCGTTTTTATGCATAACAATGTTTTGCGGAGAAACAGCACCAGCTTGGTTAAACGGGGTCACAGCAGAAGCACCAGGGCTAGTGATAGACACGTTTTGGAACTGACCAGCGGAGATAACAGCAGGGCTAACGGTAACGGCATTTCCGCTGATAGCGGTCACAACGAAATTACGCAGCTTGTTGCTACCGTAGGCTTGACGGTTCTGTGGGTTCACGGCGTACACATTTGCAATGGTAAAAGTATCACCAACCAAAGGAGTGAACGTGCCGGTTTTAGACAACGTGAGGGACGATGTTGATGCCCAACCCGTAGTCAAAATGCCGGTATCCGTGCTAGTGTTGATAGTCGCCGTTCCGGTGTATGTGCCAAAAGTTTGAGCAGAAATATTCTGATCCATCTTCCAATTCATTCCAGCGGAATCGCGGCCCATCATGCCTTTGGCATATTGCATTCCAATAGTGGTATTGGGTACAAACAAGCCCTTCAAGCTATCCACAATTGTCGCGCCGGTAAACGGTTCGATAATGCATGAACGGCGACCATCGCGGGGCGCACCTTCAGAGTCCAAGTAGGCTTGGGCGGTCAGGTAAGTCAACAACGATGTTGGAGGGGTTCCAGCAGTACCAACGATATTGGCGGTGTTCAACTTTGCCATAGTCGTGCCATCAAAGTCAATTTTATTGGCTACGGCGGCAACGGCGGGCTTCAAGACGCGATCCGAAAATGCGTCCAGGCTTAGTGCCAAGTCTTGCGTGGTGAATTGCGTATCAACGTGGAACTGGGTAGTCAACGTCAATGGGCTGCTTGTCTCGTTGAAATCTTCAACGTTCAAAGCGGGGCCGCTTGTACCAATAAAACGACCAGGACGGCGAATATTCAGGGTTGCTCCAATTTTGGCCCCAGTAACCGCGAACTGATCGTCATAGCTACGCATGACTTCAGAGGAGAAAGTCAACTCATTTTCCAAGACCATCAACGCTTCGTTGGTAATCATGGAGATGGTAAGCAGATTATTGCTCATTTCATTTCCTTAAAAAAAATTGTGATGTCAGCGGATTCGCCCCGCAAGTCGTGCAGCTTTCCAGGCTTGGTAGTTACCGTGGAATTGACGATTTCCATCAAGTTCCGTAACTGGCCCGTTTGCTGACGCCTTAATAGGATTAATCGGCGCTGGCGCTTTACTTCTTCCAACGGTAGGCTTTGTCTGAGGCTCGGTCTTTTCAAACTGACCCTCCAACTTCCCAATTGTTGCCAAGGCGCGTGTCAAAGTCATGCCTTGCAGTTTTTCAGCGATTTCGGGATTCTCCGCTAAGTGGTACAAGATGCGTGGGCCAACTTCCGATTCAAAGATTGCGTCACGCACTTCGTTGCTCACAACAACATCGGCAGACCCAACCATATCCTCAAAATCCGGCATTTCGCTTTTCGCAGATTCAACCCGCTTCGCCCAAGTATTGATTACCTTGTCGCGTTCGGCTTGCACCTTTGCTTGCACTTCCTTTTGCTTTTCCTCATTCATCCGCTGGTCAACCCGATAATCCGTCAATGCTTTCGCATATTCGTACATATCGGAAAACTGATTCGGCTGCGGTTCTTCATCGGCTTTTGGCTCGGCGCTAGGCTTTGCTTTAGCTTCATAGTCCCGCAACTTTGCTTCCAGTTGTTGCCTAGCCTCGCGCTCGGTGTGGGCTTCTGCCCTTGCCGCCTCTCGCTGCTTGGTAATTTCTGAAAACCTTTTCTCCAATTTAGGATTCTGTTTTCTATCCTCTACCGCTGTCGCTTCATTCTCGCTATTTGCGGGTTCACTCTGCGCTTCCGTCTTTACGGCCTCGCTTGGGGCAGCTAAACCTAGCTTTTTGGCGGCGAATTCAGCCATGTTTTCATTGGTAAGCACCGTTTGTGCTTGCCGTGGTTGCACTTGTGGTGCTTCCTGTACTTCTGACATAGGTTTTATCCTAAGAATTTGCCCCGTCTACCTGGCGGGTAAGGTTGGTGGTTTATACCACAAATTATTAATTAGTCAATTATTGTGCCATTTGTTGCGGCATTTGTTGCATTTGCTGAATTAATGGGTTTGCCCCTTGGCTAATATCTTGTTGTGCAAATTGGGCATATTGTTGTTGTTCGGCATTCCTACGGTCAATTTCCATAGTTAGGCGGCTTGTGTCCATGCGGTGCAACAACAAATCAACAATTGCCTCAATTTCCGTCTTGTTTTGGCTAGTAATAGCGCGGGTATTTTGGTCGTTGACCTTAACTTCCGCCATTGTTTCGGTGTTATGTGCTCTAGCAACTTGGCGCATAAGTTCGCGCTTGGTTTCGGCTTCTTGCTTAACGCCTTCAATGTCCGCACGTTGTTTCATAGCCAATTGCATAGCCGCCATTTGATTCTGCATATCTTGGACGGTTTTCTTAGCTTGCGCCAATTGCATTTGCACTTGCGGCGGTATATCCGATTTTTCGTCAATTTGGGACAACGGATTCATGGCGGCAAGGCGGTCGGCAATAATGTCCGCGCCAGGGAAGTCCATGTTCCTAAACACCAGGTCACCGGCAACGTTAAACAATTCGGGCTTTGCCATTAACGGCATCATGGCATCCACGGCTTGTTGGCGCTTAGTCATAAAGCCAGGGCCGGTATCCATTACAACGTCATATTCGCCCACCGTAACATCATTTAGTACGGCTTCGATGCCATCATCACCAGTTTGGCGTTGGTTGATGGTTTCCATACTTGGTTGCCCGTCCGCACCAATAATCCGCATTACCCTTTGGGTATCGTAAATCTTTGGCACTAAATCCAAGATGATTTTTCCCGTATGCCGAATGGAACGGGTCATGTTGTCGTAAAAGTGGAAGTTGGACAAGTCAACTTGGTTTTGTTGTCCCGCCAAAGCCTTACCGCTAATGTTTCCGCTTGGCAATTGATTTGGATCCATGATGCCCAAGACCATTTGCAAGTCGGATGAAATAGCGTTTGCGGCTTCCATGATGCCCATTGGCGGCGGTTCGGGTTGCAAACGTGTAGGTACGGGGGCCGGTACGCCTTCAATATCCTTTTGCTTATAACGTAGGACGGGGCTTGACTTAATGTTAGCCAATGCCCATTCGTTTTCGTGACCTTCGTCCTGGCCTTCGGCAAGCAACCATTTAGCTTTAGGTGCAAGCGCAATGCTTTCCGTCATGGATGTGCGCCAAAAGTTATACATCCGTTGCGGGTCTTTGGCAAACCGCACTAGGCCATACTTCTTACGCTTATCGTCAACAATAACTTGTGCGCCGTAGCAAGGAACAACGGGGATATATTTACCCGCCCATGTTTTTTCTTCTAGGATTTCCATTGCGGTCATCTTGACCCATTTAACGGCCTTGCGGAACGATTCCCGTTCGTCAATGACTTGTAGCCCCGCCGCATCTACACGTTCAAAGAACGATTCTGAATCGGCAAAATGGCGCGATCCATCGCTTAGAAGGTAAAGCCTAGCCTTTTCCCGTTCAATGTAGAAAAACTCGGCAATGCGTATATCTTCCTTAGTGATCCAACTAGCGGTGTCATCGCCGGTTGACCGTTGTTGGAAATTAGCGCCATCATCCGCATTAGGGTAATGTTCGCGAAATACCTTCTTATCCATCACCGTGGTGATTAGGCATCGTTCGGAATCCGACCCATCGGGCAAAACGGAATTAGGGTCAAAGTAAACCGTAAAGGGATTATCAATGGTGTCAATGTAGATTTCTTGGTCAAAAGAATCTTCACTTGTGTATCGGGTATTGATACGCCAATAGCCCCAACCCATACGCACGGCGTAATCAAAAGCGGTGTCGTAGGCGGTGTCGGCGTTAGAATTAACTTCAATATGGCGGCAAATGCCCTCGATGGTTTGGGCAACTTTGTAATCCGCTAAGTTGTTGACCGCATGAACCTTAATGCGTGGTCGCTGCTGGCGCTGCTGGTTCGTCACTTGCCGAATGTACGCATCAATCTTGTTAATGGTCAGGCACGGACGGGCTTCAACGTTACGGCTATTTTGGATTTCCACGGGCCATTGGTCACCGGCGGCAAACTTTACGTCCTGCAACGCTTCGGCGCGGTTGGTTGAATCCGCTTCATTAACTAGCCGCCAAAACTTAATGGCATCGTTAATGCGTCCATCGCCTTTTGAATTTTGTGCTTGATAGTCAGCCATAGTTAGCCCTTTTTACCTATTATCCCATCCAATTGCCAGCGGTTGCAACCATTGCTTGCTTTTTACGTTTGACGGGTTCTTTAATCATAAGCGCAATATAACGGAAAGCGTCCGCGCCATGGGAATAGTGGTCGTGAAGCGGATTCCGGCTAAATTGCCCCGTATCGGGGTCAACTTCGTAGCGGTAGTGCCGTAGGCAAGTAATCCCATCGGCGGCGTGTTCGCGGTCAAACCAACAAGAAGGGAAAATAGTCCTAGCGGCGTTTATGGAATCTACAACCGGCACTTTGGGCAAGATATTGGTCTTATACCCCGCCGCCCTAACAATGTCGTTGATGCTACGGCCAGCCGCCGCCAGGGTCTTATTCTCGGCATCATGCGGCAGCCAGATGGTGTCGTAAACGTAACCAAAGGTTTGCATGGTCGCCATGTAATAGCTAATTGTCTTTTGGCTATCCTCAATGTAGCGAATCAGGCGGGTTTCCATTCCTACAAACTGGAGAAACCAAATGGCGGTGCTATCTGACCAACCCAAATCAAACACTGCATGAACCGGCTTGGTAGCGTCATAGGCTACACGGGTAATGCGCCCGTCCTTTTCCGCTTGTTGCATTTCCTTGGCAAAAATAGCCCCGTCTACCGTTTGGCGGCACAAACCTTCCCACACCTGGTTGTAGGCTTCTTCGTCCCGTTCCTTTAGCGCATCTTTTTCCAACCGTAGGGTTTCGGGAAACCAAGGGTTGTCCGACCAATTGACCTTGATTTGGATGCAATCTTCGGGCGGCTTGGCAACAAAACGTTGGTAGGTTTCGTCCGTTTCTAGTTCGGGATTAAACGAAACCCATATCTCGCTTGCTTCCTTACGGATAGTAGGGATTAGGACGTTCCAGGACAACCGGCTTACCGTTTGGGCTTCCTCGACCCATGCAATGTCCACGCCTTCATAGGATTTAATGTTGGCAATATTGTTTTTTAGACCGGCAAAGGCAAATTCCGTCCCGTTCTTGCCTCGAATGCTGGCCTGGGTAATTTCGTAAAAACCCATCAAGCCTAACGCCTCTATCTGGTCGCACAGTAGCTTATGCACCGAATCCCGCATGGAAGTCATGAATTCCCGCGCACAAAGGATACGCATCGGGCTTTTAGCGCCAAGGATAAGCAATGCCCTAGCTATGCCCCAAGACTTAGCCCCGCCCCGTCCACCATAAAGAACTTTGTAACGTGACTTTTTGAACAAGCCTTCTAGCTTGACAGGGAATTCCGCATTGGCTATTGCGGCCTGGACATCACTCATTGGGCTTTACAAAGGTGACCGTAATCCCGCTAATCAAAGGCGCACCATCGGCCCCCGTAATTTCTTGCTTGGTGCTTTCCCGATACTTCTTGGGGAATCGGGATGCCATAGACCGTGACCACATCGTCGTGTTGATTTTGTCCGAATCGCGGTTTTCCACTAGGTACGCTTGGGCTTGCTCCTCCCACCAATATTGTTCATATTGTTTAGCGTCCTCCATAGCGTGTAAAAATTCTTCATGGGCATCACGCCAAATGTAGAATGTTCTAAGGGAAAACCCTAATATCGAGGCTATTTGTTCAACGCTTTTGCCGAGTTTGCCCAACTCTATTACTTCGTCGCATAGTGCGGGGTCATAGAGGGTTGGGCGTCCTACTGGGCGTTTTAAGGGTTGCGTTTGTTCCATCAGTAAAGTAAAATTAAGTTGCTTTAGGAGTCACCATGAAAAAAATTATTGTTCGGGCTGGCTATCATTTTGAACTGTCTGCGGCGTATGTCAAGCTAAGTCCTAGTTACGATTCACTAACCAAACAAGAAAAATTGGATTTTCTTAACCAAATTATTGATGAATTGGTTTTTGAAAAGTCTTTTATCGAATCTGATTCTGGTGCGCCATCATATTGTCCAGCCATTGCTGGTCTGCCAATTCTTGCTGATGCTTCATCATAAACGAGCGATTGATTTGGGTATCAGTACGCCCTAACGCCTTTTGTTCGGCATAGAGTTTGGGGAACATTACATTTAAGGGAACTTGATTCATGCCGCCCAAGGCTTGTCCAGGTATACCTGCTGAATAACTGCCATGTTCAAACCCTGTTGATCCAATGATGCCTTGGGTTGGGTCGCCTTTAAAAATGCTATGCCCTGCCATCCCAGCGGGTGAGTTACGCAACTCAGGCTTGATTACAGCATCTGCAACGCTTTCCCATTTAGGAAAACCCATATCTCTGTATTTGGCCTTGGACATGGTTTCAACAATGGCTTTTCGCAGGTTACCTGCGCTTGACTGTGCAGTGCCATTTGCCAATTGTTCGTAAATGTTTTCGCTTGTTACTCCAGCAAAATCCGAATATGGGTAAGAGGCTTTGCCTGTTGTTGGGTTGATAACAGGAATTTTTCTAATTTCATTGTCTAACGATTTAACTGCCAACTTGGACGGATTTAAGGTTGGCAATTGACCAATCATTGATTCTGCAACGTGATGCGAAAAGTTAATTCCACTTGGAGCCATTGACGTATAAACGCCTAAAACGTCTTGACCGCTTTCACCAGCCGCACTAATGTTACTTTGTTTACTAATGGCTGCGCTAGGTTCGGATGCCCAAGCACGATTGGCTTCAATGTTTTGTTGCGCTCTCATGTAATCTGGGCCACCTTGCAAATTTACTGGTCGGGCAAGTTTTACGCCAGCAATGCTTTGCAAACTATTTCCAGTGGCAGAAGTATCTCCCATTACTGGGACTAAAACTTTGCCGTACATTTGTTCCGGCGTAACAATTTGTCTTTCAGCCATTGCAATGTTTGGCAATAATTCTGTCTGTCCTTCCAACCCAAGAGATTCCCTGCGGCGAACGGCGGGATTTGACAATGCGGCTTCAAATTTAGTGAGCGCCGTTTTTTCAGCAGAATTTAATGAATCAAATGTGCGATTTGGAAACAAAATGTTAAGACTTGGTACACCGTTTACCTTAACCATTCCTGCTGGGCTATACCCTTCTGCAATCTGACTTGCCAATGCCATGCTCTCAGGGTTGTTAAAACTTCCTGATTGCAACGTAGCATTTGTGGCGTTAGTTGTAGCTTCATTAAACTGACGCGCCCTGTCGTTAGCGTCACCCAACATTTGCTGGAGGCTTGTGCCAGGGTTTTGGAAAAAGTCTGACCCCTTGCGCTTTGCCGTGTTAATGGCGCTATAAATGTCCGCAAGGGTTGGCATAGGTCACTTCTTAGCAGTCTTAGCCGATTGCTTAAACGCCGCCGCCGTAGGTGCGCCTTTAGCGCCAGGGCTACGCATACGTTCTACCTTGCCGCCTTCGGCCTTTTGGCGTTCGATGCGTTCTTGTTTTTTGTGAATATTGGCATAAAGTCCAGGTTTAGTAGCCATTAGCAGTTCCAACTTTTAAGTGATGCCTTGGCCCGTTCCGCTGGCCCTTTGGCGTTTTTAACCACACCTTCCATTCGCGCACAAAAACTAGCCTTGCGTCCCGCATCCGCTTTCGTCTTTGGATTCGGGGCGGGCGGCTTTAGGTTTGCATTGTTCTTAGCGTTGTACTCCGCACGGCCTTTAGCGGTCATTCCCGCGCCTTTGTCCGTGGGGTTGTAGGTCTTACCCTTCCCCGTGGTCTTATGCGGAATTGACTTATCGTGCTTCATTTCTTCGCTTTGGCTTTCTTTTCCGCTTCACGCTTTACGGCATAGGCAATTGCCACGGCTTGCTTTTGGGGCTTACCGGCTTCCATTTCCTTGGCAATGTTTTTACCCATTGCCTTGGGCATCATGGATTTAATCAACGGCATGATTAAGCCTGGGCAACGTGGATTGTTGCAAAATTAATGGTCAATGCTTCGGACAAAGAACCCGCACTTGCATTTGTAATGACTATCGTAAACGATCCGGCGGCTACGGCAACTACGGAAACCAAGTAAGTTCCAGCGGTTGCAGCACCACTAGCAATAGCGATTACGGGAATATCGTAAGCGGAAATTGCGCTGTTGGTAACAATGAAGGCCACTTCAACACCCGCCGCCAAAGCAGCGTTGTTAGTCACAATTTGCCCAACACTTGCGTTGATTGTCACGCCGGTTGATTTGCTTGCGGCTTGGGTAACAGAACTAGGGGCGGTTGCCGCCGAACCCGTGTTATAGCCAATTTGTCCGGTTGTTGCGGCTGCGTACACCGTGCTTGACCCTTTAAGGTCTTGGTCTTGATACGCTACGCCGATTGCTACTGAATTGCCCATGACGATATTCCTTTAAGTTAGGCCAAATTTGGCACTAGGTTTATTTTAATCACACTTGCACAACGGCGCAAATGTCCGCTTCTTGGATGATTTGGTAGTCCTGGTCATCCACACGGTGAACGGGCCAATTAAGGTAATCCCCGTTCCCGTACTTCACAAAGTCCCCCACTTGGGCTTCCCGCACTTTGGGGCCGACCGCCACAATTGTGCCTTCGTTGAAGGGTTCTTTGTTGTTAATATATATGATGTCCGACAAATGCCGTGTCTTGGGCCGGATCACTACCCGATCATTTAGCGGCTTAAACATCGGATTTTTTGGTATATTTGCGTTTTAGGCGGGGCATAACTACGGTTTCATCGGTCATGATGTCGTAGACCGGCAAAGCGCGAATTTTGGGTTGGCTTGGCTTGTGTTGCCCACACCAATCCGATTCGTGCTTGTTCTGTTGCGTAGGGTAAAGCCTACAAATACCCATGATTTGCCGGTTTGCAAAATATTCGCAATTTCCGCATCTAAAATCTTCCGTAGCCATTCAAAACCTCCATTTTTGCTTGGTTAGTAAGCCCTACCGTTGTCGGACGGTATGGGTTTACGCTTATTGAGAGCATTTGCGGTCATGGACATACGCCACACCGCTAGTCTTGCCGCTATCAAATTTTTTGTCCGACCCGCATTGATTGCTTTGGGCCACGGGGATGTTCTTGCTTGCGCTTCCACGTTCCATTGCCATGTTCACGCTAGCGGGAAGTTTGCAAGTAGTACCGTATTTTCCATTTTCCATGATTTTTCCTATTTCAAGGTTAAAAGATACAGGGTTGAATTTATCAGGTCGGCAATTTCGTCAACAATGTTTTGCAGTTCGGTGTCCTGGGGGATTTCGCCACGGGCTTCTTGGACAAATTCTTTTAATTTTGTCAAATATTCGGTTGGCGATTCTTTGGGTTCGTGCAATTCATCGGGGAATTTCATCATCCTAGTCGCATACCGGCCTTGGTAGCTTTCCGCTAATCCGTCCGCAAGATCAACAATTTTTGGGTAAAACTTGCCCAATGCCTTGTGAACGCTGTACTCTTTTGTCTGCAAATGCTGGAAATGCGTAATCGTTCCCGCATGGAATAAGGTCGCAACAAATTGTGAAACTTCTTCGTTCATAGTGGCACTATATCAAAGATTTGGGGCAAATGCATCGGTTATTTCCGAAATTGGCACTTTAGCGGGCCATTTACGGGTTGCCAATAGAAGCAAAACCGTCCTATGATGGGCTTTAAACCATAAATCTTGCCGTTCTTCCTTGTCCATATTCGCACCTTGATCTAGGGCGGCGTGGCAAGTAAAGCACAGGCTGGCTATTAGGTTGTCATCCGCTTTTACCGCTTTTCCCTTGCCGCCGCCCCAATTTATGTGTGCCGCGCACACCGTCCCATCTTCCGCGCCGCAATGTTGGCAAGCTATTGTCCGACACGCTTCAAGCAAAGCCTTAGACCGGACGTACTTATGTTTCGGGAATTGCACGGAACTTTACCCCTTGTTGCGTCCCAAATGCCGTTGATAGTTCTATCATTTCGGTCATTTCGGCTACGGTCATTTTGCTTGTTCTAGCGCCCAAGACCACAAACCCGCCCTCGATGCCTGGAACAACCTTTTGTTGTTTCAAGGCGGCGGTAAGCACATCCTTCCATTCTTCCTTGTGCAATTTGTTGCCGTACCAATCCACTTGTTCGGCAATGTCGGTCAAGTTTGCCCACATTAAACGGTTTTGTTCATTACTTCGCATCTATAACCCTTAAAGCCGATAAAGCCGCTTCCGGCCCATCAACCCGTGCCAACGTACCACCGGCCCAATTTGCAAAAAAAGCGTGCTGCAAGGCCGTTAAAGGCTTTTTAGGGCCAACTTTAACTTCCATCAACATGGTGTGACCTTTGTAGCCAACAAGTAGGTCAACCGGCAACCCAATAATCCAAACGTAAGCGCCAGCCGCCCGTAGCGCCGTTATCACTTGGTCTTGATTTGCATCTATCCTTGCTGCGCGTCTCATTTTTTAATCTCCACAAAAACAAGCAATTGTTTCTTCATTAGGGTCAAACATATTGGATTGTTCCGCTGCATATTTAATCATTGAAGCATAAGAAGGACGGTCGGAACGGAACACCGCACCGCTTGGCTTGCTTGCCAGTTCCAGTGCCAGTGCCTCCATTTTGGCCCACCATATCGCACGTTCTGGTTTTTCCGTAATTAAACTTAAAACTTGTGCTCCACCTTTAAGAAAACATAAATCGCAATTACCGTGCATGGTTACACCGTTATGGTTTGGCAACCCAAGATCAAAAGATTGATTACGCCAAAATTCGCCTACAACTTCTTTTGTTATACCGGCTTGACCCAATGGGGCTATTTTTTCTTCATGTTTCCCGTAATCTTTGTTACCTATTTTGGCTAACCTACGTTGTTCGTCAGCCCGTATTCCCAACATTGAATCCCATTCTGTCCAACCGTTAGCCTTTAAATAACGGTGAATTGTCCTGACCTTTAACTCTACGGTGCAAAAACGGCTTACAGGGTTTGGAAGGAAATTTCTTTTCTTAATCAACGCTTCAAATGGTTCTCCGTTGCGGCTGGCGGTTTCAAACGTTACTTTTTTGTAGGCAGGAATGTCGTCTTGAAATTCAAGCCAAGTAATTGGCACATTCCATTGCTTTGAGCAATCTTGTACAAATCTTAAAGTTGCCTCATCTTCCTTGCCAGTATTGGCAAAACAAACGATTGCTTCTGAAGGTAACCCGCCATTGCTTTGCAAAACACGCCAAAGCATATAGGCGCTTGTCCTTCCGCCGCTAAAAGATATGCAAGTTGGCTCGTTAATTTTGAATGGGTCGTTCATGCCGACATCCTTAACGCATCACGCGCCATTTGAACAACTGCTACCGGCCTTTTAACGCCATCTGCATAGTCTTTCAAGATTTTGTGCGCCCATGCCTTTGGGTCTACACCTGGCCCCATCCGCAAGCCCGAAAATTTTGCCAATTCTTGCTTTACCCGTTCTGGGTCGGCGGGCGGGCTAGGCAATTGCGGCCTTTCCACCGCCGGTGCTTGGTAGCAAAGGTTTTTGAATTGCACAAGGTTCGGCGGGCGTTCGGGCAAATGGTTTAGCGCCCATGAAATCGCCATCATGGATTCCTTGCTTTGCAAAAACCCCGATAGTCCATGCATCCAAAAAGACTTGATTTCGTTAAGCGGGGCCGACCCTAGCGAATTGTCCCAAGAAATGCCGTAGGTCATAGACAAGCGTTCAAACAGGCGATCAATTGGTTGTGTCATCTTCTAACTCCAAAAATGGTTTTATTTCTTCGCCTTGCGTTCTTCCGGTCATAGCTTCCCATCGGGCGCGTTTGAAATCGTAATCCTTTTCGGCAAAAGATTTTTTTTCGCCTTTGTCTTTCAACCAGTCAGCCTTAAACCCTGTCCAGCCCCTTGCACAACAGGTTTCTAGGGCGACTTGTAGGCTTACCCCTGCTTTGCTGGCTTCCCGTGCTATGCCATCTAAGGCGGTTTGCGTTACTGCTGCGCGTTTTGCTTTACGCAAACTTATCCAATCTTGCCAAACCAAATCCGTCACGCCGCTAGGCGAGACGACTGTATTCTTTAATGGTTTATGGTTATTGGTTATTGGTTGTTGGTTATTGGTTGGTTGAACGCCCGTTGAACGTCCGTTTAACCGCCGTTCAGCAGATGCCTTACCAGCCTTAGATGCTTGTTCAATTTTTCCCTTGAAATGTGCAATTTCCTTATCGGCCCTTACGTTTATCCAACCATCATCGGTCAAATGAAAAAACGATTCAAGGACAAATTGAACTTCGTTTTCATGTTCACGCATTCCTATTTGCCGTGCAACGGACGTTAAACCGGTGTTCAACGGACGTTCATGCAAATAGTATTCGTCTAAAAGCCTTCGGTATGCCAAATCTTCAAGTAGGGAAAGGCGTTGCGTATGACTAGCGTAGTCACCGATATTGAATTGGTAGTAGTACATATTACCGCCCATCAATCAATTCGGAATAATTTATTTTTGATGTGGCGACCCGCCAATCACCTTTGCAAAACACCAACACATTTTGATGTGTTTTAGCCATTTTGCGTCCCGATTCAAATTGCTTTGTAACCCGCATTGAAGCACTTGCAATGCTTGTAGCAAGAATCGCTTCGTTGTACAACTTTGCTCCAGCTTCTTCAAAAGCACCAATTGTTTCGCTTACAAAATTACGGTAAAAACCTTTTTTATCCCGAAAGTCACCAACAACAAAACACGCAAACGTATCATCTTTCATTTTTTGCACAGAACGCAAAATTATCCGCTTGTATGCGGCAATGAAAGTGTGCCATTCCATGTTTGATAAATCGTTAGCATTGTCGGAATACACTTCCAAATCACCATAAGGCGGGCATGAAAAAACCATATCCGCTTTAGGCGCATGGGCAAGTGTTTCCATGCTATCACCACAAACCCAAATGGGCTTGATTGAAGTTTCTATGTTTTCCGCTTGAACCCTATTTGCATCAATTTGTTCTTGCCTTAAATCACAACCCCAATAATTTCGGTCTAAAGCACCGGCAACAATTCCCCTAACGCTTCCACCCGCAAAAGGATCAACAACTTGCCCTTTTTGTGGGCAAAACCATTTCATTGCCAATTCACAAACAACGGGATCAAAAATGCTAGTCATGAATTCTTCACCATTGTCTAACTTTATGCCCAATCCTTTGCCATAGGTCATTCCCGCCGAACGTCCAATTTCACTATCTATTCCCAATGATTTCCATGCACGTTTGCGTTCTTGCCATTCGCCTTGCTTACTATCTAAAATAGTAAAAGGCGGGATCGTAAAGCGTTGCGCGACAACGCCATTGGCTTTTGGTTTGATAATTTCACCAAACAAATCAACGCCAAATAAAGACACTTTTTCCATAAAATTTCCCACTTTTAAATGCCCCCTTGAAAGAAACAACGGCAGGAGAGGGGGTAACTCTTTTCGGTGCGCTCATGACTTCGCACCTAGCCGTGTCCTAAAAAATCTTACACCATCTTTTGCGCTTCTGCAATCTGTTTTTTGTACTTGTACCGCAGCACCTGTTCCCAGGCTTTAGGTACGCCGCGCCGCCGCCAGTTGCTAACTACCGATTGCTTTACGTCAAGCATATAGGCCAAGCGGCCCGTGCCGCCCGCCGTTTTGATTGCTATTTCTAAGATGTCCATCTTAGCATCATATCACATTTGTGATGCTTTAGGTCATTGTAAAAAACTATTGAAAAGCCAAAACCAATAAAAATATTGTTTAAAAAAGACTTGCAAGACTTCACAAATGTGATAAAGTCTACCCATGCCCTA
>JBAXTZ010000041.1:0-28022 GCA_037129925.1 Bacillota bacterium
TCGCCTTCCATCCCACACCTAAAGGAGTGGGCTTTCTCGGCTGACGTTCTCGTAACCTATCGGTTTTGAAATATAATTTCGTTTAGCGGAACTGTATTTTCACAGTTGTTGCTTGCGTATTTTTTTATATTTTTGTCAACGTTCATCAATCTTTTGTAAGTTGATGGATGTGTTGAAAACATCGAATCCCAAAAACCTATATCGCCGTGTTTTTCTAGTTGCTCCTGAAAGAATGAGTGTAGTTCAGCACCACAACCGATTTTTACTGCAAATTCGTCTGCGGCATGTTCGCAGTTGCGGTAATATATCTTGTTAGTGAATGCCAGAGTATCGTTAAAGATCAATGTGAAACAGAAGGTTAGCAACATCCACACTAGGGAAAGCAGATTAAAAACAAAGCCTATAAGGGGTATTTTGGAGAAAATATTCAGTGTCTGGAACACCGTACCAATAATCCATTGAACGAACATTATCGGTAAGCATAGACACATTAAAATGTAATTGAAACTGCCGTGTCCGCTAACTAGATGTCCTAGTTCGTGGGCTAATATTCCTTTAATGATTTTCTGGTCGGATTTTAGTAGTCCGGTATTTATGGATATGTTGTTTTTGCCGATTGCGAATGCATTTACCTTTTTATCAAAATGAACTAATAGATTGAATTTATCGGCGTCCAGTCCGGCTTGCTGGCATAGTGACCGCAAATGAGGCTTGCTTTGCGCTTCTAAAATTGCTGTCTGTTTTTTGTAGCCGTTTAAATATAATATTCCGCTTATGCCTATCTCAAATTTGCCCATTAAATATAACGGAATAAACCATATAGCGCTAATTATTGCTGTATAAAACAGAAATGATGGTATGGTTAAATTTGGTAACATTGTTTCCACGTAGATTCTATTCTCTAGCGCTATTTTTGTTATTATCACTAGCGTTAAACCGAATAACACTGCTCCATTAAGCAGTATTGCCATAATAATTGTTATCGTTTTTGTAATGTAACTCAACATTTTTTCTCCAATAATTTTTGCTGACCCATTCGACACAAAAAACCTGCCGTGTCATATGGCATCGATTGACGCGGTAGGTTTATTGTGAAATCGTTGGTTGGTATTTTACTTTGCCCAGGGCGGTGTATGGGCGGCTGCAACCGAACTTGAAACTGACTTTACTGCCGCTCCCGCTGCTGCTGCCGCCGTAGCACCAAGGCTTGCACCGCCTGTTGCTGCTGCCGTTGCGGCTTCTTTCATGGCGCTCACTGCTTTCCCTGTTCCCGCTGCTATGCCGCCTGCCTGAGTCGCGGCTTGCCCTGCTGCTCCGGTTGAAACTGCACTGCTCGTTACTCCGCCTGCTGAAAGCGATGGTGATCCTGATAGGAATCCTGATACGAAGGAGGGTATTTCTCTTATCATTTGCAAGAATATAAACGCTATTATTAATTGGCCAAACATCAAGCCGAATGTGCCGAAATCTGCGCCTGTTGTATCTATCTTTGTAGCAACGTTTTTTAAGTGCGCTAAATATAAGCCGCCGATTGCTCCGGTTACCATTAGTTTTATTGCTGCTCCAAATATCCCTGCTATCGCTTTTTCTCCTAAAAACTTTAACTGGTCGATAACGCTAAATGGTAATAAGATTATGGCGCACGCAGCAATAATAAAGAACTCTACTTTGGCGATGATTACCGAGGTTGCGAATATTACAACTGTTACCATAAACACTATCAACGCCGGTAGTAACATTAAGAACTTCAAGATGGTTCCTAGTCCTTCCGCCATAATACTTAGCACGCTACCCGAGGCAAGGACGTTGTTGAATGCTTCAGCAAAGAAATTCCATCCTGTGCCGATGATACTTAAGGGGTTATTTATTACGTCAGCAGCGCCGCTTATTCCGCTTATTAGCGCCGGCGCTGTTGTTGTGAATGAATTGTAAATCCAACTGGATATTATTTCTGGCAGGCTGCCAAATATGTAGACCCAAAACCCGATTTTTATGAGTTTTTTAATTACTACTTTTAGGTTGTCGGGATTGTCGATGTTGAACATTATTGCGATAATGAAATCAATTGCCAGTAAAATCATTAGCGTGGTCTTAGCGCCGGAAGCTATTGTTCCTAGCCGACCACTTCCCCCGTCCATGGTCATTGCATTTACTGTAGCTACTACCCCTAAATCAAGGCTGTTTCCTAGTTTTGCCGATTCGATTCTGGCGGCTTCCATTTTCTTGTTGCCGGCGTCTATATATATTTGAGCTTGATTATCACCGCTGATTGCGTAAGTGATTGTAGGTAGAGCAAATATTGTCAATATGAACACCAGGAGCGTTGCGGTGAGAGTTTTCTTAGATACCACAATTAACACACTTTCCAATCATCATGCTTCCTGCTGCTGTTCCGGCTCGCTCGGCGGCTGCCATATCGTTGTCGCGTTTGGCTTGCTCGGCTTTCAATTCCCGTAGTTGCTCTTGTTGTCTGAGTTGACTGTCGTTTGCTAATACGGTGTTTATTCGTGTCAGGCTATTGTTTGAGATCGCTGCCATTTTTATTGAGGCTTGTAATCCTGCCAAGGTGCCTGTGGCGTCGTCGCCTGCCATCATTATTTCTTTGATACTGTTTACATCGTTTGCGGTGGACATTACTACTCCGGTTGCATAGGCGCTGTTTTTTATTGAGTCGGACCAGGATTGCAGGTCGCTATATATTGCTTGATCACCATATATTTGCGCGTCGGGGTGGGCTTGGTTCCAATCTTGGGAGAAATTAATATATTCTTCTGTTGAACCGGCTGCGGCGTTTTGTATTCCAACTAATGCATCTAGTTTTTCAAAAACGTCGCCGTTTATAACTTGTTTTACTGCATTAGATATAGCTACAGCGTTTTGAGCTTGATATAAAACTGATTGCAGTTCCAGTTGAATTTCTTTTGCCTGATTTGCAAGATTTGTTGCCCAACTGATATTCGCCGACGGGTCTATTACTACCGTTGGTATGCCTTCCGCAAATGACACTATACCGAAAATTGTGCTTATTACAAATGCTGCAACGACAATTAACTTTTTCACTATGCAACCACCCTTTTCGTTAGTTTGTTATAGCGCTCCATTGGTTGATTTAACCCTTTGTATCGTAGCCAGTGTAAGTTAAATTCGTCTTGTCCATGTTTTTTAACTATTTCCAAAGCATGCTTTTGCTCATCGGTTCGACTTGCTGCTATATAAGCTATTGCCAGTTCTTTTAATGCTAACTCAAATACTCGCGAACCTTTTTCTGATTTGTAGTAATAATGGCGCTTTGGTACCATTTGCATAGCGATTATGTTTATCTCGGTATCGTTTAAGCCAAATGAACGATAGTGTTCTATCGCATGACTTTCTAACGCATTGGGGTTGGGTAGGAATATTTTCGTTTTGCAGTTATCCATAATTGTTGGCGCTATTACACTGCTGTTAACGTCCTGTAGGCTTTGAGTGGCAAATATCACGGATACATTTAGTTTTCTTAAAACTTTTAACCATTCGCGAATTTTGTCTGCGAATATCGGTTTATCTAAAAACAACCAACATTCATCTAATATCAACAGGGATGGCTCTCCGTCGTTTTCCTCAAACTTTACGTCTAGTCTGTGAAATAGATATTGTAACGCTACTGTTACCGCACCTTTCATTTCCATGAGTTTTCCCATTTCAAATACTATCCATTTGCCTAGTTTTAATGAGTCGGCGTTTGCGTCAAATAATTTCCCGTAGATGCCTTCTTGCGTGAATGGTGTCAATGCGTTTCTGAGTAGCGGGTTTTGGATTAATAACTTAAATCCGGTAAGTGTGCGCTGCTCTATGGGTGAATTTGCAAGTGATACCATGGCGGTGTGTATCGAATCTTTTATATCCGGGTTTATCTCTATCCCTTCTCCTGTAAGTAGTTCAATAATCCAGTCTTCTGCCCAAGCTTTCTCGGAATGTATATGAATGTTTGCTAATGGCTGAAATGCCAGGTCGTTGTCGTCGGCAGCCAGGTCGTAATATACGCCGTTTACACCATAGGTTAATACCCGACTGCTTCCACCTTTATCAAATATATATACGTTGCTGTCTTTATATCTTTTAAATTGCGCGGCTATTGTGCTTAGTAATACTGATTTACCGGCGCCTGTTGGTCCAATGACCATTGAATGCCCTACCCCGTCTACGTGCAGGTTTAACCTGAATTTTGTTGAACCGGTTGTCGGCGCATATAGTAGCGGATGATCGTCAAAATGTTGGTTTCGTTCTTCTCCTGCCCATATTGCTGATAGTGGCATTAAATGAGCTGCTGTTATTGATGTTAATAGAGGCCTGATTACGTTATAGCGCGGAGTGCAAGGTATGCTGCCAATCCATGCCTCTAAAGCATTTAGTTTTTCCACAAAAGCGATGAAGCCTAAGTTGTTGAGTGTTTTTTCAATTAGTCGCGCTTTTTTATCAACTTCTTTTTCTGATGCGTCTAAAATAGTGATTGTGCTGACAAAATATCCTGAGTTGACGAAATCGCCGTTTATTAGTTCTATAAATGTCTGACATTCCCCAGCTTTGTCAATTGCGTTTGTATCGGTCGCTAACGACTCTCGACCGGTAAATATTTCTGTTGTCAGTGACGCAAAGCTTTTTCGTTTACCAAACCATTGTTTCATTAACTTTTCGCCTTCTTTGACGGCATCTTCTTTGGATAGCGGTATATATCTCGTTGTCCAACGATATTCAATGTTGAGCCGGTTGATGCAGTCCATTAAACCTGGCTCCGTGAAAGCCGGAAACGAACGGAGTGATACTACCCGCAGGTGTTTGTCTGCCAACATTGGGGCTTCTCCTGCTATCAATGGCGAATCACATAACATGACATCCAGATAATGCGGTATTGTAGGCGTTTTAACAACGTGATGTTTAGTTGATACTGTTGAATGTAGATAAGTTAAGGTTTCATCTGCATCTAATATCTTAGCGTCTAAAAATGAATCGCTAAACATATCGAATACTCGTAATACTTCGTTTTTGAAGTGATTAATGTGACCGTTTAAGATTTCTCTGTCTTTGTCGTTTAGTGTTTTATTGGTTTTCGTTTTTTCTTTTTTCTTGAAAAAATTGCCGATTTTCTGTTCGCTGTCTGAAGGCGGCATCCACATTAATGTGCAGTAATATTCGCTTTCGAAATGTTGACCGCTTCGGAACAGACCCCGTCTTTCTTCGTCAATCATAAAGGATATTGCGTCCGGGAACTCACTTGTTGGATAAAATGTGTTTTTCCGGCGAATTGCATCAATATATACTGCCCATCCTTCGTCGAGGCGTTTTAACGAGTTGTTTACGCGACTTGTCATGTTGGTTAATTCGCCTTGGGTAGCGCTGTCTAGGTCGTGACCTCGATAGCTAAAAGTGCATTGTAAACTGCCGTCTTTGTTTACTACTATTCCAGGCTCCCACATGTATGCCCATTGAACCATATCGAATAACTTGGCAGGGCGTTTTCTAAATTCGCGTAAATTAAACATCTTTACTCCTAAACGTCGTAGTAATCTTTTCGATTTATGTATCGTTTGAATATGTCAAAGAAGTATGGATCCTTTTTTGTTACTTTGACAAATGCTATGTGAATAATCAGGTTTAGCGGTATCAACCACCATATATGCATTCCTACTAAAAATACGGCTGCTAATGTTCCGTTTAAATAAAACACTTCTCGCGGTACACCTGCCATTAATATTTTTTCTGTAAATGCTTTGAAAACAGGAACTCTGTATCCTTCCAATTTCTTCTCCTATTGTTTGAGTCGGTTATTGCAGTCCTTGACTCGTTGGTGCAAATAGCGTCGTTACGATTGATGCAGCTCCAACGGCAATGGCTCCTCCAAATACAACTTGAACGGCTCGTTTGGCAAATCCACCCATTTCACCAAATGCCAATGCTCCGCCGGCGCCGATGATTGCTAATATTATTAGCGTTGTTGCTACCGGTCCGCTGATGCTTGTCGCTATCATTCCTAATGGTTTTTCCCATGCCAATCCGGCTGCTGAAGCTGGTTGATTAAAGATTGCACTGAAGCCAAAGTTCATTGCTACCATTAGTGATATGTTTACTAGTGCCGCGCCGAGCGCCTTGATGTTGATTTTCCCTTTTAAGCTTAATGATTTCATTTTCTTCTCCTAATGTTTTCATAATTTTTTTGCTGTTCTTATTACTGTCCAAACCATCCTGAAACCAGTGAAGTTGCGTTCATGGCTACCGCTCCGCCAAATACTATCTGTAAGCATTTTTTAGCTATGCCGTGACTTTCGCCGAAAGCTAACGATATTCCGGATCCGCAAATAGCTAGTACTGTCATTGTTGTGGCTACCGGTCCGCCTAAGCTATCACGAATTGTTGCCAAGGGGCTTTCCCAAGCAAATACTGCGTGTACTTGATGTATGTTTTCGCTTATTGCTGTCATTGCAAAATTGACCGCTAGTATCCCTAGCGCTTTGCCTATTGCCGGCGCCCGCTGGCGAAATATGATTCGCCATTTTAAGTTATTGGGTTTCACAACATCGCTCCTTGTTATACTAATTCTTTATAGGCATATCCGTTGTTTTGAATAATGTTGTCGTTTTCTTCATGCTCGAATGGCGGATATACTTCGATTATTTCTTTTAGTCGCCGTCCATATGTTGATACGCCTTCGTTGTTTGTGTATGTGCATTTTTCGATATATACGATGATGTTTACCGCCCGGGCAATTGTGTTTTTTTGCGCGGTAATTGAAGCTTCCATGACTAATTCTTCTAATCGTTGTAGTCCGGCAATTGCACTGTTGGCGTGTACGGTAGCAATTCCCCCCGGGTGTCCTGTGTTCCAAGCTTTTAGCAACGCTAACGCTTCCGGTCCACGTACCTCGCCGACGATTATTCGGTCTGGTCTGAGGCGCATACATGATTTCAATAGATCGTTCATTGTTACTTTGTTGGTTCCGTTATTGAATACTCGCATTATCACTGAATCTTCAGCTGAACATTGTAGTTCTAAGGTGTCCTCAATTATGATTACCCGGTCTTTTGTTTTGGATATTTCTTCAATGATTGCATTGGCTAATGTTGTTTTTCCGCTCCCTGTGCCGCCTACGATTAATATGTTTTTTCGTGTCTTTACAGCTTCTACTAGCGCATTATTTTGTTTCTGGGTCATTATGCCTTGGTCAACATAATTATCTAGTGTGAATATGTTGATGGCTTTTTTGCGAATTGAAAATGCCGGATTTGCCACTATTGGCGGTAGTATTCCTTCAAAGCGATTGCCACTTCCGGGTAGTTCGGCTGATATTGTAGGGTTGTTGTAGTTGCAAATTGCATTTGACCCGGAGGCTACTAATTCGATGATTTTTTGTGATTGCGTTTTGTTGATTTTCACTCCGGTGTACTCGCGCCCTTCTCCTAGTCGCTCGACCCATAATTTGCTGTCGGGGTTCAGTAGTATCTCGATTACCCGGTCATCGTTCAGGAGTTTGTTTATTTCGTCGCCGAATGAATGATATAGCATCTGCAACAACTGGGATTGGTTATTGTTTAGTTGATTTGGTTGTCCTTGGTTATTCATTGACTTTTTTGGTTAGTGTATCAATATCGAATTCTTCGATTAATTTATTTATGTCTATTTCGCCGGTTTTTTTGGATTTTGGTTTAGCTAGTTCAGCCGAGCCGATTTGCTCTAGTTCTTCTGATAAATGCGGTTTTTCATCTAATGTTTGCTTGATCCTCAATAAACAGCCCATAAATAGTGGTTTGCTTAGTGAGTCTAATCCGGATTTCACGACTAATCCGCCATATTCAATTAACGATCTAGTTCGGTGTTTACGAGATAACAGCGCGGCTTTTTTTTCGAATTCAGCTGCTTTTTCTCGAAGTTTGGCGGCTTCGCTAATTAGATATTCGGGAGTTGTTTCTTCTGTTTTTTTGGCTCGCATTTTTATATCTCCTATCTAGTTTTGTTTTAATTATAGTAGGGGTTATTAACTGGATATTAACGGCTGGATATTTATGGGTTTATTTGTGTTATAAAATTGAATAAGCACCCCGTTCCGAAGAAGGGGTGCTTAATTCAGTTGTTTATGGTGGGAGTGATTTTGGTAATTGCATTCTGTAATGCGCGGTTTGGTAACGGTTAGGGTTTTGAAGAATCGCGAAAGAGTTACCAGGAGATATTCGCTTAAATAATCAACGGTAAAAACTGCTGTTTTTCAGATGTTCGAGCTTAAATCGTGGAAATACGTGTACAATCCTTTTGACGACTTGTTACCAAACCGCACAAAACCGTGTTCCTTGTAGAAATTGTGCAATTTGGGTGTATCTTGACATTCAAGAAAAACGATCTTGCAACCTACAGCTTTATGGCAAGCCCTTATGGTATCTAAAGCACTATTGAGCAATGTTTTTCCTGCTATTAGTTTGTCGAAATCGTTGAAATAATTTTTAGATAATTGCCCGATAAGATAAGCCGGTACAGTTTTGTTATTAGAAAACCCGGTCCATTCTTTTCTAAGTGCATTACTTGCACTACTCAAATCAAACACTTTAACAGCAGTTGCGTAATATCCAACTACATTGCCATCAATGAACGCAAGGTATATTCTCGTTTTTGCTAATTTTCTCATAGCGGTTGCACCAGATCGAATATCGTCGGTTGTGTCTTTAATAAAGTGTTCGATGTCTTCGTCTATGGGACAAGAAAAATCAGCGACAAGCCTATTAAAACTCTCATCGCTGATTTCTTCGGCGTTTATCCATTTAATGTCAGTCACAATAGCCTCACACTTTCTTCGACAAAATACTATCTACAAAACTCTGTGCCGCTTTTCCTTGTAAAGTAGTGTGTTTAATGTCACTTGGCATAGATGCTGTTATCACACCGGATTTCTTTATTGCAGTTAACGCGCTGTTAGATGATTTTTTTGTTATTTTGAAATTTTTATTAAAACTACTAGATGCCATATAGATCACTTCTTTCTTTGTTTATTTGATGTAGACTGTGTTTACTTCACTAACTTTCTCACATGAACCAATTTAATAATTATTTTTGCGTTTTTGTTTTTTCTTTCGCGACAGCTAGAAGCGCACTACAATCTGTCGGGTAATTAACTTGTTTGATTATTCTGCGTGCGTCTTCCCCAGCAACTATTGGTGATGGTGGTTTTTGTTTCGCAATAGTAATTTCAGTGTCTATAATGATATTATACGCATATTTGGTAATATGTTCAAGCCGTTAATATCACATAGTTACATCCGTCTATTAGCGGCCAGAATGCTGTCAATATCTTTTAGCCACAGCGCGGTGTTGACAGCATTTTGGGAACGCTGGTTCCGTTTTCCGGTTGCTCGGTTTGTTCTATGTCTTGATGTAAAGTTAAAGGGTTATAAAGTTGTAAAGGGACGTTATACTTTACTTTGCGTTTTTCACGCAAAAATTTGTAATTGCCTTCTGTAATGCGCAGTTTGGGGACGGCGAATTGTTTTTAAAAAGCAGGCGGAGATTTTTCCTTTAAAGAATGTTGCGTTTGGTGCCAGGCTGTCTCACTTGCCTTTTGTTATCGTGATTTTATTGTCTTTTCCTACTACTAGTACTGCTTTATTGAATAGTCGGTCTACTATCATGAAGGTTGCTCCGTCTTGTTTTCCTATGCGGTAGTTGACGAGGTTTAGTTCGTTATCGCCGTTTACTATGAATAGTACCGGCATTTCGCTGGATGCTGTTCCCGCTCCTAGTTTTATGTAGGTTTTGTCGGCATCGTCAAATACTACGGTTGGTTTCCAGGCATAGTTGCCGTCGGATATTTTGTATCCGTAGCTAACTATGTTTCTGACTGGTACCCCGGCTGTTCCTTTGCTTGTGGATATGCTTTGGCCGGCGTTGTTGTCTTTGTATACTGACATATTTCTGACTTCTGTCGGGTATATCCATGATACTATCGGCGTATAGGTGCTGCTGCTGGTTACGATTAGTTGATAAACGTGTTTGTCGGTGTTGATTATAAAGTTGGTCTGAATACCGGTTTGCAATGGTTTGATATACAAATGCCACTGTTTGGATATTCCGGCTCCGGATATTGCTTTGTCCACTGTCCAGCGGGTAGTGTCTCCGGCTCCTATATAGGTAACTTCTTCTCCTGGCGCTAACGCGATGTCTGTCACCATGCCAACTTTGGTGTTTATTTGGTAGATTCCGTTGTCTAAATAAGTGTATGCGTCTCCTGCTCCTTTGGACGTTGCTTGCGCAGGAGACGCGATATACGCCGCATCTCCTGCAAAGCAGGTCGTCGAGAGTGTGAGTAGCAAAAATATGTATAGCAGGGTTGGTTTTTTGAATATTTGCATTCGCTCTGCTCCTTAATTGACGTGGTTGATGATTTTCACTCCGTAATCACAGAGGAGCAATACCACAATTATTACTGTTGCAAATGCCGCTGCGCGGGTGTTGGTGTTGATTCGCTTGAATTTTCGTTGAATATTATAGCCTTGCATAATTATGGTTGCCCCCTTGCCCTATTTGAACTCTCTAAAGACTTTTGGTTTATCATTCTATTTTGAACGATTGGTGCTCAATAAATATTCGTTCACTTGTACCCCTTTTTCACAAAGGAGTAACGCTAACTTTTTACTGCTGGCTTGGTGTCCATATAGTGGATTCACTCCAAACTCCAGGGTATGATTTCATCCAGTAATCTGGGGATCCTATGCTTGAATTAATGGGCAATATCTGACTATAGTCATACGCCCAGTCTCCACCCATGCTCCCTCCCCACACATGTTCACTTACCGTTAAATCACCACCAACAATATCTGTCGTTACCAGCATTGTCCTAGTATAGTCCACAAATGTTACATCAAAATGTTGTTCAAGTATTACTTGGCCGTGCTGTTGTACGGATACATTGTTAGCAAACATGTTCGGATGAATAATTACTTGTTTTTGAATTTTAGGGTAAGTTATTGCCATAGTCTCTGTGTCGCTCTTTTTATTCACTGTCACCGGCGATGTTTCAATACCCAATGTTGTTACTATTGTGGACTGATAATTGCCGTTCGGTATATCCAGGAACAACGCTTGTCCATTTACCGCTTTTGCTGAATAACTTTGTCCGTTTCCGCTGATTTTTATTGTTCCTCCGTTTGCAATATCAACGGCGTTATTAGTTGTCACGCCGCTTACTCGCAAAGCTGTTCTGTAAGTTACAGTAGATGCACGTATCGGACCTACTTCCGACATATTAATGTCGCCAAAACTATTTAGTGACATTATTTGTGTGTAATATACAAATCCTTGTTCATCTTCAGCAGAGAAACTAAAGCTATAGTTGCCAAATGGTTTTTTGAAATCCACGCCGCCTGGAGTATATTGGATTTTCTGCCCGTCTTGCTGACAAATGACATAGTAGATTAAGCTATGGGTGCTGTCGCCCGGTTCGCCGCCTTGGTCAAAACGAATATCTATATGCATGTTTCCTTGGTTTGGCAAAACATAACCTGCTGTATTTACACTGCCGTCGGTCATTGGTTGCACTGCGGTGCTGGTTAATGTTCCGTTGCCTAGCGTAACTATCGCTTTGTAATTTCCCGGCGCTACGTCAACTTGCATGCCTTTAGTGTATGTGAGGTTGTAGGTAGCGTTTTCGCTGGTTAGTGTCAATGGTTTGCCGTTTGGCACTTCGCCGATTCCGTCTACTGCGATTGAGGTTATTGTTAATTTGCCGATGTTTTGTACCGGTATTGCTTTTCCAATTGTTCTTTTGATGTTGTCGAAATTGATTGCTGCTTCGCCTAGTGGTTCGTTTACGAATAGTACGTTATTTTCTTCACGCGTCAGTGTGAATGAGTAATTACCAAATGGTAACGGGAAGTCGATTCCGCCCGGCGTGTATTTAACTTTTGCGCCACCACCGTTTAATGTTACATAGTAGTTTCTGCCGTCGTTGCCAATCTCGCTGCCGGTGTCATAAGCTACAGCGATATGTACTAATCCACTATTTGGGAATTGCGGGCCGAAGGTTACTACGCTGCTATCTGCTACAACTACGTTGTTTGTGCTTTTCAAGGTTCCGTCACCTAAGACTACTTGAGCGGTGTAGGTTCCCGGCTCGATGATAGCTGTCATTCCCGGGGTGTAGTTCATGTTGTATATTTTCGCTGCGCTTGTCAATGTGAAAGCTTTACCGGTCGGTAGTTCGCCAGCGCCGACTACTGTAAAGTTTGGTATTGTAATCTGCGCCAGGCTTAAATTCGGTATTGTGGAGTTTACGTTTGGCGCTACGTTTGCAAAGCCAATTGTTGCTGCGCTATCAAGTGTTAATGCTTGTGTGTGGAATACTATTCCGGTGCCTTCGTCTTGGGTCACTGTGAATGAATATGTTCCGAACGGTAAGTTGAAACTTACACCGCCCGGGGTGTATTTGATTTTCTGGCCTGTTTGATCGTTTGTTACGAAATAATGTCTGCCATCGTAAGCGGCTTCGTTGCCGTTGTCGAGTTTAACATTGATATGGATTGTGCCGGAATTTGGCAGGGTGGGCGTATAACTATATATACCGTTTCCATTTGCCGCTACTGTATTTGTCGCGGTCAATGTTCCATTTCCCAGTTTTGCGGAGGCTGTATAAGTTCCCGGTGTTACTACAAAATTTACTCCGCTGCCAGATGTGTATGCCGCTGTGTAGATGTTTGCGTTATCTGTTACTGTTACTGTTGTTCCGCTTGGTAATTCCATTCCGGCTACGGAGATTGATGGTATTGTAACTACTGCTTGTTGTGTGATGGTTGCGCTATAAGTTGGCGCAGTATCAGCAAAAGATATCGTAATCGGTTGTCCGGCATTTACCGGGGTTGTGTAGTATCCGCCTTTGTTTGCTGTGTAGGTATATGTTCCGTGTTTTTGGCTGTTGAAGGTTACTCCGCCCGCGATATATGGTGTTGTCGTTCCGGTTTGGTCGTTTTTAATTTGGAATGTTCCGTCTAGTTCGATGCCATTTGAAGTTAGCACTAGTTTTACTGTTCCTGTGTTTTCTAGTGTTAGCGCGTCGATGGCGTATTTGCCGCTGGTTATTACTATTGGCGCTAAACCATGCGCTATTCCTGAACCAAAATTGGCTGTCAGATCATAAGTTCCTGCGGCTACTTTGCCAAATGTTGTTTGTCCGCCTGCTACGTATGTTGTTTTGTAAGTGTTGATTGCGTTGGTTAATGTTAGCGCTGTTCCTACAGGAATTACCCCAACTTCATTAACCGAGATTGTCGCCGGTTGAACATAGCCGACATTGTCTATTGTTCCTGCTACAAGCGGTGCCACGTCGGTCATTCCAACTGTTGCGTCGGCTACTGTTACTGGTAGTTCGTTGCCGTTTTTACTGGCTGTGAAAGCGTATGTTCCAAATGGTACTGCCGTGAACGTTACTCCGCCTGTTGCGTAAATGATAACAGCTCCAGTTTGTACGTTTTTAACTATATATCCACTATCTAATTCAGCACCGCCTGCGTAATTTAGTTGCAATTTCAAGGTTCCGATTGCCGGTAGCGTGGAAGTTGCTGTTTTTACTGTTCCAAGTGTTACTGGATAAGTTGCTGTATCAGCAATTGTTCCGTTTCCTAGTTTAACCGAAAGGTTATATGTTCCCGGTTGTACTATGTAGTTTATGCCGCTGCCTACTGTGTAGGCTTTAGTGTAAACGTTTGCACCACTGGTTACTGTTACCCCGGTTCCGGTTGGTAATTCTATGTTGCCTACCGAAATCTTACTAATATCTAAAACGGATAATTGTCCAATTGTCGTGCTATAAGCTGGCGTGGTATCGGCAAACCCAACTAGCATTGCCATGTCGCCGCTTACTTTGGTTGAGTAATAATCGCCTTTTTTGGCTGTGAAGGTATATGAGCCGTGTTTCAAATTGTCGAATGTGATTCCACCTGGTGTATAAACTACTGTTTTTTCTGTTTGATCATTTGTTATTGTGTAGCTTTGGTCTAGCTCAACACCGCCTGTGAATACTTTTATTTTGATTGCGCCTTTGTTTTCTAAAACTGCCGCTGTAGTCGTTGTTTCGCTTTTCACGACGTTAATTTTCGAAATCGATGTCGCTGTACCTGTTCCGAATGTCGCTACAAGCTCATAACTTCCCGGCGTTACGTTGCCGATTGTTAATCCGCCTGCTGCGTAAACTCCTGCGTAGTTGGTTGCGCCGTTTACTAGTTTAAGTTGAGTTCCTGCCGGTATTTCTCCAACAGTATCTACCGTCACACCAGTAATTGTTACGTATCCAACTGTTGCTATTGTGCCGGTTACTGTTGGCGCTACGTCGCTCATGCCGATTGTCGAGCCACTTACCGCGATTGGTAAATCGATGTTGTTTTTTGTTGCAGTGAAGGTGTATGTGCCAAATGGTAATGCTGCAAAGTTTATTCCGCCAGCTTTATATTGCACACTGGTTTTAGTTTGGTCGTTGGTGATTTTATAGCTGCTGTCTAATTCTGTGCCTTCAGCAGCGTTTACTTTTAGGGTCATATTGCCGATTGCGGCTAGTTCGGTCGTTGTTGATTTAACTTCATTTACTCCTACTGTGTATGTAGGCTTTGTGGTTAGCGTACCGTTTCCTAGTTTCGCTGTTACGCTGTAAGCGCCCGGCTCAACTACGAAGTTTACACCGGTTCCCACGGTGTATGGTTTGCTGTAAGTGTTTGTGGCGGTTGCAATAGTTACTATCGTTCCGGTTGGAAGTTCAGTTGTTCCTGCCGTTATTTTCGTTATATCTAGTACCGATATTTGGCTGATTGTCATTTCGTAGCTTGGCGCTATATCTGACACGTTTACTCTCGTTGTTGTGCCGTTTACCGGTGTTGTGAAATATGTTCCTTTGGTTGCGCTAAATGTATAAACGCCGAATTTCAGGTCGCTGAAATTTACGCCGCCCGGGGTGTATTGAACACTGGCTTTTGTTTGATTGTTTACAATTGTGTAGCTGTTGTCTAACTCGACGTTGTTGTTGTAAATTTTTATTGTTATTGTGCCGGCATTAGGCAACGTAACTGTTTCACTTGTTGTTTTGTCTGGCTGCACTGCTATTGTATCGGTAGCTGTTGCAATTCCGTTACCGAGTTTTGCTGTTACAATATAGGTTCCGGGAGTTACGTTCGCAAATACTGCTCCACTACCTTGTTTGTATGTTGCGGTATAGTTTACTTCTTTATTTGTCAGAGTAATGTTGGTAGTAGTTGGCACTTCGCCGATTTCTACTACTGTTATATTAGTCAGGTTAACCGCGCCTACGGTGTTTATGTTTCCACTATAGATTGGCGCCATGTCGGTAATAGATACGCTGATCGGTTTCGCAGTTTTTACTGCAATGACGTTTTTATCTTTGTCGGTCGCGGTAAAGGCATAAATGCCTACCGGTACATCTGCAAAGGTCACACCGCCGGTTGCGTATTGTTGTGGTTTATTGATTTCCGCGTTGTTTATGGTATAGGTATCATTTAACTCTTTATCACCGTTGGATATTACTAGTTTAATGGTTCCTTGATTTGGTAGCAATGGTGCAAATTCAGCTGTTTTCGCTGCTGCTACATCAACACTGTTGGTGCTGGTTAATGTCGCGTTGCCTAGTTTTACTTGAGCGGTATATGTTCCAGGAGAAACTACTGCTGCCGTTCCTTTTGCGTAGGTCATCGGATAGGTATTAGTGCCACTTACTAAATTCATGGTTGCGCCGGCTGTTATATCGCCAACTCCTTCAACGGTTATTGCCGATATGTTTACTTTCCCTTCCGGGGCGTTTGTCCCTAAATTAATTTCTACTGCCGTCGTTTGTCCGGCGCTTAATTCTTGTGTTTGGCTTATATCCATTTTTTGTGGGTACGTTGTTACAAGGTTTACTGTTTGATATTTCGTTGTATCTAGCGATATTCTGGCGTTTCCGCTGTTGTCGATTGTCAGCGCGGTGATTTCTTTTTCGCCGTTCGTTATATGTACTTCGGCCCCGGTGGCCGGTGTGTTATCGGAAAATTTTGCATTTATTGCCAATACGGCGTTTACTCCGCCTACCGGAGTTAGTTTTACGTCTTTTGACTCGATTGTGTTATATGTTGTAGGGTTTGAACTGGCGCTAATTACTGATTCAAATCTGTCGGTAAATCCGTCGTGCTCGATTATTAATGTTGCCGGTGTATTTGGTAATAATCCGTTTATTACCAGGTCTCCCGCACTGTTGTAGTTATCGGAGATATCCCAATCGTAGGATACTTGGCTGCCGTTTTGTTCGACTTTTATTGTGCCGGTTTTTAATCCGGACTGGTCGGCTTTTGCTATTGCTAAACCTCCGCTGTTTGGTAGCGAGATTATCGCGTTTGCTATTTGTTCTTGAGGCGCGTATTCGACGCCGGTTGTATAATTGCCGCTATTTATAACGGCTCCGTATTGGGCATTTACTGAATAAGCTATTCCGTTTATTTCTGTAATGGTTGCTAATCCGTTTATGTCAGTTACAACAGTAATTGCTTCTGGCGTTTTTGCCATAACTGCTGCCGCTTGCATTTGTGGTGTTGCCACAACTTTTGTTTTTGCAACTGGTTTTCCGCTTGCGTCTTTTACGACTACTATTAGTCCGACTATCGCAGCTGGTGTCGTATCATTTAACGTTGAGTAGTTCTCAACGGTGATTACGTTGTTTCGTTGTACTTGTTGGAGCATTTTGTAGCTGATGTCTTGACTTGCGTTGCCGTTTATTACCGGGTCGCCCATGAACATTGCCGGTGCTGGCGGCGCTAACAAGTTTAATGTAAAGCCTATTTGTGATTGTTTGTTGGTGAAATCATAGCCGCCGGTTAATTGTAGTTGTGGTAATACTTGTAAACTGGCGTTTGCGGTGAATCCGCTGGGGCTGGTATTGCTTACCATTGTTGTCCCGTTCCACGTCTGCCCAGTGAAGAAGTAATCGTATGCGCCTACGCCAACTTTTGCCCAAGGCGCGCTCAAAAAAGATAAATCGGTGTTTACTGTAAAATCAAAACCGGTTGCTACTCGCTGCCAATCTTGCACGGTTTTGGTTGCGGTTATTTCGGTGGTTTTTACCAATAATGGGTCACTTATTCCGTAATATCCGTTTGCCCGCGCCTCGATTGTTCCTGTAAAGAACTCTAGTCCCGCACCTACTCGCTGGTGCATTCCGGGTATCGCGGTTCCGTTTGCCGCTACCGGCGAAAATTGGTTGTCGTAGAAGGCGTTAACTCCGTACATCATGTTTTGTTCTTTGTTCATTTTGCGGTATGCTAATCCTAGATTTGCGGTGTTGTTATTAGATTGATATGCTGCTTGCCATAATAGTTTGCTGGACAGATCGCCGTAACTGCCAAATGGCTGTATGGTGCTTATCCCCCAGTTTAGGTCGTTGCCTGGCAGTACTGTTCCGGAAAAGAAATTACCGGTTAGCTGCACTCGTGTGAGCCAATCCCAGCCGGCATATTGTTTTAATGCGTCTAAGTAATATTGCGTTAAATAGTCGCTGGTTTGCGCGAATCGTTGTGTCGAATCGTCGCTGAATTGTGGTATTTGCGTTGTTTCGAATGTTGGGATTGTGTTGTCGTCGGCCGCGAAAGCGCCGGTCGGTATCATCGAGATTAACAACAGCATTATCATCAGGAGCGCTGTTGGTTTGCGGTACTGTGTCATAATATCCTTCCTTTTTTGTTTTCTTATGCCCTAATTCTAACAATGGTTATTAACTGGATATTAACGGATTAGTTATTTCAATGAATTTTGAGGTTTGACGGTTATAAAGTTATGGGGTCATAAAGTTATAAAAGGTGCAACGTGCGGTACGTTGTTCAGCTCTTTGCACGTAGCCGGGGACCGATTGGGGTTTGATTTGAAGGAAACGTGCGGTGGTTAGGTTGTTTTGCCTTTAAAGTGAATTTTTTAGCTGTCGTTTCATTCTTTTGTGTCTTATATAATTGTGGGTTCGTTAATATTCCCTTTAAAATGAAATGTGCCCGATCAATTCGCGGTTTTATCGCAATTGTCGGGCTTTTCTCTTTTTTAGATTTTCAATTCTCACATCGCGTCTTCGCTATACCCTGCTGTTGTTTGCTCTGATATTATTGGTTTTTCATTTGTCGTTTCTAGCGAGGTTGTGTTTGTGGTTTCTGGTTTATTGGTTTTTGTTTTTTTGATTATATCGCTTTGGGGTGGTGAATTAATTACCCGTTTTGTAAATACCGGTTCTGAATAGTATTTGATTTTTCTTGTCCAGATTGGTTTGTGTCCGGCTACGTTGATTATCGCCGCATCCGGGGGTAGTTGCGCAATTTCGCCGGGTGTTAACAGCTCTCGTTTTACTTCTTGTAAACTTGTCGATTCTTTCATAAAGAAATGTCCGTTGTTATATGATTTTTGTTCAATTACTTCTGTTCTTGTGCCTAGTAATTTTGATAAGTATTCCATTACTTTTATATCGTTTGGCGCATACGCTATTCGTATATGGCAGTTGCCCATTATTGAGTTGTTTTCTTTGTATACTTTATTTAGTTGCGCCAGGTCTTGAATAATCAATAGCGCTTTCATACCGTATCCTGCTATATACGCAAGCGCTTTCTCGAAGGTATCCATTTGCCCTAGCGCCGGAAATTCGTCCATCAACAATAATAACCGGTGTTTGTAACTTACGACTGCTTTTCCATCTTTGAAGTTCATGGTTTCAGTGAGCCGACATATTACGAGGTTTAATATTAACCTGATTAATGGTCGCGTTCTGCTGATGTCGGACGGTGGTACTACTAAGTATAGTGATACCGGTTTTTCTAAATTCATCAAATCGCTTATTCGGAAGTCACTTGTTCCGGTGTTATTTGCTACTATCGGATCGCGGTATAATCCTAACAAGGTTACTGCTGTGGAAACAACTCCGGAGCGCTCGTTGTCGGCTTTTCCGATCATTTCTCGCGCCGCTTGTGCGACTATTGGGTGTGTTTTAATTCCTTCTGTGAGGTTCTCATAGATTTCTGATAGTTTTTTAGTTTTCTTATCATATACTACACCGTTTTCCGGCGTTTCATGTTGATATTCTAGCATTTTATTTAGGTCGCCGATTACTTCCATACCAGTGCTGTCTTTCGCAGTAATCAATGGCGAATCAGGGTTTGATATGAATCCGGCTACGTCGTTTAATGATACTTTTTCTTTTATATATAGTAGATGTAAAATTACTCCTGTCAGTAAAACTCCCGCTGAGTTTTTCCAATGCGCATCCGGCCCGTCTAGCCCTGTTCCGTTGGGATTGACTAGCATTTCGACGATGTTTTGTACGTCTCGGACTTCACTTTTTGTTCGTAATCTTATTTCTTCAAGCGGGTTGAATCGCGCTGAACCAATTTCGGATGTTGGCTCAAATCGTAACACTGTGTTGTTTAATTTTTTTTGTCGATAGCCTGATGTTATGCTCCAGTTTTCACCTTTTATGTCAGTGATCATTACCGAGTGCGGCCAGGTTAATAGTGTCGGGATTATTACTCCTACTCCTTTTCCTGATCTGGTTGGCGCAAACATCATGATATGCTCCGGTCCATCGTGACGCAGAAACTTTTTTCCTTTGGAGTCCATTCCTAATATTACACCGGTTTTGGACATTAATCCGGTTTTCTCAATGTCTTCGTTTGTAGCCCAACTTGCCGAGCCGTGTGTTGTTGAATGATAGCGTTTGTCGAGGTAAAATCTGCCAAATACTGCTGCTGCTACCCCTACCAGAAATCCATAGATTACAAAGAAATCCGCATTATGAAAGGCGTTTGGTAGTTGGTTTATGTATCTTATTCGCCATAAGATGTACGACCATGGCGCGTAAATGGAAAACCCGCTGAGTGTAAAGAACTGTGAAAATATCGCCGGATGTTCTAGCAATGTTGATAGTCGTGCTGCTGCCATGCTTAGTCCGGCTAGTAGCCCTAAAAACATGCATGTACTTCCAAGTATTAAACGTTTTCTTAGCATTTAGAACTATCCGCCTTTCAGTTATCGTTATCGATATGGTCTTAATATCATATCTTTGTTGACCGCTATGTTGAATTTTGATCCCGGGTTGATAATTATTGTTGGCTGAATATTCATGCTTCTTGAAACAACTTGTTGTCCTACATTGCTTATCGCTTGTGCAGCGCCGCCCGCCATGTTTTGTCCGTTGGTCGGGTTGTAACTTTGTGTGTTGCCTCCTGCCATTTGAGCGCCGGCTGATAGTACTGTGGATATTAAAGCCGCTCCCATCATTTGACCAAAATGATTATCTGTATATCCTGATAAACCAGCCTGCCCGATTCCGTCTGCTCCTGACATTCCTTCCAGGTTTATACTGTCACCGTTTGGATATATTAGTCTTGTCCATGCTATTAACAATCGGGATTGTCCTTGCGTAATTTGGCTATCGTAGATGCCGATAATTCTTGTTCCTTGTGGTATTAATAAATATTGGCCGGTTACTGTGTCGTATACATTTTCTGATACTTGTCCGGTGATTTGTCCGGGTAAATCGGAGTTTATCGCTGTTAATGTTAGTCCTGGTATTACGGTTCCTGCTTTTACTTCATATTCGGAAATCGGGTCCATTAATCCGCTTGATAAATAACTTAAACTTCCAGCATTATTACCTAAAAATGCCGTTTTTTGTCCTTGCATATTTTGGTCGTTATAAGTATTTGACGGGGTTGTTGAATTAGTATTGCCGCTGTTTGAATAGTTTCCATTGGTTGTTTGTCCTGGCGACGCGAAAAATCCAATGGCGTTATTCTCTTTGATTTCCGTACCTGTTATCGCCGGTTTGTATGTGCTTGAAGTCGAACCGGTATTGGCGCCAAATGGATTAGCATACGGTGTTATTTGCCGATTATAGTTGTTGCTTTGAGGGATGTATGCGCTCCCGGCTGCCGGTGTATTGTTAGTATTAACTGTTCCGGTTGGCGGTGTTTGTCCGTTTTTTGCGTCAAATGCGCCTTTGTCTTTATAGTCGCTCGGCAGGTCTTTTAGGTTGTTTGGCATTCCATTTTTGCTTTGTTCGGATTGGCTGATTTTGTTATCTTCTGCTACTACTTTTTTTGTTCCACTATCTGTTCCATATGCAATTCCTATCGCGAAACCTGCGACGATTATGAAGGTTATTAACAAGATTATTTTTTTGTTTAAGCCTCTTGCCTTTGGCTCTGATGCTGGTCTAATTTCTGTTGATTTTGATTCGGGCTCTAGTTCATTTTCTTGAAATGATGATTGATTATTGTCCGGTTCGCTGTACTGGTTTTCTTTTTCTTCGTCGCTGTCGCAGTGGCTAAAACTTATTCGCTCGATTTTTGTTTGTTCTATGTCGTTGTCTTTCAAGTTTCCTCCTATTAGTTGGTTTTGTAGTCACGTTGGATATATATGTCATCGATAATTAATCCTAACGGGTTGGCTCGCAGCTCTTCCGGAGTTTTTAATTCGGCAAATGAAGTTGAAATGTTTCCAGTGTAATTTGCTTGTTGGGTTATTTTCCCTGAAATATCAAATGTTGTTTCTACCCAGCGTACTTGATATGTTTGTTCGTTAACCGGTAGGACGGCTTGTATTTCTACTTGGCGAGTTTCTTTTCCGAGTATTTGTCGCGGATCGTCTTTTTGCATCATTAAGTTAACTTCACCAGTGGCTTTGTTGCTTAAAAACGAATATATCCATTTGTAATTTCTGCTGGCTACTACGACATCACTCGGTACCCCTCGTGCAGCGATTATCCATTCTTGCAAAAAATATTTAACTTCCGGATTCTTGGGAACGTATCTTCCTTCGTCTGCCATTCCTACGGCTCGAGCCATTCCATTGTCTGATACTTGTACAACATAAGGTCGAACTGTCGCTTTTTGAGATTGATAGATTAACCCAAATATACTTATTGCCAAGCATATCAATAAACCAAAACTCACTAATCTCCAGTTATATGCCTGCACTCTGGCGTTGCCAATTCGATTGTCCCACTCCTCTTTGGCTGCTTCAAAATTAATTGAGTGCGGTTTTCCGGGCGCATAATTGCGCGGAATTTCGGTGAAATTTTTTGCCATTTGTGCTCCTTAATATTATGCTAATTATTTTTTGTTTTCTATTCCTTGTTCGCTTGTTTGATGTTTTGTTGTTCTCTAATTGCAAAGTATCTTTCACAGGCTTTAACTAATGCCGCTAAACTTTCGATTGTCTTTTCGTTTCGTTTCACTTCGCTAATTTGACTTTTATTCATTTTTATTACTGCTCCTTTTTCTATCTATCCAAACTATAATCAGTAACGGCTTTTGCAATATCTTCGTTCTCACGTAGATTCGCCCGCATACTTCCGTGGGTTGTTTCATATTTTTGTCGAGTATGTTTCGCGGCTCTTGAGTAGTTTTGTTTTGTTTCTATGTCAATCTCTTTACCGTGATTTTCTAATTGGGCTTTCGCTTTTTCAAAATGTTTGTCGAGGATTAGCTGCCCTTCTTGTAGCGCTTTTTGTAAATCGCGGTGTGGCTGGTTTTTTTTGGTCATGCCTTCTGCTACTCGGTTTATGTATTTTTTGGTGTAGTCATCTGCAATAAATATCTTACCTTTGTTTTCAATGTTGCGCTTTACGACTGCTTCTGCCATTTTGTATATTTGCTCATCTGTTAGCGTCTTCGCGTTGTTTTCTTCGATGAATTTCTTATATACATTTTTCACCTTAAATAGATAGTGGTAGTGTTGTTGCGCTTTATAGTATTGTTTATGTTTATCAGGTTTTATATTTTTTAGCTGTTCTTCCTGTTCGTTTGTTTCCCTTGTTCTTAATGCGTTCATGTATCTTTCATGCTGTCGTTCGATATATGTACGGCTACTTGGTCCTGTCTTATTGTCATAATATTTTTCTTTTTCAGTAGTGAATTTGCGTTTATCGCCGTGTGCTTTTGTTAATATTTTCTCGATTTCTCGAACATTTTTGTGTGCCGATGGTCCTATATGTTTTTCCGGATCTCGATCTAACTGTATCGCTTTTTCAAAATTACCGTTTAATATCGCATCGGTTTTTTGCGCCAATAAACTCCTGTCATCGATTCGTTGCTCGTGGCCATATCGTTCGAGATATTTATTTTGTATCTTGGTGTTTAGTTGTCTTATCTCACTGATTTTTTCTTTGTCATGCCATTTTCTGTCTTTGGGCGCACCGCCTTTTTCGGGCTCTTTATTATTTGTTCTCATGAAATGTTTTTCTTTTGTTCTAGAGATTTTATCATTTACCCGGTCGGTAAACATGATATGTACGTGACTGTTTTTCACGCCTTTTGTTAATGCAGCCTCTGTGTTGTGGATTGCGTAACTATACGTATTTTCGTTTGCGAATAGTTTATCGCATAGCTCTTTGGTTAATTCGTTGCGCTGTTCTTTTGTTAATTCGTTTGGTAATGCTATCACTAGTTCTTGATAAACTCTGCCATTAACTCGTTCATAATTATCGCTTGCTTCCCAAAATTCGTTTTGCGATTTAGCCCATTCCGGCAAATTGCCGTTGCCAATGTTCTCTATTTCATGCGCTCTTGATTCATATTTTCCTTCACGATATATGTACTCAAAATGGTCTTTAGCAACTGTCGGACTTTTGGCAGTATCTCTTGTTCGGGATTTTAGTGTGCAATGGTAGCTTGCCATTTTTAGATTTTTCCTTTTCAGTTGTTTTTCTATTGCGTGGTTAATACCCTATCGTTCTGTCAACCGCGTAGCGGTTAAAATATGCTCGTCGTAAGCGCGCCGTACCGATTCTCGCAGAGAATTGGGGAAGTGCGCCTGTTAGATAACAGGATTTGGTTGCGCCGGGGTTGGTTGCGCCGTGGCTAGTTGCGACGTGATTGGTTGCGCCGGGGTTTTTTGTTGGGCGCTATTAGTTTCGTTTGTGTTCTCTCTCGTCGGTTTGTTCGATTTTTACTTTGCTAAGTATTGGTTTGTATCCTTGGCTGTTTCCAAATTAACGTTTATTGGGTTTCTCTTTTTTGTTTTTATTCGGAATTTTTCTTCCTTTAAAATAAATCTTTCTGATTATTTCTTTTCGTTTTGGTAGTATTAGTTTCATGTGCTTTTTATGAATGTCCTGCTTTTTCACGCCCGGTTCTTGCCGTAGTTTGGCTTGCGCTAAGCTTATCTCGCGAAGCTTGTGGCGAAATATAAAAATCCTACTACTACACATCCGCGCCATATCCATATCTCGTATTGTTGGTATTTTGAATACTTGTGTTCTTGCCGTTTTGAAATGTTGGTCAATTTTCGGTCTGCCATTTCTTTGAAGTTTTTTACCATGGTGTTTAGATATAAGTTGTTATCGTTCTGAATAATTATGTTTTGGTTTTCTAAAACGATTTTGACTTCATTCGCTATTTTGTTTGCGTCTAGTATGTTTAGTTTTAGCTGGTTTTTTACTTCGATTACGAATTGTTCTTTGATTGCTCCTAGTTGTCTCATTGCTGTCGTTGCATCGGTCAATGCCCTGGTAACATGAATGATATTTTTAAATATGTGTTCGTCTACTACTTGCTTTAATACGGTATTTTTCAAATCTTCTACAGCAGTATCTGTTAGTATCTTGATTTTGTTTTCTGCCGTATCACATGTTTGATTGTAATTTCTTAGATTTTCTTCTTGGCTTATTAGCCACTTTCTTTCTATTTCTTGTATATACTCGTTTAGTTTGTTTTCTTGTTCATCAAATATTGCCGCCAATTCATTTTTATGAGTGTCTGTTTGTTGCGATAATGTTGATTTTCCCTTTTTGCTGGTTTCTTCCTCTGCCGCTGATGGTTGCTTTTCTAATCGGCTTTGATCATCGAGGTTGCTGTTTATCTTTTCGAATTGTTGTTCTAATTTGATTTCGTATGTATCACAAATAGCTTTCATCTCGTCTTTATGAATTGCTGCCGCTTTGGCATACATTGTCGCAAGTTTGCTTTTCTCAGCTTCTAGGTCGTCAATTTTATTTTGGTATTCCTGGTTGCGTAAAAACATATCTTCTTCATGGATGTTCTGATTTGCCGATGGAAATAATGAAGTTGTTTCTGAACTAAACATGTTCTATAAATTTCCTTTTTGTTTTATTATATCGATGGTTATTAACTGGTTATTAACCGTTTGCAAGTGTATTTTGTTAGTTGGGGTCATGTTAGTAATTTATTATTGTGTCTCTCCAATCCTGACTTTTCAGCACAAAAAAAGGACAAGATTGCTCTTGTCCTTTTTTTGCGTTCGTCTATTCTTTGTATTTTCTGAAAACGTTATATGTCAATTTATTACGGTTGACGTATTCTAAAAAGTCTTTCTCATATATGCTATATAGTTTGTTTAGTTTAGGGCCGTCTTCTTCTATGTAGATTATATCTGAATACCATAGTTCTTTAATTTTCAACCAGTGAACAAACGAGAATTCCGGGTACTCTGTTATATTTAGTTCCGGCGCCAACCAGGTTGCTTTTCTTCTGGTACACTCGTCTGAATATTGACTGCAATGTTCGTCGAGTACTCCTTTTTGTTGTTCGTGATTTGCTGAAAAATATTCTTCGATGTCCACTAATTTGTTTTCTGTGAGAAAATCAGAGAATAAGTAGTATGTAACCGGGCGCGCTTTTTCTTCACTGTCTTCCTGAAGTTTGTCTTTCCATTTATCAATATTGAGCGCCGGGACAAACATATAAAGGTCGCGCTGCTCACAATCTTTTTGGTATTGGTCGTTGTGCTTGCGAAAATATTGTTCCCATTCTTGTTTAGTGAATTTTTCATCATCTCCGAATTCTATGTGACCGAAATCCGACAACCAATATCCGAATGGATAGATTCTCTTGAATCCAATTTCAAAGCTCATTTTTTTAAGTCTCCTTCTTTTTTTCAATTATAGCTGTGGTTATTAACTGGTTATTAACCGGAATTATTTGCGTCTCCTTCCCCTATTTTTATTTATCGATTTATTTAATCGCATCCTTTAAAACAAAGAAAGACCAACTCATGGCTGATCTTTCTTTGTTGATCTCTATTGTTCCTGATCAAAAACTGATGGTTGAGTATGATTTTCTTTGAGTACTACCCTTTCCCATATACGCCGCATTTCAGGCGTGAGTTCCTCGGTGTTGAAATTCATCAGTTCTGTTTCGTCGATATCTGGAATTTTTTCGATTACTTTTTCAACTGAGGAAATCGTGTTTGACTGTCTCAAGTTTTCATTTTTATTGAGTACCGCTGAATTGGCTTCTTGAAGTTCTCTAAAATGGTATTTTAGGTGCTCGGTTACTAGTTTATAAAAGTACCCTTCCCGGTTCTTTATCACTTTTTTGTTTTCTATTCTTAAAACAACTCTCAAACAAAATTTAAGATATTCAAGTGAGTAGTTTATCGATAACTCGTCCACGATTTTGGATGAGAGGTTGAAGTGATTACATAAAAATATTTGGGATGCGCGTTGCTCGCTTTCTGGTATCGTATTGTTAATTGCGTCGGTGGTTTTCAGTTTTACTATTCTGAAATTAACGTGTGTTACGGAATTTCTCGGACCGTAATCGAAGTTTGTTGTTATCCTGAATCCGAAACTTGCATATTTGTTTATTTCTTCAACGGGTTCAACGATACATCGCGACACAAACTGGTTTATTCTTTGGATTTTCTCACTTGCTAGCTCATAATAACTTCTTAGGTCGTCTATGCTTTGTCGATAAAATCCATAATTTGCCCATTTGGAAAGTAACTCATATAGCATAAGTGCATACTTATTCTTGAGTGGCATATAGTCATGCAAATATATCTTACTATACTTTAGTGAGGTCGCTCGACCCGTGAACATTGGTTGTAGCCTGGAGTCAAGTTTGTATTCAATTATTCCACTTCCCCGGTCTATCTTCACTTCATTTAGCCACTTAAATATCATTAGAACTTCTTCTGTAGTTCCTTTATTAAATGCTACGTGCATGCCAAGGCTGGCGAGCGATGCTGCTTCTTTCTTGATGAACTGATAGTCTTTGTTTTTTAAGCCGCATATTTCAGTAAATTCCTTAAACGTAAATTGATAGCGAGCATCAATATCATCAGTTGCGTTAACTTTAGATGCTACATAAGTGACTATTTTCAGTTGTGTCTTTGTTAATTTGTCTAACTGTACTATGTCAGCATCCCGTAGGTCGATCAATTGATTAGCTTTAAATGCAACGAGACTTCGGGGGTCTTTTTTTGAATTTGGATTCCGATCTGCTAAAGTGGCCATCAAAATCACTCTCCTCAACTTTAGATTTACGAAATTTCGTGCATTTGCTGAATTTAGAGTACGAAATCTTGTGCAGGTCGCCCTTATAGTACGAATTACCGTGCAGGTGGTGGCTTGATAGTACGAAATTCCGTGCAACTCGCCTTCTCTGTTACCATGTCGATTAACTTACCTGTGCCAATAAGAGTACGAAATCCTGTGCAAGTTGTCTATTTTAGTACGTTTTACCGTGCAGTATATTCATCAAAGTACGAATTGCCGTGCATGTTGTGGCTTAATACTACAATATTCTTTGTTGATGGCAGCAATTTTGCTCTGGTCTATTAGGTTATAGAAGTACGAAATATTGTGCAAGTTGCCTATTTTAGTACGTTTTACCGTGCAGATGAAGGTTTTAAAGTACGAATTACTGTGCAAATCGCACTGGCGCTATTCTATACATTGCTGAATAAATAGTACGAAAACCTGTGCAGGTCGTCCAATTAGTCCTGATTTCGGGCAATTAGCTTTGCTTAGTACGAAATACCGTGCAGTTGATGGCTTGTTAGTACGATATTGTGTGCAGTTCGTACCGGCCTTACTCTATAATTTGCTGAATAAATAGTACGAAAACTTGTGCAGGTCGTCCAATTAGTCCTGATTTCGGGCAATTAGCTTTGTTTAGTACGAAATACCGTGCAGTTGATGGCTTGTTAGTACGAAATTGTGTGCAGTTCGTACCGGCCTTACTCTATAATTTGCTGAATAAATAGTACGA
>JBAXTZ010000042.1:0-26367 GCA_037129925.1 Bacillota bacterium
TCCGTTATTCGTTTTTTCGCAATTTACGTGCGTTATTTCCCGAAGGTTGGGTTAAAACAGATAAATGATTTGCTCGGACACGCCGTAGGTGATAAACTTATCAAAATTGCCGCTAGTATTTTAAAAAATAGTTTTCGAGATGAGGATGTTATTGTCCGGCTGGGTGGTGACGAATTTGCGGTCATTGTGCAAAATTGTACACCGGAGCTTGGGGAAATACTGCTCGAGCGATTAAAAAATGCGGTCGAGCGCAGACGGCAAGGCGGTAGCCGCAATTACAATAATGACATATTGCGCAATTGCGGACTTTCGGTAGGTTTCGCTATCGCGAACGCGCCGTTTGACGATTTGAATAAAACGTTTGCTGAGGCCGACGATTTAATGTATTTTGCAAAAAAGTCAGCAAAAATCAATAAAGAGGTGTAACGTGAAAGTTTTGACAGTATCTAGCGCCACTGCGGATGTTAGCAGATTATCGAAACTTCTGGAACCTGTCGGGGTCGAATTTGTCGACGTTGAAACCCGTGGCGGCAACTATGGCAGCATTTTTGAAGATGAATTTTCTAAACGAATCATCCTCATCGATGAACAATCCGAACATTTAACGGAGATTGTCCGGATGGTCGAATTGGCGCGACTACGCTACGATTTGCTGTATTTGCTGATATTAATCGACGATCCGTTGAATATCAGTAACGTGGAATTGATAAAAAAAGCCGATGACGTGATTTTTCCCGGGGCGAGCGATGCTGAAATTTCGCTAAGGTTTGCGATTGCCGAACAGCAGTTGGACGCGCAAAAACGCGCCATGAAGCTGCTGGCATTTGACCCGATTAGCGGTGCGTTGAATGAATTTTCGGTGGAGCGGGCGTTGCTCGATATGTACGACCGGGCGCGCCGCGAAAACAAAGCCTTGACGATTATTGTGTTGGAACTAGATGATTATCAGGCGATTTTGGAAAACTCCGGTATCAATGTTGCCAACAAGCTTGCCCGGGACGTTGTCGATCTCATGCGCCGAAAATTGCGCCGCTATGATGTTATTGGTCGGTTTCGCGGCAATTCATTTATTTTGATTTTGCCAAACTGTACCACCAACACGGCGCTGGTAATCGCCCGGCGCATTAAGCGCGAGTGCAAGGATTCGCTTGACCAGACCGCCAGCATGGGTGTTGCCGGTTGGAATCCCGGTCAGCGGATTAATTCGGAAATGATTTTGAGCGAAGCCTTCAATGCGTTGAACATTGCCCGTATCAAGGGCCGGGACACGATTGAAACGGTCGATTGGTGGCTTTAGCAGTTGACAGTTGACAGTTGACAGTTGACAAAGATACGAAGAAACATAGCTACAAATATGGGAGACGAGTATGAGAGTATACTGTTTTTACTGCCAGCCGGCGGTGATAGAAAAATATCAATCACTGTTGAAAGAACATGATTTTGAATTTGCGGCCACCGTTCATGACGCTAATTTATACGGTTATGTTTCGGATACAGAGTTTACGCAGCGAATATTTTTGGTTGATTGCCGCGCCACCGACTATTCCGAATTGTTACGGGTGGCCAACGCTCAGCGTGCAAAATTTGATCCATTATATACCATCGCGTTGGTTGCCAACGCCGAACTGACTGAGGCAACCGATAAAATTGCCGCGCAAGCCGATGAAATGATTTTTGATGAATGTAGTGTGGCTGAAACAGTTATGCGGTTTGTCAAAGCCCGGCATAGCCTGACTGAATGCAGCGCGTTGCAAAGAAAACTGGCGTTTGATCCGGTAACCGGCGCTCTCAATGAACAATCGATGCGGGCAATGTTTCTTGAACAGTACGACCTTGCCAAACGCGAGGGTAAGCCGTTCACGTTGGTTGCTATGGATGTTCAGATTAACACTTATGGCACTGGCGACTCTAGTAGCGCGGATATGAACAAACTCGCTCAGGATGTAGTTTCGATAATGCGGGGAAAACTGAGAAAGTATGATATTATCAGCCGATTTGAAAATAACACCTATGTAGCGATGTTGCCAAATTCCGGGGCGCGTTCGGCGAGCATCATTTCCAGCCGGTTGAAAAAGGAACTTAAGTATTCGTTGCGCTGTTCTTCAAATATGGCAATAGCCGTATGGACACCCGGACAGTTGATGATGCCGGATTTGATAATCGGCGAGACACTAAACCAACTGGAAGTTGCAAAAGTAAAAGGTCATGACAATATTGAATACGTCGACTGGTGGATTTGATCCAGCTATCGTAAAACGCTCAGTGCCGTGGTATAATGCATTTAGATTAGGGATTAGGGATTAGGGTATAGGAAATTGGGAAGTTAAGAGCTGAGAGGAAAGTGAAAATCATGGTTCATATAATTGTCGATAGTACTGCCCGGGTGCCGGCGAGCGCTTTAAAAGAATTTGCCGGACGGTTGCACGTCGTGCCATTAAAAATTGTTTTGGGCGATAGATCGGTTGATGAGCCGACGATGACTGCTCAAGATGTGTTTGATTACGTCAAGCAAACCAAAAGTTTTCCGAAGACATCCCAACCAGCGCCCGGTGAGTTCCTGGAAATATTTGAAAAAGTTATCGCCGCTGGTGATACCGCCGTTTGTATCACTTTGTCTGGCAGCGTCAGCGGAACGTATGGCAATGCTGCCCGCGGCGCGGAAATGGTCGGTAAGGGAAAGATATTTGTCGTCGATTCGCGTTCGAGCAGCGGCGGTGAGTGGAACTTTGTCCGCCAGGCGTTGAAGTTGGCAGAGTTAGGGGTTAGCGCCGAGCGCATCAGCGCCCATTTGACGGAGTTAAGTCAGCGCAATCATATCTATATTTTGGTCGATACTATGGAATATCTGCATAAAGGCGGGCGTATCGGCGCCGCCGCCAGCTTCTTTGGCTCGATGTTAGGTATCCGACCGGTGCTTCATGCCGACAACGGTGTAGTTGAAGTGCTGGACAAAGCCCGCACCCAAAAACGGGCAATGGCGCGAATAGTTGAAAAGTTGCTTACTTTAGGAAAATTGGACTGGATTGGCATATCGCACAGTTCGGCTCCGGAATCCGCCGAACTGATGAGTAATATGATCCGCGAGAAATTCGCGGATGTTCCAATAGAAATCACAGAGAACGGTGCGACCATTGGCGTGCATTTTGGACCGGGTACAGTTGCAGTATTTGCCGAACGCGCCGGATCATAACCTCGGCTGTCGGTCAGTTGCTGGTTAGCGGCGAGGGTTATAATGGATTAATCAGAACTACGCTGGCTGATTAATATTTGAAAAAAATTCTTGATTGGAGCACCTATGGAAACTTTTGAAATGACTGGCGGGGATTTGCGCAAAATGTTGATTGGCGCTTATCGGGCCTTTGTCCGTGAATGTGATTATATTAATGAATTAAATGTTTTTCCGGTGCCGGATGGCGATACTGGCACCAATATGATGCTGACGATTGCCGCGGTGGCTAAGGCGGTCGAGGCAAGTAGCAAACAATCCATCGGTGGCGTGGCGAAGGTTGCCTCTAATGCTGCAATCATGGGCGCTCGTGGCAATAGCGGTGTTATCATGTCGCAAATTATCCGCGGTATCGGCAAAGGGCTGATTGGTCGTGAAACTGCGACCTCCCGTGAAGTCGGCAAAGCTTTTGAATACGGTGTACTGTTTGCTTACCGCGCTGTAGCTCAACCGATGGAAGGAACAATCCTTTCAGTTGCCAGAGCGCTAGCAAAATCAACCTTTAACGCCTCACGCCAAGGGTTGCCGCTTGAAGAATTATTGCGCGCGGCAATCGAAAACGGCAAGGCCGAACTGGCGCTCACACCGGAGCAATTGCCGGCGTTAAAGGCCGCCGGGGTAGTCGATGCCGGCGGGCAGGGATTGCTTACTTTTATTCAGGGTTGTCTGGAAGGACTGACCGGCGAAGTGGTCGCCAGCGGTCTGAAAATTGAACCGATAAAATTATCCGACAACGTTGTCGAAGAGGTTGATTTAATTTATCCGTACTGCACCGAATTTATTATCACCCCCTGCTATGTTGACAAAAAAACTGCGGTAGAAGTGCTGGCAGTTCTTGGCAATAGTCAGGTAATTGTGTCCGACGACAACATCCTCAAAGTTCACATCCATACCGCCAATCCCGGTGTGGTACTCGACAAAGCGCTTAACTGGGGCGGGTTGCATAGTGTCAAAATTGAAAACATGAGCGACCAGTCCCGGAACGTTACCGCCGATCAGGTGGATACGGCAGTAGAACTGGCAGTAATCGCTGTAATTCAGGGTGACGGCATCCGGGCGATTTATGAGGAACTCGGCGCCGACATTATTATCGATGGCGGCGCAACAATGAATCCGCCGGTTGAAGATTTTGTCAAAGCCATTCACGCTCATCCGGCAAAGACCTATGTTGTGTTACCGAACAACAAGAATATTTTGTTAGCCGCTGAACAGCTCAAACGCTTATTTGGCGACCGGGTAAAAATAGTGCCATCCAAGACCATCCCCGAAGGCATCGCGGTGTTGATGAACTGCTCGGCCGACAAGACCCTCGAAGAAAATGCAGAAATTATGCGCGAGGTATTAGATACCGTCCGGAGCGGCGCATTAACCGTAGCCGCCCGCGACAGCATGGTTGGCAGTGAACTGGTCAAAGCCGGAAAATACATCGGCGTGGTCGATGGCAAAGTTGCCGCCTACTCCGACACCATTCCGGATACGCTGACGGCGCTCTGTGAAAAACTAAAAGCCGATGATGCGGAAATCATCAGCCTGTATCGCGGTTGTGACCTGTCCGAAGAGCATTTCAGTGAAATCATCGAGCAAATCGGACAAAAGTATCCGGCAGTCGAAGTGCAGCAGTTCTACGGCGGTCAGCCGTTGTATCAGTTGCTGGTAGCGGTGGAGTGATTGTTTGGGGAATAGGGAATTGGAGCTAGGAGTTAGGGATTAGGGGTTAGGATTAGGGATAAATGTGAGAGGGCGCGATTTTCGCGTCCTTTTTTTGTTAATATTCGGCAAATAGACGGCGATTACGGTTTTTCTTGTTAATTCAATGTGTTGCCAAAAAGCGTATTCATTCAACGGCGAACGGGGAGGGCGTATTGCATACGCCCCGTGAACGAACTGGGCAATTCTTGTGGTTGCCCGTCTTCGAGATACCTCGTGGCAAGGCTTTTATTTTCAATAAGTTAGTTCGGTGTGATATAATTAATTCAAAGTGGGCGTAAACGGTGATTACCCAAAAAGCCGATTGGAGGTAGATGACATGTTGATGTTAGCCGAAATTATTAATAAATTGCGTGCTGAACCAGAGCTGTTTGAGAAATATAGCCTCACCGAAGTCGGTGTGTTCGGCTCTTACATTCGCAATGCCCAGCGTGAAAATAGCGATGTGGATATTTTGATCGATTACAACCCGGAAGGAATGAGTTTGTTTAGATTTATGGATTTGCAAGACGAATTGACGAAAATTATCGGCAAGAGCGTCGATTTAGTTCCAAAAGCTGATCTGAAAAAAAACATCGGAAAGCGAATTTTAAACGAGGTGCAGTATATATGGAGCGCGAGTATATAGATTTTTTGCAGGACATCGTTGATGAAATTGATAATATTGCCGGTTTTCTGGAAGGCATTAATTACGAACAGTTTTGTAATGATAAAATGTGCTTGTATGCTGTTGAAAAGTCTTTGGAGAATATCGGCGGGAACTAATTGTTGATATGATTGCATCGCAAAAATTATCGGCGATTACAATTTCGATGTAGGGGCGTATTGCATACGCCCTCGATAATCCTATTCATGCAATCGTAATCCTTGTTCATTCAATGTATTGCCAAAAAGCGTATTCATTCAACGGCGAACGGGGAGGGCGTATTCAATACGCCCCTACCCGTGAACTGAAATAAAGGAAAATACAATCAGAATAATATCTGCAAGAAAGGCTACAAGAAGAGAAAGGGAGTTTTATTATGAACGCAAAAAAATTTACTGAGAAATATCATTCGCAAATCGACTACATAAACAATCTGAGAGACAAGGATATTGATTTAAGCGATGCTCCGGAAATTAGCGATTTTTCGAGTGCTCAGCCTAACCGTTTTTTCAAACCAAAGAAAGCGGCGTTGTCAACCAAAATTGATGCCGATGTGTTGGCATGGCTCAAGATGCACGACAACTACAGCCAATATCTGAACGAACTCTGCCGCAAACAAATGAACGTTGAACTTTCACATTGACCTTGTAGGGAGCGATTTTCGCGTCCTTTCTCCGATTTCTCAAACAAAAACGAGCCATCCGGCTCGTAAAGTTGATTATAAAATATTTGCGTAATTTCTTTTTCCATAGAGGATGCGCATAACGCGGATGACGGAACCACGAACGCGATAAAAAGCCAGATAATCACTGATTATCAGTATTCGATAGCCCTTGTTCGCCAATCGCCGGTTTTTTGGAACGATGCCCAACTCTGGGAATAGTTCCAAATTTTGAATAGATTTCTCGATTGCATCTAGAAGATTATTGGCGGCTAACTTATTGTCAATGACGACATATTCGAAAATGTTTGTTAAATCATTTTCAGCCGCCTGCAAGTATAGAACGGAGTATTTAGCCATTTATTCGTGACCGTAATTGGCTCATGACTTCACGGTGTGATTTGCATGGTAGTCCGTGAGCTTCTTGTTCCTCGGCTTCGTCCAGTTTTTCGTAAAGTTCAAGTAACGCCTGTTGCTGTTCGTATAATTGCAGGCTCATTACGACCAAATGCCCGACACCGTTTTTGGTAATATAAACCGGTTGTTGTTCCTTGATGCAGATGTTTTCGATTTTCGGAGTGTTGTTTCTCAAATCAGAAACGGGATATATCACAGGCATAACGCTCACCTCCATATTTATGTTATAATAATATCACGATTATGATAAACCGTCACGAAAAAACTTTCACATTGACCTGTAGGGGTGCACCTGTGTGTGCGCCCGGGTTCTCCGGAAAATCAACGGCGATTACGGATTTTCTCGTTAATTCAATGTGTTGCCGAAAAAACGTATTCATTCAACGTCGAACAGGGGAGGGCGTATTCAATACGCCCCGTGAACGAACATATTCCGTAGGGGCGCGATTTTTGCGTCCTTTTTTTGTGGGAATACGCCATTGCATTTCGCGGAATACAATCGAAACAAATGACGATAATTGAAAAAGTTTCGATTATAACCAAAACAAACGAGACAAACGAATTACGTTGGCTTATAATAATAACCACAAGGGGGTGTTTGATTTGATTAGCAGGGAATTATATTTAAAGCAAATAACACCATTTATTGACCGGCCACTGATAAAAGTTTTGTCCGGATTACGGAGAAGCGGAAAATCCGCGTTGCTGCAGCAACTGAAAGAATTGTTGCTGGAGCGAGGTGTAAGCCCGGATAATATTATTCACATAAACTTTGAGAATATGGCGTACAGCGCCATCGATAATGCTGACAAGCTGTATGATTATCTGATGAAACGTATCGTTGGTGCAGAGAAAATGTATATTTTGTTAGACGAAATTCAGGAAGTGAGCGGTTGGGAAAAAACCGTAAATTCGTTCTTTTCCGAAGGGCGGGCTGACTTATATGTCACAGGGTCTAATTCGCGATTGTTATCTTCCGAGTTGGCGACCTATATCGCAGGACGCTATGTTGAATTTAACGTGTACACTTTATCATTTCAGGAATATTTGCAATTTGTCGCGACCCGGACCGGCGAGAAAACCGCCGATGTTCGCGTGGCACTCGAGAGCTATATAAAGTACGGCGGCTTTCCGGCGATTCATAATTTCGACTATTCACAAGAAGAAGCGTACAAAATCATATCCGATATTTACGCGTCCGCAATATTACGCGACGTGGTTCAGAGAAAAAATATCCGCGACGTTGCTTTGCTCGAAAAAATCGTAAAATTCATTTTCGATAATATCGGCAATATATTTTCCGCCAAAAAAATATCCGACTATTTCAAGAGTCAGCAACGGAAGAGCGATGTCGGAACGATATATAATTACCTTGATGCTTTGGAACGGGCGTTTATTATTCACAAAGCGCAGCGCTATGACCTCAAGGGCAAGGAGCTATTGCAAACGAACGAGAAGTATTTTCTTGGCGATGTGGCATTGAAATATTCCGCCGTTGGCTATCGGGAGATGGATATTTCCGGGCTGATTGAAAACATTATATATTTGGAGTTAAAACGGCGCGGTTATATCGTATATGTTGGTAAGTTCAGCGACCGGGAGATTGATTTTGTTGCAGAAAAAAGGAGTGACAAAATTTACGTCCAGGCAACATTTCGATTAAGCAGCGAAGAAGTAATCGACAGGGAGTTTAAACCATTATTGGCAATAGAAGATAACTATCCCAAATACGTTGTCACATTAGACGACACTTGGAAAGGCAGCTATGAGGGCGTACATCACTACCATCTCGCGGACTTTTTGTTATCTGATGAATATTAGGGGTGCACCTGTGGCGCCCGGGTTCGCCGGAAAATCAACGGCGATTACGGTTTTTCGCTGTAGGTGCGTATTGCATACGCCCACGTAATCCCACCAATCGCATTGCAAACAGATTTTTTATTCAACGTCGAACGGGTGAGGGCGTATTCAATGCGCCCCTACCCGTGAACGAACATATTTCGTTTTATTGTGATTGCCCGCTGCGGTATGTTATAATGAATTCATTAGATTGAATGAGTCACAACCAACAGGAGAGCGCTTATGTTGACATATATTCGAAGCCTGCTCGCCAATCGTCAGGGAACGTTTTTGATTGAAGCGCTGGTTGGCGCGGTGGTGTTGGCTATTGGCGCGGTGGCGATGTTGGCGGCGTTTGGCCGGTCGTCGGATTTGAGCGGTGCATCGGTCGAATATATCATGGCAAACCAGTTGGCGCAAAAACAGTTGGCGATATTGGCTGTTCAAAATCAGGCGTTCTGGACGGCTATTTTGCCGATAAATCAGCCAATTCCGCCTGACATACCCGACACGCCGGTCGTCCCGACTAACGCATATTACGCGCTATGCGCCGTTGCTGTGCAGGGTGATACTTCACCGGTGACGCTCAAAGGTTCGAACTCGCAATTTACTATCACTAATCAAGCATATTGGTCATACGATTCGATTAATCCAACCACTAACTTAAGGCGTGGTAGTGGCAACATCGACGTTGTCTGCACTGTATCATGGACGAGCAGCGGAAAAACCGGCACAACTAAAAGTCGCAATACAAGCTTGATTCTCAAAGTAAAATATTAAACTTGCTAAACCGCTAAACTGCGGTTTTTTTCTTTGCCAAAACAGCGTTTGGAGCATATAATTAAAGTGAGTAAATTTATGTTTTTCAGCTAAATGACTAGGGGGTGGCAATCATGTTAAGAAAGTTTATATATAATAGACAAGGGGCGATATTGCCGGTAGTAATGATTTCAGTAGTCATCATTGCTGTGATTGTGGTTGGCATATTAATGGTTCAGCGTTCCAATCTATCCACAACGACGACTGAAAATACAGCGATACAGACGCAAAACCGAGCCGATTATGACCTGGCTACAGCAGTTTTGAAATTTAAGGCCGATATTGTGGCAGCGCTTACGGATAGTAGCAAGCTCGATAACACTAGCGTTGTGAAGCGGCTGATACTTCCCAAAGACAATAACACCTATCGTACCAATACAAACAGCGCGACTGGTGTTAGCGATGCTGCTGTTATTGTCAAAGATAAAAATGGCGCGGACGTTGGCTCGTATATTATCAAATGTTATAACGATATGGATGTCGCGCTATTTCCCAACAATCGGTTGTTACAATTCACCGGTAAGTTTGGCTCGGTCACCAAAGTAATAACGCATCGGCTGACGTTGGTGCCGCCAGGGGTTGGTACTGGCATGGGTAAGTACGCGTTGTTTGCCCAAGGCAACATCCGGATTGGCAACGACCTGAATATTACTGGCGATGTTGCCGCGAACGGTTGGATTAATTATGACGACGACTGGTGGGGCTGGTGGGGCTGGGCATGGCATCACTATATTCGCGGAACCATTAACGGCACGGTAACGCCGTATATTAATTATCCCGGAGTGGCGGCGATTATGCCGGGGAAAAACAGCACGTTGCCGTTTACTGATCGCGACACTTACTCAGGAACAGGCAAAGCCCTGCCAACCTGGACAAAAGACAAGCCCGAAATAGCGCTGAGCGGTACCTATTACAAATCCGGCGACTGGAACATCTCCAAACATCCGACGTTTACGGCGGCTGCGCCGGTAATAATATATGTAACCGGACGTATCAATGCTTCAGACGATGTTACTTTCCGCGGTACCGGCGCTAACGGATCGATTGCGTTGCTGGTGGAAAAAGATATTACCTTTAAGAACGACCCGGAATTAACAAAAGTTTTAGTCGTGACTGCGCAAGACTTTGAGGCAAGAAACAGCGCCTCCGGCTCCGGTGCAATAGTCTGCGGCGGCGATATTTATGTAAAAAATCACTTTGATTATGACGGATCAACTTATCAAGGGTATCCAGGACTTTTCGACTTCAATCCCAGCGGCGGTAGCGGCACTACCGACTGGCAGGTTATCGACAATGGCGTTATATAGTTGCCGTAAAGGTATATTCATCATCGATGCCCTAATTGCCGCCGCCGTGGTCGGTATCGCGGTGGTGGCGCTCTTGGCGGGGTTTGGTCGGTCTTCAGATTTCGGCGACGCCTCGGCGGAATATATCATGGCGAATGGTCTGGCACAAAAGCAGTTGGAAATATTGAAAGACAGTTCAGTCAATGACAAGGCGTTTTGGGACGGACAGACGTTGACGACCAGTTACCAAACCAAACCGCCGGTGCAAGGCGACAGCTCGCCGGTCACGCTCAAAGGCGCGACGTCTACGTTTGTAATCGTCAATCAGTCAAAACTTGACACTAACGGCAACCTCGATATTCTCTGCACCGTGTCCTGGACTAACACTGGGCGAACCGGCACAACCAAATCGCGTAATACCAAGTTGATTACCCAAATCGTTTATCCGTCAACGTAGGGGCGCACCTATGTGTGCGCCCTTTTCCGTTACCGGGGGTTGTTATGGCAAAGATGTTAGGGTTCAAAAACCAAAACGGTTCACTGATTGTGGACGGACTGATTTCGGCGGCAATTATTGGGATAATTGCCGTTGCTTTGTTTGCGGCGTTTGGAAGATCGAAGGACACGACGGCGGCATCATCGGATTACGTTGTGGCAACTAGCGTCGCGCAAAAATATATTGAGATATTGAAACTAAAGAACGAGAACGGAGCATTTTGGGGAGAAACAGATCCATTGCATCCCTTGCTTACAGTGACTAGCTATACCGGTCAACCAAACATTGAGTGGAATGATCCGCCAAACACTGTTAAAGACAGTCAAACATTCGTGGAAAGCAGCGGCAACGGTTTCATAATCGTAATCGACAATCTCGGCAGGAGCGCCCACACAATACGCGTGTATGCAAAAGTGTTAGCGACCACGCCCCGAAAAGTCGCCCGTTGCAAAGTTTCGGTTACCTGGACACCACCCAGCGTTACCGGCGCTAACGTTTCCGGTGCCGCGAAAACCTATGAAATATTTCTGGAAAACGATTATTATATGACTACTCCATAAGGAGGTGCTGGCAATGTCCAGAGCGTACTTTGGTAATAGCAAAGGGTTTACTTTGCCGGTCGTTTTGGTATCGCTTGCGATGATTGCTGTTATTGTAATTGCCGGAATGTCGATTCAAAGTATCAATGTTACGACCGCCGATTCGCAAAACCAAGGCATCCGCGCCCAGTTCCTGGCGGAATACGGCGCCCGCGCCGCGATTCGGAAACTGGCTACGGATGCGACCTATCGCGCGAACACTAACTCGTTAGTCGGCGTGACTGATACCGTGACTATCAGCGATGTCAGCGGGAAATATGTCGTGAAGTGCAGTAATAACAATCCGATAACCCAACCGCTGCAACGAATAATTCAATCCAACGGCCAGATAACGGAATTGGGCTTTAGTGTCGCCACGCGCACGCTAGTACTGGACAATCCGCCAATTACGCTGATTGAACATGCCGGAACCGATAATATGGGAAACTATTCATTTTTTTCGCTGGGGGCGTTTTCGTTATCCGGGTCAGCACAAGTAACCGGCAATGTCGGCACGCTCAGTACGACGACGCTGAGCGGTTCGACCAGAATTAACGGCAGCGTTGCCGCATCCAGCGTTATTTGTCCGGCATGGTGTACAATCACCGGCGACAAAACCAGTGGCTATACCAGCAGCCTGACGGCGGCGATGGCGCCGGGAACCGGTAGTACACTCAGCCGCCTGAACCGTGCTACTTATTCCGGATTTTCTGCGCCGACTGGCGCAACCGCTACCGGCAGCAATTATGCATATGATTGGCAAAGCCGGACGCTTGCCGAAGGGACTTACTATTGTCCGGGAACTATGAAATTCAGCGACTCCGGCAGCCTGACCAGCACCGGTCCGGTAATCATCTATTCGGTAGGTGACGTGCAGATTGGTGGTTCCGGTTCGCTAAACGGAACATTTATGATTATCAGTGAGGGCAAGATAAATGTCGATGGCGCGGCAATAGTTAATAAGGCGGTGCTTATTAGCAAAGGCAACTTCACCGATGGTGGCTCGGGCGCAGTTAAAGGCTCGGTAGTCAGTTTTGCAACCTGCTCGGTGAGCGGCGCCGGTTTTGTCTATGACCAGACGGCGTTTGACGGTTTCCCGGACATTGAGGGTCAACTTACGGTCACTAATCCGGGCTGGAGCGGTAGCGGTAGCGGAACCTGGGAAGTGGTTGTCGGCGGATACTATTAACGGTTGTCGGTGATCAGTTTACGGTTATCAGGGGTCGGAGAACGGTGAATAACGGAATGTAGGGGCGGGGTTTCCCCGCCCAACCAGGGTTTACCCGCCCACTCGTTCGTCGGAAGGTGGTGTGTTTGCCAATGAAATATCTGCGGAAATTTCGCGCCAATAACCGGCTTGGCAACCGTGGTTTTTCGTTGCCGATTGTTTTGGGGATAATCGGCTTGATTTGCGGTTTGCTGCTTGGCTACATGTCGACTTCGCGCAGTGAATTGGGGTCGACGCAGGCGTTTTACGAGAGCGCTACAGCGAGTAATTTTGCCGAATGCGGCGCACGGGCGGCGCTGAGTAAGCTGAATGATACCACCTATTACAGCAACAGCAATAAAGCCAAGGCCGACGTCAGCATTGACCCTGCGGAATCCGGCAAATACAGGGTGCTATGTTACAATCCAACGTTCGGTTTGCCGAGTTATGATGCCAACAAGCGGGCGATCGAATCCACTGGTCTGGGTAGCGGTTCAGTTTCGCGTACCTTGGTGCTTAATCCGATTACTTGTGTCCCGCCTTGGGGGAATATGAGCGATTTTGCGTTGTTTACGGTTGGTGGAGCAACCCTTACTGGTTCGGCCTCCATAGTCGGCAGTGTCGCAACTAATGGCACGCTAAATCTCGACTGGTCAACCCATGTCACCGGTAATGCCGCTGGGAACACCATCGTCCATGCCGCAGCACTATCTGTAGCAATCAGCGGGACAGCGACTACCAGTTATAATTGCGCCGGTCTGGCGGCGCTGAAACCCGCGAGCGACACTAGTAGCACCACAGTATTGCGGCGAAGTACTTATTCAGCGTTAGCTCATCCGACCGGCGCCACGCTCACCGGCAGCGATTATAGTTATCCCTGGCACGACCCGGCACCGGTTATCACTGGTGGCAATTATTATTGTCCGGGAAAACTGTCTTTTAGCGATTCGCAAGTTGTGACCGGGACTGGTCCTGTACTCATATACGCAGTAGGCGATATCCATCTTGGCGGATCGGGACATCTTGGAAAAAGTGACGGAACCGGCGGCGATTTCATGCTTATTACTGAAGGGAACATATTAATCGACGGCGATGCCAAGGCCTACAATACAATTGCAATTGCTGGCGGAACGATAACGGTCAGCGGCTCCGGAGCCTTAACCGGTTCGGCGATTAGCTTTTCTTCTACTCCGGCTACGTTTTCCGGTGTTGGTCTGACCTATGATGCGGCGACGTTTGCTTTATTTCCGACGGTAATCGCCGGTCTGTCAGTAACTTCGCCCGGCTGGAGCGGCGGTACTGCGATGCAGATTACAATCGGGGGCTACTCTTATCAGTAACTATGTAATATCAACTAATTTCGCAAGGAGAATCAAATGTTATTACTCGACGGACATTCACTGACAACTACCGACGTGGTGCGGGTGGCACGGGAGTACCAGCAGGTCGGCATATCATCGCATGGTTATGACCAGTTAGAAAAAAGCCGCGCTGTTGTTGAAAAAGTTTTGCAAGAAGAACGGCCGGTATATGGCATCTCGACCGGATTTGGTGAGTTTGCCAGCATTTTCATTTCCAAGGATAAGCGCGACAAGTTGCAACGCAATTTGATTCTCAGCCACGCTACCGGTGTGGGCGCTTTTTTGCCGGAAGATGTGGTACGCGCCAGTATGTTGCTGCGGGCGAACTCGGTAGTCAAGGGTTACAGCGGCGTTCGTTCGAAAACGGTCGAAGCGTTACTGGAACTCCTCAATAAAGGGGTCTGTCCGGCAGTTCCCTGTCAGGGTTCAGTTGGCGCGAGCGGTGATTTGGCGCCGCTGTCGCATATCATATTGGTACTGCTCGGTGAAGGCGAATGTATCGTTGATGGTCAGGTTGTCCCGGCCAGTCATGTATTGGCAGCCAAGGGCATCAAGCCGCTGACGTTGCGCGGTAAAGAGGGATTAGGACTGATTAACGGCACCCAAGTCATGACCGGTATTGGTTGTCTGGTCTGGCACGACGCGGTGCAGTTGATGAAGGTCGCCGATATCTCGGCAGCGATGTCCTTAGAAGCGTTGCGCGGCACCCGCGCGGCGTTTGACGAGCGGATTAGCATTGCCCGGCCGCACAAAGGACAGGTGGAAACGGGATTTAACATTCTAAAATTGACCGCAGACAGCGAGATTATGGCATCACATCGCGATTGCCTAAAGGTGCAGGACGCATACTCGCTGCGCTGCGTTCCTCAAGTGCACGGCGCCAGCAAAGATATGGTGCGACGGTTGCATGAAGTTCTGGAAGTCGAGATTAATTCAGCGACCGATAATCCGCTGATTATGCCGGATACCGGCGAAATTATCTCCGGCGGCAATTTCCACGGTCAACCGATGGCGCTGATGATGGACGCGTTGAAAATTGCCGTTTGCGAAATCGCCAACATCTCTGAACGGCGGACAAACCGGTTGGTTGATCCGAGTTTGAGCAATTTACCGGCGTTTCTCACCGCCTATCCGGGCGTGGATAGCGGCTTTATGATAACCCAGTACACTGCTGCGTCGTTAGTTTCTGAAAACAAAGTGCTGGCGCATCCGGCTTCAGTGGATAGTATCCCGACTTCGGCGAACCAGGAAGACCACGTCTCGATGGGTACAATCGCCGCCCGCCAGTGCCGGGAAATTTTGGAAAACAGCCGCCATGTTGTGGCAATCGAATTGCTGGCAGCAGCGCAAGGGATAGATTTTTTGGAAATGAAATCCGGAGTGGGTACCAACGCCGCCTGGCAGCATTTGCGGAAATATGTCGAAAAGCTGGATGAAGACCGATTCTTAGCGCCGGATATCCGTAGCGTCTACGCGATTATCCGTGATGAATCGTTGGTCAAGGCGACCGAAGCGGTGGTTGGGGAATTGAAAGTATAGCTTTTAGCCGCTGGCCGCTAGCCGCTGGTAGTCTTCCAGCCGCCAGCCGCCAACCGCCTGAATGATCGATCAACGCTTATAGAAGGGAGAGAAGAGATTTGAAATTTGAACAATATACTATAAAACAATTGAGTGAGGAACTGGCATCGAACAGTCCGGCTCCGGGTGGCGGAACGGCTGCGGCGTTGTCGGCGATGTTTGGCGCGGCGCTGGTCGAAATGGTTGTCAATCTCTCGATAAATAAAACTGATTTAGTTGAGCATCAACCAGCCTTGATAGATGCGCTCAGCCATTTGACTGCGCTCCGGCAGGAGTTATCTGCGCAGATGGATAAGGATACGGCGGCGTTTGCGGCAGTAATGGCGGCTTTCAAACTGCCGAAAGCGACCGAGGTCGAAAAAAATGAGCGCACTATTGCCATCCGGCTGGCGTTTTATGAAGCGGCGATGACGCCGCTGATGACCGCTACCCAAGCTTGCGCGGTATTGGAATTAGCTGCCGGACTGCTGGGTAAGATTAACGAAAACGCCGCCTCAGATTTATTAACCGGCGCGGAAATGTGTTATGCCGGGTTTCGCGGCGCGGTGGCTAATGTGGCAATTAACTTGCCGTCAATCAAAGACGAGATAAAAACGGAATTTTTGACGTTCGAGGTAATTCGCCTAAAAACTTTTGCCGGAGATTTCTTACGGGTCATCCGCGCTAGTTTTCATAATCAGCCAATGTTTGCACTAATAGAGGAATAATAGCGATGGGAAAAAGCGAATATCTTCGAATATGCGCGCTTATCAGCAGCAAACTGTCCGGTGGCAGCTTGGCTGCTGATTTGCAGTTTGCGGCGATGCGCCAGATGATGCAGGCCTGTGACAATCCGCAGGACAAAGTTCCGGCGGTGCACATCGCCGGAACTAACGGTAAAGGTTCGACCGCTGCCTATGTATATTCTATCGCTAAAAGCGCCCGCTTGAAAACCGGGTTGTTCACGTCGCCGCATCTGGAGCGGTTTAATGAACGGATTGTGGTGGACGGCGTTCAAATATCCGATAACGATTTTATTCGGCTGGCGAACAGCCTGTTAGCGCTGGCGGAGCAGTCACAGTTGCCGCTAAGCGGCTTCGCGCTGCTGGCGGCGATGGCGTTTTGCTACTTTGTTGAACAGGGTTGCGATTTAATGATAATCGAAACCGGATTGGGCGGGCGCTGGGATGCAACTAATGTAATTAATCGTCCGCTAGTCAGTGTGATTACAGCGATTGATTACGACCATGTCAAAATTTTAGGCGAAACGCTGCCAGAAATCGCCTTGGAAAAATGCGGTATCATCAAACCGAACTGTCCGGTAGTCGCGCTTTGGCAAACCGCTGTTGTTAATGAGCTAATCCAAAGCCAGGCTGATCATAATAATTCTTTGTTGCGTTGGTGCAAGCGGGCAGACATTGCTGTTGGCGAATGCGGTTTAACCGGACAACGGTTTAGCTACGCAAATTATCCGCAGCTGGAAATTGCGCTGTTGGGGGACTACCAGCTGACTAATGCCGTGTCGGCGCTGTTAGCGGTTGAGGCCATAAATCAGTCCGGTAAGTTGATTATCACAAATGATGCCATCTGTGCCGGTCTGGCTGCCGCCCGCTGGCTCGGGCGGTTGGAAGTCTTTAGTTTGCCTGGGAATACTATAATCATCGATGGCGCTCACAATTCGCAGGGCGCGAGAACACTGGCAGAATTTGTAACGGCGAATTTTCCGGATAAGGTGGCGTTGATTTTTGGCAGCCTGCGCACCAAAGATACAATTCAGGTAATCAGACAGCTAAGTACTATTGTCGATGAAGTCTACACGGTCAGTGTCGATAATTCACTAGCGCTATCAGCGGAACAGTTGCAGGAAATGTTTTTGGAAATAAATATTTCGGCGAATGCTTGTGCTTCGCTAGAAGTTGCGCTGGCAGCGGCGCTACTTTCTAAGCGCACGATAGTCATCTGCGGCTCACTGTATCTGGTCGGCGAAGCGCGGCGGCTGGTATTAGTAGGGGATAGGGAATAGGAAATGGGGGATAGGGAAATTGTGAAAATGTTCACGGTAGGGGCGGGGTTATCCCGCCCGTCCACTTTGAAATTAACTGATTATGATTATGATTTGCCGGATGAGCTGATTGCTCAGACTCCGCTTGAACCGCGGGATAGTTCGCGATTGTTGGTTGTGAATCGAGAAAACACTGGTTTTGAACAGCGAACTTTTACTGATATTTTGGAGTATATTAACCCCGGCGATTTGCTGGTGTTTAACGATACCCGGGTTATTCCGGCGCGGTTGATTGGCACCAAGCCGGATACCGGCGCCAAGATTGAAGTGTTTTTAATTACTCCGTTAGCGGATAATTGTTGGGAAGTGCTGGTCAAGCCGGGTAAGAAAGCCCGGATTGGCGCGGTGGTTGAGTTTTCTGAACAGTTTAGCTGTGAGTTTGTCGCCAACACCGATTTTGGCGGACGAGTGGCGCGGTTTAGCTGTGACGGCGATTTTGCAGAACAGTTGAGGAGTTGCGGCGAAGTGCCGCTACCGCCTTATATTACCGAGAAATTGCTCGACAGCGAACGCTATCAGACGATTTATTCCAAGAATGACGGCTCGGTCGCCGCACCAACAGCCGGACTGCATTTTACGCCGGAGTTGCTGGAAAAACTGCATAACAAAGGTGTTAACACGGCGTATGTGACACTGCACGTCGGGATTGGAACTTTCCGGCCGGTTACTGCCGACCTGATAACCGACCATGTTATGCATTCAGAGCGCTATCGGTTGCCAAGACGGACCAGAGACTTAGTCGAGCAGACCAAAACCAATGGCAAGCGGGTAATTGCCGTCGGCACAACGGCGGTGCGGACGCTGGAGTCGGCTTTCGCTTGCGGTCAGCGGCTGGCGGCTAGCGGCTCGGAGTACTCTAGCACGGATATTTTCATCTACCCGGGCTATAAGTTCCAAGTCGTAGACGCGTTGATTACCAATTTTCATTTGCCAAAATCCAGCCTGCTAATGTTGGTATCGGCATTTGCCGGGCGCGAAAAAATAATGGCTGCCTATCAGACAGCCATTAACGAGCGGTATCGGTTTTTTAGTTTCGGCGACGCGATGCTGATATATTAAAGATCGGCGGTTAAAGATGTCTAGTGATTTTGAATTTCAGCGGCGTTCAATACGCTTGAGCAATTACGATTACTCGCAATCAGGAATGTATTTTGTGACCATATGTACGCAGGAGCGTGAATCGAAATTTGGGGAAATCGTTGACGGAGTGATGGTTTTGAATAATGTTGGGGTTATGGTGAAAAATATTTGGTGTGAAATGCCGCAACATTTTCGAAACATCGGTCTTGATGAATACCAGATTATGCCCGACCATTTTCACGGAATAATTGTGATTAATGAAATGCCAAATACCATTCCGAATATTTTCCAAAATCCCGTAGGGGCGGGCCTTGTGTCCGCCCACATCCCAAACGAAGTGTCCGCCCACATCCCAAACGAAGTACCACCAAACGAAGGGCAACCACAAGAAATGGAAGGGCAACCACAAGGGCTTGCCCCTACAGGAACGTCGTTGGCGGATGTGGTTTGTCGATTTAAATCATCAACAACCACCGCATACATCAACGGTGTCAAAAACCATAATTGGCCACGGTTTCACGGTAAATTATGGCAACGCAATTATTATGAACACATTATCCGCGATGATGTTGATTTGTATTTTGTGCGTGAATATATCGTGAACAATCCGTTGGCGAAAACAATCTCGGATGACGCTGACTGAATGTGCGATTTTCAGCCACCCTTCAACAGCACTCCCAGCAGCGGTATTTTTTTCGAAACACTATCCAAACACCACGAGAAGATCAATGACAATGTCAGCACGATCAAAAAAAACAGTGTCGAGTTCACAACGGTAAATTGCAATTGAGTTTGTTGAAAAACGTAAAATGTTAAATACATGAACAGCGGGTGGACTAAATATACCGGATAAGATGCATCAGCGAAGAATTTGAGCCAAGCGCCGATTGCCGGATTGCTGATTTTACCGAGCAGCGCGAACAGGAAAATTGTCGCGGCAACTGTGTAAATCAACCCCGGCACGCTCAGTTGATGAAAGGTGTTGATGCAGTCGAGCAGGCTGTAAGCTTGATAATCCAGATAATAATAGTATTGCCCGACGATATTGATTGCTGCGCAGGCAAATGCGGCGCAAATCAGTAGGAACCGCTTGCTGCAAAATTCAACAAACTGTTGTTGCTTGAGCGCGCAGATTCCGCCGAGGATAAAGATAAAGAAATAATGTGCCACCCAGTAGCTGACACGATAGCTGATCAAGGCATCGACAAAGGGGATATTGGTTTTTACATTCCAAAGATAATGAACGGAAAAATTATTGAACAATAGTTGGGCAACGAACAGGAAAATTAGCGATACCAGCGGTCGTCTGGCAAAAAACGGCACAACTAGCCGCCACAGCGGCATCAGGATATAGAACCAGAGCAACAGCACTAAAAAGTACAGTTGATAAGAACCCAAACCAAACAGCAGTTTGTAGGAGAAGTTTTCTATTTGCAAGCCGCTATAGTCGCGAGCGATTAGCAAATATATTACCGACCAGACTACATAGGGAACAAAAACCGATTTGCCGCGTTTTTGCAAAAATTTCCAATAAGAAAAAGGTTTGTCGGGGTTGTGGTTGATGAATAACCCGAATGCCGATACGAAAAAAAAGATTGGTATTGAAAATCGCGTCAGTATTTCAAATAGCGCGATAAATGCCGGATTGATTGTGCTGTTGCCGAGCGCGTATGAACCGGTATGAATCATCAGCACGCCGCACATCGCGACTGCGCGGATATAATCAAGGGTTGCAATTCTGTTCATATTGTTCCAATCTTAGCTCGTTGTCCGCTACAAATTCGCGGCAATGCTGTTAAATAGCCGACTAGTATTGTATAATAATTCTGTAAAAAAATCACGGAGTGTTTGATGGATACCAAAAAACTTACATATTCGGCGTTAATCTTGGGGCTAGCGTTGGTGTTTCAATCTTTGCGGTTGATTGTGCCGATTCCGCCGGTCGTTGCGCCATTTGTAATCGGCAGTCTGGTAAACGCCTGTTTACTAATCGCGACTACTACAGTCGGCTTGAAGAGCGGGTTGATTATCTCGTTGATTACACCATTTGTAGCCTATATGCAAGGTCAGTTACCGTTGCCGTTGTTTATTGTGCCAATATTTATTGGTAACGGACTGCTGGTTAGCTGCTATTGGTTGTTGGAACGCAAAGCCCGAATTGCCGCTGTTGTTGTCGCGGCGCTGGCAAAAACTATCGCGTTGTTTATAATGTTTAGCGCATTACTAGCATTTATCAGTCTGCCGGACAAGTTGGCGACAGCGCTTATGTTTACCATGAGTTGGCCACAATTGGTCAGTGGCGTGGCTGGCGGCGTAATTGCTATAATCGTTTTGTTCAGAATAAAACATAAATAGGAGAATGTAATGAAAACAGCAGAAATCGTAACAGCCTTTACTCTTTCAACCGCTACGCTCAAAACAATCGCCGCTAACTTCGCGGAGGAAATGCAACTGGGTTTAAAAGAACGCAGCGGGTCGCTCAAGATGTTACCATCGTTTTTGGATATTCCCAGCGGAAAAGAACGCGGTAATTACCTGGCAGTAGATTTTGGTGGCTCTAACGTGCGAGTACTATTGCTGAAAATTGCTGACCGCAAGTATGAAATTGTCAAGCGAACGGTATTTTCACTGCGGGATGGTGCGAAGGATTTTACAGTTGCCGCGGTGCACGCCGATGAATTGTTTGATTATATTGCCACTAAAATCAAGGAAACTGTGGATAGCGATACCGAATACTATCTTGGGCATACGTTTTCGTTTCCTTGCCGGCAGGAGGGCGTGCGCACTTCCTATCTTATCAATTGGACAAAGGAAATCAAAACGTCGGGTGTCGAAGGTCAGGATATTGGCAAACTGTTAGCGGACGCACTGGTGCGGGTAGGTGTTACCAATGTCGATAACAATGTCATTCTAAACGACACTGTCGGCACGTTATTGGCTTCGGCGATGGCGGATGCAACTGTCGATATCGGTTCGATTTGCGGTACCGGACACAATACCTGCTACCGAGAAATGCATTATCCGGGTCAGGATAAACCGATGATTGTCAATATGGAATCGGGCAATTTTGACAAGCTCGAACAAAATCACTTTGATAAACTGCTAGATAGCAAGAGCGATGCGCCCGGCACTCAGGTACTGGAAAAGATGGTTAGTGGACATTATTTGGGGATGTTGGCAAGTATCGTGTTGAGCGAATGGTTTGCGCCGTTGGATATTGTTATGAGTAGCGCGGATATTTCTGAAGTCGTTTACGATCGGGAAGCAGCGATGGCCAGAGTCCTGCGTGCGCATTTACCGAACGCGATGTTTAGCGATATGATGCTAACGGAAGCTACTGAAATAGTGGTGGCGATTGCCAAGCGGTCGGCTCGATTAGTCGGCGCGACTTTTGCCGCGGCCATCGCTCACAGCGATCCGAAGCTTGCCAGAAAACATACTATCGCCATTGATGGTTCATTGTACGAAAAAATGCCGGAATACCCGGAAAATATTTTGCACGCGGTGCTGGAAGTCATGCCCAAAGCCGAAGGAAAAGTGCAAACGATTTTAAGCAAGGACGGTTCCGGGGTCGGCGCGGCGATGGCGGCGGCGGCAGCAATGGGGGCGTAAATGCAAGCGCTGCGAAAACCAGTCGCGTTGATAACATTATTGTTCTTGCTGTTAGCGGCAAATGTTGGCTATGCTGATTTTTTTGAAAGTATCGGTGATTATGCTACACTTGCTCGCCAGGCGTTACTTGACCAGTCGTTGCCGGATTTGCAAAATGGTGTCTTGAATATTTCCGATACCACACTTAATCAAATGTTGCAAATGACTGTCGGCGGTACCGCGGCGAATAGTGTTCAGAATATCAACGTACAGTTTCTCGCCGGTAATAAACTGTCGGCGACGATCAAAATCCTGCAGGGTGATAGTTATCAGGTCGATGCCAAAATTGTTCAGTTTATGCATAATAAGACCAAATCAGTGACGACACTGGAGGTTGAAAAAATGCGCATTCTGGACGGCGGTTTCTTTGGCGGGATCAAAAATATATTTCTTAGTATGTGCAGTGTGCAAACACTCGCCAACTGGTATGGGATTCCCAAGTTTGAAAACGGCATGAAGCTTAGCGTCAAGGAAAATGAAGTTACTGTCGACTTCCATGAATGGTTATACAAAACCAAGTTCGGTAGTATGATGTTTATCGGCATACGAGTGCTCGACGCTATTAATGTCCAAAAGGTTGAAACCACCGATCATAATATGAAAGTCTACATTGCGTTAGCGATATAGTCAGTGGAGGATGGATTGCCAAACAATATGCATGGATTCGTGTTACAGCGTGAACAATTCCTGGCTGAGCAGAAATGTTTGGCGAAAATTTTTGAACATCAGCAGACTGGAGCGCGGTTGGTCTATTTGGCTAACGATGATGATAACAAGGTTTTTTCGATAACTTTTCGGACTCCGGCGCGGGACAGCACTGGTATTGCGCACATTCTCGAGCATTCTGTATTGGGCGGGTCAAAAAAATATCCGCTCAAAGAGCCGTTTGTTGAGCTTGTCAAAGGGTCGCTGAACACTTTTGTAAACGCGATGACTTTTCCGGATAAAACGATGTATCCGGTTGCCAGTCGCAACACTAAAGATTTTTATAATCTAATGGATGTATATCTGGATGCAGTGTTTAATCCGGCGATTACCAGTGAGCCGAATATTTTCAAGCAAGAGGGTTGGCATTATGAGTTGTCGCGCCCGGATTCCGAGCTGAAATATAACGGCGTGGTTTACAATGAAATGAAGGGTGCTTTTTCTTCGCCCGAGAGCATTGTCGAACAAAATATTTTCGCGACACTTTTTACCGAAGGTCCGTATGGCGTTGAAAGCGGCGGACATCCGGATCACATTGTTGATTTGAAAAGCTCGCAATTTTGCAAGTTTCATGCCAAATATTATCATCCGTCAAATTCGTTTATATTCTTGTATGGCGATATGGATATCGAGAAAACGCTGGCGTTGCTGGATGGAGAATATTTAAGCAAATACAGCCGCCAAGATGTGCGGTCGGCGATTCCGCTGCATCCGCCATTTAAAAGTGAGGCAAGTGTTTGCGCTGAATATCCGATTGGCGTGGATACTGATTGTGAAGACAAGACTTTTCTAACCTATAATTTTGTAGTCGGGCAATCGCTGGATGTTCAGTTGATGATGGCGCTGGCCGCGCTACAAAGCATCTTGCTGGAGACTCCGGCATCGCCTTTGAAACGCGCGCTCGTTGAAGCTGGTATCGGTCAGGAAATTTGCGGCGATTTTGATAGTATGATTTTACAGCCGGTGTTTTCCATCAAAGCGATCAACGCCAACGCCAAAGATGCCGAGAAATTTCGCGAGATTATCCACACTACATTAATCGATTTGGTGAAAAACGGTATCGACAAAAAGCTGATTGAAGCCACTTTAAATCGCAAGGAATTTTCGCTCCGCGAAGCCGATTTCGGTTCGTATCCTAAAGGCTTGATTTATAACATTGCCGCGATGGAGACCTGGGTGTACGACGGCGACCCGCTGGCGGGGTTGGCTTATGAACAGTATCTGCCGCAGTTGCGCGCCGCGCTAACGAGTGATTATTTTGAACAGTTGATTCAAAATTATTTGTTGGATAATAATCATCGCGCGTTAGTTGTCGTTCAACCCAATCCGGGGTTAGAAGAACGAAACGCCGAAGCCGTACGGGAAAAGCTGCGCCAATATAAGGCGGGTTTATCCAGCGAACAAATAGCTGCCTTGGTTCTCGACACCAAGGCGCTAAAGAGCTGGCAGTCGCGCATTGACAGCGCCGAAGACTTGGAAAAAATTCCGTTACTGGCTGTTGAAGATTTGGAACGGCAAGCCGAAAAGTTGCCGTTAGAAATTCGGCTGGAGTCGAATGTACCGGTTGCGTTTAGTAATGTGTTTACCAATAAAATCATTTATGGCGGCTTGATGTTTGATCTGACCGCGGTCCCTCCGGAAGATTTTGAATATTTGAACTTGTTGTTAGCGGTACTTGGTAAAATTGACACAACTGAACGCGACTTTTCCGATTTGGCAAACGAACTAAACATCCACACCGGTGGTTTTACTATCGGCGCCGCGTTTATTTCCGAATATCAGGATAGCGAGCGGTTTTCTGCGAAAGTCTCAGTACGGTTTAAAGCGCTACGGGACAAATTAACCGCTGCTGCGGAAATTGTTGAGGAAATACTATACAAAACGATTTTTACCAACAAGAAGCGGCTTAAAGAAATTGTGCAGGAGTTGCACGCCGACCTAGAGCTATCACTGATTGAAGATGGAAACAGCCTGGCGGCGGCTACCATGTTATCTTATCTGGCACCGGTCGGAGCCTATCAAGCGCGGGGGTTGCACCCGTTTTATCTGTTCATTAAGGCCGTGGACAAGAACTTCGAGAAATTGTATGACAGTGTTGCCGAGCGATTGGCCGAGTTGCAGAAGCGGTTATTTGTGCGCCGAAATTTGCTGGTTTCGGTAACTTGTGATGACGACGACTATCCTTATGTTGCTAAAGTACTCAATTCATTTATGCCACGGATGAATGATGGTGATGGTGCGCAGTATGATTATTCAACCGTTGGCGAACCCCGGAACGAGGGGTTGGCGATACCGAGTAAAGTGCAATATGTATTCAAGGGCATGAATTTTACCAAACTGGGATATAAGTTTTCCGGCTCCATGAAAGTTTTGGACACATTGCTCAGTTATGATTATCTTTGGACGAAAATTCGCATCATGGGCGGCGCCTATGGCACGTTTGCCCGGTTCTATCCAAATGGCGTAATGTATCTTGGTTCTTATCGCGACCCGCATTTGGCGCAAAGCTTGGACACTTATGACAATGTCGCGCAGTATTTGCGGGATTTTGCTGCATCAGATCGGGAGATGTTGAAAAACATCATTGGCACACTTAGTCGAGTGGATACGCCATTGTCTCCGGCGCAAAAAGGTCAGACGGCGCTTCAAGACTATCTTTCCGGTCGAACCTATGCCGATATTCAACGCGAGCGTGACGAATTGCTGGCTACTAATCAAGATGTTGTGCGGGGTTATGCCGAACTCTTCGCGCAGTTTACAGCTGCTAACATTATTTGTGTTGTCGGTGGCAAAGAGAAACTCGAAAGCCACCGCGAGTTATTTAATAACCTCACTGTAATAATCGAATAATCAGCAACTAATGTCCCCTGCTAGTCTTGGCGGGGGACATTTATTTGAAAAATAGGCACATTTCCAGTGATTTCCAGTGATTTGCGTTAAATATGATTGACAAGTGAGGAGAAGTAGTATAAAATTCGTGAAGTCGTCTAACAGAGGCAACGAAGACAGGCGGCAGCGGTGAAAAAGTTCTGATAAATATTGAAGAATAGGTTGACGAATGAAAACGCC